>JAKBNI010000125.1 GCA_021831125.1 Actinomycetes bacterium | reverse complement strand
GCGCCGCGTGCTCTTCGTGCCCCGCCCGCGCGGGGCGTGGGCCGAGTCGACGGCCGACCTGCTCGACGGGGTCGACCTCGTCGTGGTGCGCCCGCCGGGCCGGGCGGCCCACGGGGCGGCCCGGCGCCTCGTCGACCGTGTGCGCGAGAGCGGCGCGGTCTTGATCGCCCTCAGCGAGCCGCGCACCCCGTGGCCGCTCCCGGCCGACCTGCTCTTCAGCGTGGTCGACGCGCGGTGGGCCACGACGAGCCGTCTCGACGCGCGTCGACTGACCGTGCGGGTCGGTGGGCGCGGGGCCGCCGGTCCCGTGCGCGAATACCTCGTCGTCCTGCCCAACCGGGACGGGCGGGCCGAGGCGCCCTAGTGGAGCGCCTCCTCGCCGTCTGGGTCGAGTCGCTCAGCGACGAGGCGTCCGACGGGTCGACACTGCGGGCGACCCTCGAGCTGCTCGACGCCCTCGACGCCCTCTGCCCCTTCACCGAGGCGGTACGCCTGGGCCTGTTCGCGCTACCGCTACGCGGGCCGAGCCGCTTCTTCGGCGGTGACGACGCGGTGCTGGGTCGCGTGCGCCGGTGCGTGCTCGAGATCGTCGGCGTCGAGCCCGACCTCGGCGTGGCCGAGGGCCTCTTCAGTGCCGAGCTGGCGGCGCACCAGCGCGTGGTGGTGCCGGTCGGCCGCGGTGACGCCTTCCGACGCGTCCAGCCCCTCGCCGCGCTCGGCCGGCGAGACCTCGCCACGACGGGCGAGCGGCTGGGGCTGCGCACGGTGGGGGCTTTCGCCGACCTCGACCCGGCGCGCGTCGCTGAGCGCTTCGACCGCCGGGTCCTCGATGCGCACCGCGTGGCCCGCGGGGAGCTCGCCGAGCTCGAGGGCCAGCGCGATCCCCGCCTCGAGACGCGCTTGGCGGCGCTGCGCGGGGTCGTCGGGGTGTCGGGCGAGCAGCGGGGCTTCTTCGGCCAGCGCAGCGCCGGCGACGACCGGGCCGAGATCGCGGCCCACCGGGTCCGTCGCCGTCTCGGGGCTGAGGCGGTGTGCGTGGCGCGTCTGCGCGGCGGGCGGGGGCCCGAGGACCGGGCGACCCTCGTGCCCTGGGGCGCGCCCGAGGGCGACGTCGCCGACGTCGCCCCCTGGCCGGGGCGGCTCGTGGCCCCCTCGCCGGCGACGACGCTGGCCCGCCCGGTGCCCTTGCAGGTGCGCGACGAGGGGGACCGGCCGGTCGTGCTCGGTGCGCGCGGGACGCTCAGCGCTCCGCCGGCGTCGGTCGTCTTCGCCACGCCGCTGCGCCGGGAGGTCGTCTGGCACGCCGGGCCGTGGCCGCTGGTGGAGCGGTGGTGGTCGCGTCGGCGCCGTCGCGCCCACCTCCAGATCGTCCTCGCCGGGGGCGAGGCGCTGCTCGTCGCGACCGAGGCCGGCCGGTGGTGGCTGGTGGGGATCTACGACTGATGGCGCTCTACGGCGAGCTCCACGCCCACTCGGGCTTCAGCTTCCTCGACGGCGCGAGCGACCCCGAGGAGCTCGTCGTCGAGGCGGTGCGCCTCGGCCTCGCGGGCCTCGCCCTCACCGACCACCACGGCCTCTACGGCGTGGTGCGCTTCGCCGAGGCGGCCCGGGCGCTCGGACTCGCCACCGTCTTCGGCGCCGAGCTGACCCTGGGCGGGGACGACGACCGCACGGGGGTGCCCGACCCCTCGGGTGAGCACGTGGTGGTGCTCGCGCGCACGCCCGAGGGCTACGCGCGCCTCTCGCGCACCCTCGGCCTGGCGCACCTGGCGCGGGGCGAGAAGGGGGCGCCGCGCCTCTCCCTCGACGAGGTGGCGGCGGCCGCACGCGACTGGCTCGTCCTCACCGGGTGTCGCAAGGGGCCGCTCGCCCGCGCGCTCGAGGTGCAGGGCCCGCGCGCGGCGGCCCGCGCCCTCGAGCGGCTCGTCGAGCGCTTCGGGCGCGACCACGTGGCCGTCGAGCTCTGGGACCACGGCGAGCCCCTCGACGTCGCGCGCAACGACGCGCTGGCCGAGATCGCGGTGCGCGCGGGGGTCGACCTCGTCGCGACGAACAACGTGCACTACGCCACGCCCCGCGACCTGCCCCGGGCCCACGTGCTCTCGGCGATCCGCGCACGGCGCAGCCTCGAGGAGATGGAGGGGTGGCTGAGCGCCTCGCCGCTCGCGCACCTGCGCAGCGACGCCGAGCAGCGTCGGCGCTTCGCGCGCTGGCCGGGCGTCGTCGACCGGGCCGGCGAGCTCACGGCCGCGCTGGCCTTCGACCTGCGCCTGGTGGCGCCGCGCCTGCCGACCTTCGCCACGCCGCCGGGCCTCGACGAGCAGGCCTACCTCGAGCGCCTCGTCGCCGAGGGGGCGACGCGGCGCTACGGGACCCGCGACGCCGAGCGCGTGGCCGGGGCGTGGCGCCAGATCGACCACGAGCTGGCCGTGATCGCCCAGCTGGGCTTCGCCGGCTACTTCCTCACCGTCTGGGACATCACCGAGTTCTGCCGGGCGCGCGACATCTACTGCCAGGGCCGGGGCTCGGCCGCGAACTCGGCCGTCTGCTACGCGCTGGGGATCACCAACGCCGACGCCGTCGCCCTCAACCTCTTCTTCGAGCGGTTCCTCTCGCCGGCGCGCGACGGCCCCCCCGACATCGACGTGGACATCGAGTCGGGCCGGCGCGAGGAGGTGATCCAGTACGTCTACGAGCGCTACGGCCGGCACAACGCGGCCCAGGTCGCGGCCGTCATCACCTACCGCTCGCGCTCGGCGCTGCGCGACGTGGCGCGCGCCTTCGGCGCGAGCGAGGAGGAGGCCAACCACGTGCGCGACCACGTGGACCGCGACACGATGACGCCCCTCGACGACTCGGTGGACGAGCTCGTGACGACGCTGGCGAGAGAGCTGCGCGACCGGCCCCGCCACCTCGGGCTGCACTCGGCCGGCATGGTCATCTGCGACCGGCCGGTCCTCGACGTCTGCCCGGTCGAGTGGGCGCGCACCGAGGGGCGCAGCGTGCTCCAGTGGGACAAGGACGACTGCGCGGCGATCGGCCTGGTGAAGTTCGACCTGCTGGGCCTGGGCATGCTCGAGGCGCTGCACCGCTGCGTCGACCTGGTGCGGACCCACCACGGCGTGGCGCTCGACCTCGGGGCGCTGGCCCAGGAGCCGGCCGTCTACGACCTGCTCTGCGAGGCCGACACCGTCGGGGTCTTCCAGGTCGAGTCGCGGGCCCAGATGGCGACCCTGCCGCGGGTCCGGCCCCGGTGCTTCTACGACCTGGTGATCGAGGTCGCCCTCATCCGGCCCGGGCCGATCCAGGGCCGGGCCGTCAACCCCTACCTGCGCCGGCGTCGCGGCGAGGAGCCGGTCACCTACCTCCACCCGCGCCTCGAGCCGATCCTCGGGCGGACCCTCGGCGTGCCCCTCTTCCAAGAGCAGCTGATGGAGATGGCCGTCGCCGTCGCCGGCTTCTCGCCGGCCGAGGCCGACGAGCTGCGCCAGGCCATGGCCGCCAAGCGCTCGGAGCTACGCATGATGCGCCTGAAGGGCCGCTTCTACGCCGGCATGGCCGAGAACGGGATCGCCGGCGCGGCGGCCGACCAGCTCTTCGACGCGCTGGCGGCCTTCGCCAACTTCGGCTTCCCCGAGTCCCACGCCGTCTCCTTCGCCCACCTCGTCTACTGCTCGGCCTGGCTGAAGCTCCACTACCCGGCGGCCT
>JAKBNI010000124.1 GCA_021831125.1 Actinomycetes bacterium | reverse complement strand
CGTCGAGGGCGCGACCGAGCGGGCGGCGAGCCCCGCCGGGTCGAGGCCGGCGCACTTGAGCTCGAGGGTCTGGCGGTACGCGCGCAGGTAGCCCTCGAGGGTGTCGCGCTCCCCGCGACCGGGGCGCCCCTCGCGCGGGTCGTCCTCGGGGGCGACGAACATCGAGTCGGGCCCCATCCGGCGTTCGGGCACGTCCTCGCTCACGCCCCCAGCCTCCTCGACGAGGAACCGGTCCGTCAAGGCGCTCCGGGGATCGGGGCGCCCGAATACGTACACTGGTCCCGGCCCGCCGAGCGTCATCCGGTTCGGGCGCGGCGCCGGAGAGTCCTCCCGGAGGCCGACCGGGCGGGTCTGAAGGGAGTGGAGCATGTTCTTGCGCCGTCCGCCCCGTGAGCTGCTCTTCGACCCGGCGGCGGCGGCCACGTTCTTCTGGCTCGGCGGGGTGGTCGGCGCCGCGGTGATGCTGCTCACCAGCCACTGGCCCCACGACGCCGTGGTGACGACCGTCGTGGTGATGGCGATCGCCCTCGCCGCGACGCTGACGCGAGCCCTGGTCGGCGAGCGCCGGCCCCTCTGGACCCTCCAGGTCGACGCGGCCCTCGCGACCGGCCTGGTGAGCGTGGTGCTCGCGGTCGCCCCCTACGGCTACAACACCTTCGCGATCTTCTACGTGTGGATCGCGCTCTACGCGTCGCTCTACTTCACCCGGCGCCAGGCGATCGTCCAGATCGCCCTGGAGGCCGTGGCCTACGCGCTGGTGCTCTTCAACGGTCCGGCCGTCGACCGGCCCTACGCCTCGTGGATCGCCATCGTGGGCACGTGCGCGACCTTCGCCGCGATCACCTCCACGCTCGTCAACGTGCTGCGCACCACGGCCCGCCAGGACCCCCTGACCGGGGTCGCCAACCGTCGGGTCTTCGACGAGCGCCTGGCCGAGGAGATCGAGCGGGCGCGGCGCTCCCGGGCGACGTTGTCGGTCGTCGCGCTCGACGTCGACGACTTCAAGGGCGTGAACGACCACCGCGGCCACCTCGCGGGCGACCGGACCCTGGTGCGCCTCGTGGAGGGCTGGCGGGCGTGCCTGCGCCGCGCCACCGACTTCCTCGCCCGCCTGGGCGGCGACGAGTTCGCGGCGATCGTCGTCGACGCCGACGCCGACCAGGTCCGCGCGCTCGTCGAGCGCCTCGGGGCCGTCACGACCGACGGGGTCACCGCCTCGGTGGGCGCGGCGTCCTGGGACGGCACCGAGAGCGCCGAGGACCTCTTCCGGCGCGCCGACGCCGCGATGTTCCAGGTGAAGGCCGCGCGCAAGGCGCGTCGAGCGTCCTAGGCGTCGGCCCCCTCGGGCGCCCCGAGCTCGACGAGACCCTGGCCCGAGGCGACCAGGTCGCCCGGCGTGACGAGCACGGCCGCCACCCGGGCGTCGCGCGGGGCGAGGACCGGGTGCTCCATCTTCATCGCCTCGACCACGACCAGGACCTCGCCGTCGCGCACGGCGTCGCCCGCGGAGCAGCGGACCTGGGTCACCGTCCCGGGCAGGGGGCTCACGAGCTCGGTGGCGAGGGTGGGGTCGCCGGTCGCTCGCGTCCGCCCGCCCGCGCCCCTGGGCGCGGGCGCGACGGCGGCGACCCCGCCGTCGACCCAGACCTCGCTCGCCCCGGGGCCCCCGGCGATGACGACGTGGTGCGCGACGCCCCCGACCTCGAGGAGGTGGCCGGTGGCCCCCTCGCCGGCGTCCTCGGCGCGTGCGCGCACCGCCACCGGCCCGAGGAGCGGCTCGTCGTGGCCGGGTGCGCGCACGCTCACCTCGGCCGCCTCGTAGGTGCCGCGCACGGCGATCTCGAGGGGCGTCGCGTCGACCTCGACGCGCACGACCTCGAGCGCGGCCCCACCGGGCCGGAAGGCGCCCCGGGCCGACCAGACGGGGTCGGCGCCGCCGGCCCGCGCGAGGGTCGCCAGGGCGTAGGCGACGGCGGCGAGGGGCCGGTCGACGCCCTCGAGGGCCTCGTGGGCGACCTCGTCGGTCACCCGGTCGAGCAGGCCGGTGTCGAGGCGGCCCTCGACCACCTCGGGCCGCTCGAGGAGGCGACGCAGGTAGGCGAGGTTGGTCGTGAGACCCGACACCCGCGTGGCGCGCAGGGCTCCCCCGAGGCGACGCAGCGCCTCAGCGCGGTCGTCGCCGTGGGCGACGACCTTGGCCAGCAACGGGTCGTAGTAGGTCGTGACCGTCGCGCCGGCCTCGATCCACGAGTCGACGCGCACCCCGACGCGCTCGGGCTCGTGGACGTGGGTGAGCGTCCCCGAGGTCGGCAGGAACGAACGCCCCGGGTCCTCGGCGTAGAGGCGGGCCTCGATCGCGTGGCCCCTCAAGACGACGTCCCCCTGGTCGAGGCGCAGCGGCTCGCCGGCGGCCACCCGGACCTGCTCTTCGACCAGGTCGAGGCCGGTCACCCACTCGGTCACCGGGTGCTCGACCTGCAGGCGCGTGTTCATCTCGATGAAGTAGAACTCGTCCTCGCCGTCCGCCGGCACCAGGAACTCGACCGTGCCGAGGCTCTCGTAGTCGACCGCGCGGGCCGCCCGGAGGGCCGCCTCCAGCAGGCCCTCGCGCAGCCCCGGCGCGAGGCCCGTCGTCGGGCACTCCTCGATCACCTTCTGGTGGCGGCGCTGGAGGGTGCACTCGCGCTCGCCCAGGTGGATGAGGTGGCCGAAGGCGTCGCCGAGCACCTGGACCTCGATGTGGCGGGTGCGCCCGAGGTAGCGCTCGGCGAAGAGCCGGGGGTCGCCGAAGGCGGCGCCCGCCTCGCGGGCGGCCACCGGGACGGTGCGGGCGAGCTCGTCGAGGTCGCGCGCGACGTGCATGCCCTTGCCCCCGCCCCCGGCCGAGGGCTTGACGAGCAGGGGGAAGCCGATCGCCTCGGCGGCGGCGCGCCACGACGCCTCGGAGTCGTCCTCGAGGGCGAGCCCGGCGAGGGTCGGGACCCCGGCGAGGCCCACCCGGCGCTTGGCCTCGACCTTGTCGGCCATGGCCCGCATCGAGGCCGCGCTCGGGCCGATGAAGGCGATGCCGCGCGCGCGGCAGGCCCCGGCGAAGTCGGGGTTCTCCGAGAGGAAGCCGTAGCCGGGGTGGAGGGCGTCGGCGCCGAGTCGCTCGGCGGCGTCGAGCACGGCGTCGAGGTCGAGGTAGCTCGCGGCCGCGGGCGAGGGGCCGATGTGGGCGGCGACGTCGGCCTCGCGCACGTGGCGCGCCCCGCGGTCGGCGTCGCTGTAGAGCGCGGCCACCGAGACGCCCATCGCGCGCAGGGTGCGGGCGATGCGCACCGCGACCTCGCCGCGGTTGGCGATGAGGACCCGGCGGAACATCACATCCGAAAGACGCCGTAGGCGGTCGGCTCGATCGGCGCCCCGGCGCACGCCGCGAGCGCCAGCCCGAGCACCGTGCGGGTCTCGGCGGGGTCGATCACCCCGTCGTCCCAGAGCCGGGCCGTCGAGTAGTAGGGCTCGCCCTGCTCGTCGAACTGGGCGCGGATCGCCTCCTTGTAGGCCGCCTCCTCCTCGGGGGCCCAGGCGCCGTCGCGCCGTTCCAGGGCGTCGCGGCGCACCGTCGCGAGCACGGTGGCGGCCTGGTCGCCGCCCATCACCGAGATCCGCGCGTTCGGCCACATCCAGAGGAAGCGCGGCCCGTAGGCCCGTCCGCACATCGAGTAGT
>JAKBNI010000123.1 GCA_021831125.1 Actinomycetes bacterium | reverse complement strand
CCCCCGCCCACCGGGCGCAGGCAGTCGGGCGCCTCGAGATGGGCGAGCTCGTCGACGTAGCGGCGCACGTAGCGGCCCTCGGGGTCGAACCGCTCGGCCTGGGTGACCGGGTTGAAGACCCGGTGGAAGGGTGCCGCGTCGGTGCCCGTGCCGGCCACCCACTGCCAGCCGTGCTGGTTCGAGGCGAGGTCGCCGTCGACGAGGCGCCAGAGGAACCAGCGCGCGCCCCAGCGCCAGTCGAGGTGGAGGTGCTTGACGAGGAACGAGGCGCAGACCATCCGGACCCGGTTGTGCATCCAACCCTCGCGACGCAGCTGGCGCATGCCGGCGTCGACGAGCGGGTAGCCCGTCTCGCCGCGGGCCCAGGCGACGAAGCGCTCGCGCGCGCGCGCGTCGCGGTCGACGCGCAGGGGCCGGCTCGTCCCCCGCCACGGCGCGCGCGCCGAGGCGGGATCGTGGAAGAGGACGTCGGCGTAGAACTCGCGCCAGGCGATCTCGGCGAGGAACGAGTCCGAGGCGCCCCCCACCGCCTCGAGGACGGTGCGCGGGTGGATCGCGCCGACCTTGAGGTGCGCGCTCAGCCGGCTCGTGCCCACGAGCCCGGGGAGGTCGCGAGTCTCGGAGTAGATCTCGGCGCGCTCGGCGAACGCCTCGAGGGCGGCCTGGGCGGCCCTCTCCCCCGCCGGGGCGAGCTCGGGGGGGTCGTCGGGCAGGTCGGCGAAGTAGTCGGGCCGCTGCGAGCCCGCGAGGGGGAGGAGGCCCGCGGGGTCCTCGCTCGGGGCGCCCAGCCAGTCGACGGCGGGGGCAGCTCCGGCGCGACCCTTCTCGAGCGACGACCAGCCGCGCAGGTAGGCCGAGAAGACCCGGCACGGCTCGCCGGCGCGCGTGCGCACCGTCCCCGGGGCGACCGCGTAGGGCGAGTCGAGCAGCTCGAGGGCGATCCCCCGCGCCCCCAGGGCGCGCGTGACCCGCTCGTCGCGGGCCCGTCCGGCCGGCCCGAAGTCGGCCGTCGCGACGACCCGACGGGCGACGACCTCCTCGGCGAGGGCGGCGAGCACCGCCTCGGGCGGCCCCGTGCGCACGACGAGCCGCCCACCGATCGAGGCGTCGAGCGCGCGCACGCTCGCGACCAGGTGGGCCACCCGGCTCGGGCCCGCCGGGGCGAGCAGGGTCGGGTCCCCGACGAAGGCCCCGAGCACGGGACCCGACGCCGCGGCCGCGGCCAAGGCGGGGTGGTCGCCCGTGCGCAGGTCGCGCCGGAACCAGAGGATCGTCGCCGCGCCGTTCACGTCGCGCGCACCCTAGCGGCCGGGGGCCCCCTCGGCGCCGGGGGCGCCCGTCAGGGAGCGCAGGGCGCGCAGGGGTCGGCCGAGGTGGGCCTCGGCCGCCTCGTGGGCGAGGGCGCTCACCTCGGCCGCCCCCGGGGGGTCGGCCTCGCGCAGCACCGTGGCGAGATCGCCGCCGAGCACCCGGCGAAGCAGCGCGAGGCCCTCGTCGGTGAGGGCCCGGCCCCGACGGCACCGGTCGCAGCGCACCCCGCCCCCCTCGGCGTCGAAGGCCACCAGCGGCGCCTCGCGACCGCACTCGACGCACGCCTCGACCATGGGGGCCGAGCCGTCGAGGGCGAGCAGGCGCAGGTAGAACGACGCCGGCACGAGGTCGGGCCGGTAGTCGGGGTTGTCGAGGGTCGTGAGCACGCGCACCGCGAGCTCGTAGACCGCCTCGTCGGCGAGACCCTCGGGCAGCGCGTCGAGCGCCTCGACGACGGCGTAGCCGGCGCCGATGCGCGCGTAGTCCCCCCGCAGGGTCGGAAGGGTCGAGCGGTGCGCGACGTGGCGGGCGACGTAGAGCTCGCCGCGGGTCGCCACGAGGTCGACCCCGACGTGGCCGAGGACCTCGAGGGCGCCGCCCAGGCGGCTGGTCGTCTTGCGCGCGCCCCGGGCGAGGACCCGGACCTTGCCGTGGTGACGGGTGAAGAGCACCGCGATCCGGTCGGCCTCGCGGTAGCGGTAGGTGCGCAGCACGACCGCGTCGTCGGCGAGCTCCCTCACGCGCCCTCCGGGCCGTCCCCGTCGCTCGGCGCTCTCGGCTCCTCGAAGCGCGGGGAGCGCGGCGAGGTGCCGAGGAAACGGTTGAGGGCGACCCCGCCGCCCACGAGCACCGCGAGCACCAGCGGCACGAGGAGGGGGCCCACGAGCGAGGTGGCCCCGGCCGCGGCCAGCACCCAGAGGCCGCCGTAGAGGACGAGCGCGACGAGGATCGTCGCGCGCGTCCAGATCACCGGGTCACCCCGCCGAAGCGGCGCTCGCGGCGCTGGTACTCGATCAGCGCGCGGTAGAGGTCCTCGCGGCGAAAGTCGGGCCAGAGCACGTCGGTGAAGACGATCTCGGCGTAGGCGATCTCCCAGAGCAGGAAGTTCGAGACCCGGTACTCCCCCGAGGTGCGCACCACCAGCTCGGGGTCGGGCAGGTCGGGCCGGTAGAGGTGTCGCGCGAGGGCCCGCTCGTCGACCTGGCGCGCGCTGACGCCCTCGGCGACGAGGGCGCGCACCGCGTCGACGATCTCGGCGCGCCCGCCGTAGTTGAAGGCGATGTTCAAGGTGAAGGCCGAGTTCGCGGCGGTCTCCTCCTCGGCCCGGGCCATGCGGCGCAGCACGCCCCGGGGCACCCGCCAGTCGCGTCGGCCCGAGAAGACGATGCGCACGCCGTCGGCCGCCAGCTCGGCCTGGCGCCGGTCCAGCAGGCCCCGGTTGAAGTTCATGAGGTAGCGGACCTCGTCGACGGGCCGGCGCCAGTTCTCGGTCGAGAAGGCGAAGACCGTGAGGGCCTCCACGCCCGCGGCGATGGCCCCGTAGGTGACGTCCACGAGCGACGCCTCACCCGCGCCGTGGCCCTCGGTGCGCGGCAGGCCCCGCGCCGTGGCCCAGCGGCCGTTGCCGTCCATCACGATCGCCACGTGGCGCGGCACGTCGGGCCCCAGCCCCTCGGGCAGGGGCGTCGGACGGGGATCGGGCACGGGTAGAAACCTAGTGGCCCCTCTGCGGGACCCGTAAGGTCGAACGGTGCACTCCTACGACCCCGACGAGGACGGCCCGGCGAGCGACGCCGACGCCGAGTCCGGGGTCGACCTGCACGAGGGCGACGGGGTGGACGTCACCGCGACCCTGGAGCTGCTCGACCGGGTGACCCGCGACCTGCCCGGCGGCGGCGAGCGCCGCGAGGGTCAGCGCGAGATGGCCGAGGCCGTCGCCACGGCCTTCGCCACGCGCCGTCCCCTGGCCGTCCAGGCCGGCACCGGGGTGGGCAAGTCCCTCGCCTACCTCGTGCCCGCGGCCAGCGTGCGCGGGCGCGTCGTGGTCGCGACCGCCACCAAGAACCTCCAGGACCAGCTCGCCGCGAAGGACGCCCCCCAGGTCGCGACCCACGTGGGCGGACTGCGCGTCGCGGTCCTGAAGGGCCGCCAGAACTACCTCTGCCGCTTCCGGGCGCGCGGGGTCGGCGGCGGGGCCTCCTTCGAGCTCGACGGCGGCGAGCGGGCCCCGCGCGGGGTGGTCGACCAGGTGCGCCGGGTGCTGCGCTGGGCCGACGAGACCACCTCGGGCGACCTCGACGACGTCGGCTTCGAGCTCGACGGGCGGGCCCGACGGATGCTCTCGGTCACCCCCCAGGAGTGCCTCACCCGGGGGCGCTGCCCCGAGGGGGCGAACTGCTTCGCCGAGCT
>JAKBNI010000122.1 GCA_021831125.1 Actinomycetes bacterium | reverse complement strand
CGACGGTGTCGACGAAGTCGCTCCAGTGGAAGTCGGGCTCGGGGCCCACGAGGAAGAGCACGTCGGCCCCGTCGCGGTCGGTGCCGTAGCGCAGGTGGATCTCGGGCCAGGTGAGGGCCGTGGTGACACCGTCGACGATGCGCACGACCGGCCGGCGGGCCCTTTGGTCGATGAAGTGCTCGGTGTCGAAGGTGGCGATGACCTCGGTCGGCACCGACTCGAGCAGGGTGGCGCTCGCCGTGGCGGCGGCCGCCCCGGCGTCGATCCAGCCGTCGAGACCCACCACGAGCACGGGCTGGTCGAGGTCGGGATCGGCGAGGAAGATCACGCGGTCGTAGATCTCGTCGTCCATCATCTCTCCAGGGTCGCTAGCGCCAGGTCGGCGAGGAGGGCCACGTGGGCCGGGAAGCCGTCCACGCTACCGGCGTCGCCGGCGGTCGCCCCCGCGCGGTAGCGCGCGTACACCCCCTGGAGGATGCAGGCCAGCCTCCAGTAGGCGAAGGCCTGGTAGTAGGCGATCCCCGAGAGGTCGAGGTCGCTGTGGCGCGCGTAGGCGGCTGTCACCTCCTCACGGGTCATGAAGCCCGGGGCGGTCGTGGGGGCCACCCCGAGCAGGGCGGCCGAGGGGTCGGCCGGCTCGGCCCAGTAGCACAGCAGCGTCCCGAGGTCCGCGAGGGGGTCGCCCAGTGTGCAGATCTCCCAGTCGAGGATGGCGCGCACCGTGCCCTCGGGGGAGAGGACGGTGTTGTCGAGCCGGTAGTCCCCGTGGACGACCGAGACGTGCTGGGCCGGCGGGATCGCCGCGCCGAGGCGGTCCGCGACCTCGAGGACGCGGTTCTCGAGGTCGGCCTCGGGGACGCGGGTCTGCTCGTACTGGGCGCGCCAGCGCTTCAGCTGGCGCTCGACGTAGCCGTCGTGACGGGCGAGGTCGGCGAGCCCGGCCGCCTCGGGGGTCACCTCGTGCAGGGCGGCGAGGGTCTGGGCGAGGTGGCCCCCGATGGCGTGGCGGCCCGCCTCGTCGAAGGCCTCAATCGCCCCGGCGCGGTCGCGCAGGATGACGCCCTCGACGAACTCCATGACGTAGAAGGGCGCGCCGGTGACCGCCTCGTCCCGACAGAGCGCGAGGGGCCGGGCGACCGGGACCCCGAGGGGGAAGAGCCCCGAGAGGACCCGGAACTCGCGAGCCATGTCGTGGGCCGTCGGCAGGACGTGGCTCACCGGGGGCCGGCGCAGGGCCACCGCGCGCCCGTCGGCGTCCTCGACCCGGTAGGTGAGGTTCGAGCGCCCGCCGGCGATGAGGGTGGCCGCGATCGGCGCGCGCAGACCGAGCGCGCCCTCGAGCCAGTGGGCGACGCGGCCCTCGTCGAGACCCGTCGGACCCCCCATGGTCGGAGGCTAACAGCGCCGCTCGACCCCCCTCGCCGCGCGGGCGTCGCCGTTAGGCTGCCACCCGTGAAGGACGTGACCGACGCCACATTCGCCACCGAGGTGATCGAGCGCTCCAAGAGCGTGCCGGTCGTGGTCGACCTCTGGGCCGCCTGGTGCGCGCCGTGTCGGACCCTCGGGCCGATCATCGAGAAGGTGGTCGCCGAGACCGCCGGGGCGGTCGAGCTCGCCAAGGTCGACGTCGACGCGAACCCCATGGTCGCCCAGGCCTTCCAGGTCCAGTCGATCCCGGCGGTCTTCGCGCTGCGCGACGGGCGTGTCGTCGACTCCTTCGTGGGGGCCCTGCCCGAGGCGGCCGTGCGCGAGTTCGTCGCGACCCTCGCCCCCGGGGCGAGCGCGACCGAGCGGCTCGTCGAGCGCGGCGACGAGGCGAGCCTGCGCGAGGCGCTCGCCCTCGACCCGACGAACCCGGCCGCCGCCGCCGCCCTCGGTGACCTGCTGCGCGCCGGCGACCGGCTCGAGGAGGCCGAGGCCGTCCTCGAGCCGGTCGCCCACACCCTCGAGGCGAAGACCGTCCTCGCGCGCATCCGCCTCCAGCGCCAGGGGGTGTCGCTCGAGGGCGACCTCGATCTGTTGCTCGAGCACCTGCTCGAACAGGCCGGCTCGAGCGAGGAGGCGCGCGGCCAGCTCCTCGAGGTCCTCGACGCGCTCGGGCCCGAGGACCCGCGCTACGTGGCCTTTAGGCGCCGTCTGGCCAGTCGCCTGTACTAGTGCGCCACCACCTCGCCGAGGGGCCCCTCCCCTTCGCCCTCGGCCCGCACGCCTACGACCTCGCGACGCGCGCCCTGGTGATGGGGATACTGAACCGCACGCGCGACTCCTTCTACCCGCCCGCCGCCACCTACGACCTCGACGACTTCCTTCGCCGGGCCGAGGCGCTCGTCGGGGCCGGCGCCGACCTGCTCGACGTCGGCGGGGTGAAGGCCGGGCCCGGCGACGAGGTCTCCGAGGCCGAGGAGCTCGAGCGGGTCGTGCCGGCGATCGAGGCGCTCGTCGCGCGCTTTTCCGTGCCGGTCTCGGTCGACACCTGGCGCGCCGGGGTCGCCGAGGCGGCCTTCGCCGCGGGGGCGTGGCTCGGCAACGACATCAGCGGCTTCGCCGACGCTCGCTACCTCGAGGTGGCGGTCGCGGCCGGCGCCTCGGTCGTGGCGACCCACATCCGCCTCGCCCCGCGCGTGCCCGACCCCGACCCCCACTACGACGACGTCACGGGGACCGTCGTGGCCTTCCTCGCGGAGCGGCGCGACCGGGCGCTCGCCGCCGGGATCGCCCCCGAGCGGGTCGTGCTCGACGCGGGCCTCGACCTCGGGAAGTCGACGGCCCAGTCGCTGACCCTGCTGCGCGACTCGCCGGTCCTCGCCGCGCTGGGCTCGCCGCTGCTGCTCTCGGCCTCGAACAAGACCTTCCTCGGGGACCTCTTCGGTCTCACCGTCACCGAGCGGCGCGAGGCCTCGCTGGCGGCCGTCGCCCTCGGGGTGTTGGGGGGGTGTCGTATCCTGCGGGTCCATGACGTCACCGGGACGGTGCGGGTGCGCGACGCGCTCGCGGCCCTAGAGGGGGCCCGGTGAGCTCGAGCGTCTGCGTGGTCGGCACCGACGCCACCATGGTCTACGACGCGCTGCACCGGGTCGTCGCGGGGGCCCTCGGCGACCTCGACCCGGCGGTCGCCCTCGAGGACTTCACGGCCCGCGACGCCGCCGGACCCTCGGGCGAGTCGGTGGTGCCCGCGGTGCTCGAGGCCCTCTACACCCCGGCCTTCCTCGTCGAGCGCCGGGTCGTGGTGGTGCGCGAGGCCCAGGCGCTCGGGGCCGGCGAGGCGGCGCCGCTGGTCGAGTGGATGGGCTCGCCCACGCCCGCCACGGTGCTCGTCGTGGCGGTCGTCGGGGCGAAGTCGAACCGGCTCGTCAAGGCCGCCGCCGAGGTCGTGGACGTCGCGGTGGGCTCGCGCGCGAGCGAGCGGGTGGCCTTCGTGCGCACCACTTTCGAGAGCTACCGGGTCGCCGTCGACGTCGCGACGGCCCAGGAGGTGGCGGCCGTGGTGGGCGACGACGTCGCGCGGGTCGACGCGCTCGCGCGCACCCTCCAGTCGATCTACGGCAGCGCCCCGCTGCGGATCGAGCACGTCGCGCCCTACCTCGGCGACGCCGGGGACGTCCCGGCCTGGGACCTCACCGACGCCGTCGACGCGGGCGACGCCGCCAAGGCCATCGAGGTCGCCCGGCGCATGCTCGCCTCGCACCACCGCTCGGGCCTGCAGCTCATCGCCATCCTCGAGCGCCACTACCTCAACGTCGCGCGCCTCGAGGG
>JAKBNI010000121.1 GCA_021831125.1 Actinomycetes bacterium | reverse complement strand
CTCGGACGCCGCCCGGGCCAAGGAACTTGACAGGTTCCTCCAGCGCTACAACACTTCTCGCTACCACACGGCCGTCGGGGGTCCTCCCATCAGCCGCGTGATGAACGTGGCTGGGAGTTACAGCTAGCCGTTCAAGAGCCCCGCGTACTGCGCGACCGTCAGCACGGTGGCGTGGCCGCCCGAGGGCAGCGGCAGGCTCTGGATGGCCCCGGCGAGGGAGATCTGCAGGCCCTGGGTCGCGCCGACGTAGGCCGCGGTGAGCACCAGCTGGCCGACGGCGAGGAGCTCTTGGGTGCGGGGCAGCTCGTTGAGCGATCCCGAGAGGTCGACGTAGCCGACGTGGCGGCGCACGGTCGCGGCGATGAGCACGAGGTCGCTCGGCAGGGCGCTCGTGAAGCCGGCCGATCGCTCGATGGCGGTCGGGCCGGCGAGCAGCTGGCCGACGACGGTGGCGATCGACGGGGGTGAGGGCACGATGCGGCTGGTGGGCGAGAGGTGGTGCGCCGCGTCGACGATGAAGATCGGCTCGGTCTCGAAGCGCACCCGCGCGTGGTTGGTCCCGGGGATCGTGGGTGAGAGCAGGTTGAACCCGACCTTGGTGCGCCCGATCGCGGTCGGGCTGTCGGCCGGGGTGATGAGCCCGCAGCCGGCCAGCGCCAGGGCCGCCACGGCCACGCCCAGGACGCGCCAGGGCCTCACGACGACGCCTCGCCGGCCAGGGGCAGGCGCACGCTGAAGCGCGCGCCGCCCTCGGGTGAGCGGGTGACCTCGACGGTGCCCCCGAGGGTGCGCAGGTGCTCGCGCACGAGGGCGAGCCCGAGCCCGGTCCCGCGCGCCACCCCCCGGCTGCGCGCGGCGTGACCGCGCGAGAAGCGCTCGAAGACGGCGTCACGCTCCTCGTCGAGGACCCCGGGGCCGGCGTCGTCGACGTGCACCTCGAGGTGGTCGCCCGCCCCCTCGACCCTCACCGCGGTGGCGCCGCCCGCGTAGTGGTGCGCGTTGTCGAGCAGGTTGGTGAGGGCCCGCTCGAAGCGGCGCCGGTCCACCTCCACCAGCGCGTCGGTGAGGAGGGGGTCGACCACGACGGGCGGCTCGACGATCCCGTGGCGGCGCGCGGCCGAGCGCACCGACTGGCGCACCAGCTCGACGGGGTCGACGGTCTCGAGCACGAGGGGGGCGGCGCCCGCGTCGCTGCGGGCGATCTCGAGGAGGTCCTCGACCAGCGCCTGGAAGATCGAGAGGTCGGCCACGAGCAGGTCGAGGCTCTGTCGGCCGACGTCGCTCAGGTCGGCGCGGTGCTGTTGGAGCACCCGGGCGGTGGTGACGAGCGTGGTGAGTGGCGAGCGCAGCTCGTGGCTGACGTCGGAGGCGAAGCGGGCGTCGCGCTCGAGCCGGTCGGTGAGCCGGGCGACCATCTCGTTGAACGAGGCCGTGAGCTGCTGGACCTCGCGGTCGGCGCGGTTGACGAGCAGGCGGGTCGAGAGGTCGCCCCCGGCGATGGCGGCCGCGGCCCGCGACACGTCCTCGAGGGGGCGCACGGTGCGCCGCGCCACCCACAGGCCGCCGGCGAGCCCCGTGAGGGAGGTGACGGCCGCCCCGAGCACCAGGACGAGCAGGAGGATCGAGAGCGTGTGGGCCACGGGGTCGAGGGGGAAGACCTCGAAGAACTGGGTCTCCACCGACGGGATGGGCACGCCCACCACGTAGAAGACGTGGGTGCCCACCCCGATCACCTGGGTCGCGGCCCGGCCCGCGACGACGTCGTCGATGAGCGTCACGGGCACGTCGGCCGTCGCCGCCCCGTTGGACTTGGAGAGCCACTCGTGGTGGGTCTGGACGAGCACGCTCGAGCCGGTGGCGCCCTCGATGGAGTTCAGCTCGTTGGCGAGGTCCGGTGGGGAGGTGTAGAGGGTCGATCGAACGAGGGCCGCGTTGACGTAGCTCTGGTTGAGGTCGGTCTGGACGGCGTCGGAGACCAGGACGTGGTGGACCCCGACGAAGGTGACCGTCGCGAACAGCGCGCTCAGGATGAACGCCCCGAACCCGAAGGTCAGGGCGAGGCGAAGTCGCAGACTTCGTCGCCGCATTAGAGGACCAGCTTGTAGCCCGAGCCCCGGACGGTGACGAGGTACTGCGGATTGGCCGGGTCGGGCTCGATCTTCGTGCGCAGCCGGCGGATGTGGACGTCGACCAGACGGCTGTCGCCGAAGTAGTCGTAGCCCCAGACGCGCTCGAGCAGGTCCTCGCGCGAGACGACCCGGCCGTTCTGGGCGGCCAGGTCGAGGAGGAGACGGAACTCGGTCGAGGTGAGGTGGAGCTCGCGGCCGGTCCGGTCGGTCACCGTGCCGTGGTCGGGCTCGACGCGCAGGTCGCCCAGGGTGAAGGCGTTGGCCTGGCTGTCGGGACGGCGGCGCAGGTGGGCCCGCACCCGGGCCAGCAGCTCCTCGGGCACGAAGGGCTTGGTCACGTAGTCGTCGGCCCCCGACTCGAGCCCCAGCACGACGTCGGCGGTGTCGTCGCGGGCCGAGACGATGACGATGGGCAGCTCGGAGCGCTCGCGCAGCGCCCGACACGTGTCGAAGCCGCTCATGCCCGGCAACATGACGTCCACGATGGCGAGGTCCGCGGCCATCCGGTCGAACAGCGCGACGCCGAGCTCGCCCGTGGGGGCCTCGTCGACGGCGAACTCCTCGCCCTCGAACATGAGGGTGAGGGCGCTGCGGATGTGGTCGTCGTCTTCGACGATGAGTATGCGCGTCACCGCTCTCCTCTCGTGCAGAACACTACTGAACCCCCTCGCGAGCACCGGGCCTGGCTAGCCTTGGTCGCGTGGCGCGCGCCGTCGACTCCGCCCCCGCGACCTGGCGGCTGGGGGACTTCGAGGCCACCCTGCGGGCCCGGGAGCGCTCGGCCAACACCCGGCGCGCCTACCTCGGCGACGTCGCGGACTTCGCCCGCTTCGCCGCCGACCTCGACCTCGAGGGCCCCGGGGCCGTCACGACGGCTCACCTGCGCCGCTACCTGGCCGCCCTCAGCGAGCGCGGTGACGAGCGCGCCACGCTCCGGCGCCGTCGCGCCGGACTGCGCGCCTACTTCGACTGGCTGGTCGAGCGTGGTCGCCTGACCGAGAGCCCGGCCGCGCGCCTGAGCGCTCCCCAGCCGGCGTCGCGGCTGCCGGACCTGGCGACCCGTGAGCAGCTCGACGCCCTGCTCGACGAGGACTGGGGCGACGACGAGTGGGCCCAGCTCGACCGCGCGGTGTGCGAGGTGCTCTACGGCGCCGGGCTGCGGGTGGGCGAGCTCTGCGGCCTCGACCGGGGGAGCGTCGACTTCACCCGGGGGCTCCTGCGGGTCCTCGGCAAGGGCGACAAGGAGCGGGTCGTCCCGCTGCACTCGCGGGGGCTCGCGGCGCTGCGCGCCTGGCTCGAGGACGGGCGCGAGGAGGCGGCCCGGGCCGACTCGCCCGCCGAGGCGCTCTTCCTCAACCGCCGGGGTCGGCGCCTCGGGCCGCGCGACGTGCGCCGGATCCTCGACCGGCGCGCGCCCGGGGGGCACCTGCACCCCCACGCGCTGCGCCACACCTACGCGACGCACCTGCTCGAGGGCGGCGCGGACCTGCGCGTGGTCCAAGAGCTCCTGGGTCACGCCAGCCTGACGACGACCCAGGTGTACACCCACGTCTCGAAGTCGCGCCTGCAGAACGTGCACCGCCGGACCCACCCGAGGGGCTGACCCGGCCGGTCGACTACTATGGACGGGCTCTCCCACGGTGGGCGGGCACTGAGCAGTCCCCGTGGATTCGTACGGTCGCCGTTCGCGGTGCTCCACGGGGCGTGAGCAACCGAACGGAAGGACATCGACGTGGCCCTGGTCACCCTGCAGGA
>JAKBNI010000120.1 GCA_021831125.1 Actinomycetes bacterium | reverse complement strand
CCCGCCGTGCGTGGAGGCGATCGAGGCGGCCGGGGTCGCCCGGGTCGTCGTGGGGGTGACCGACCCCGACCCGCGCGTCGCCGGTCGGGGCCTCGCGCACCTGCGCGCGGCCGGGGTCGAGGTCCTCGAGGGCGTCGGCGCGCCCGCCGTCGCCGAACAGCTCGCCGCCTATCTCACCCACCGGCGCACCGGGCGGCCCTACGTGGTGGGCAAGGTGGCGGCCACCCTCGACGGCATGGTCGCGGTCGCCGACGGCTCCAGCCAGTGGATCACCGGCGAGGCCGCCCGCGCCGACGCCCACCGCCTGCGCGCCGAGAGCCAGGCGGTCCTCGTGGGGGCGGGCACCGTGCGCTCCGACGACCCCCGCCTCACCGCGCGACTGGGGGAGCGGACCTACGAGCCCCTGCGGGTGGTGCTCGGCGAGGCGCCGGCCGGGGCTCGGGTCCGGCCCTGCCTGGAGCGAACGGGCGAGCTCGGCGCGATCCTCGACGAGCTGGGCGCCCTCGACGTGCTCCAGCTGCTCGTCGAGGGCGGCCCCCACACGCTGAGCGCGTTCGCCGAGGCCGGGCTGGTCGACCGGCTGGTGTGGTACGTCGCGCCGGCGATGGCCGGCCCCGCGGGCCTCCCGGCCCTGGTCGGGCTGGCCACCCCTACGATGGAGTCCCTGAGGCGCGGCCGCCTGGTCGCCGTGACGCGCCTGGGTGAGGACGTGCGGCTCGACGTGGAGGTCTGATGGCGCTGGCGACGATCGACGAGGCGATAGCCCAGATCCGCGCGGGCGGGATCGTGGTGGTCGTGGACGACGAGGACCGCGAGAACGAGGGCGACCTGGTGATGGCGGCCGAGGACGTCACCGCCGAGTCGATGGCCTTCTTCCTCGAGCACACCTCGGGGGTGATCTGCGCGCCGCTCGAGAGCGAGCGGGCCGACGAGCTCGACCTGCCGCTCATGGTGAGCGCGAACACCGAGAGCCAGCGCACCGCCTTCACCGTCTCGGTCGACTACCGCCACGGCACCACGACCGGCATCTCGGTCCACGACCGGGCGGCGACGGTGCGCGCCCTGGTGGACCCGGCGACGCGTTCGACCGACCTCAACCGACCGGGCCACGTCTTCCCCCTGCGCTACCGCGAGGGCGGCGTGCTGAAGCGCGCCGGCCACACCGAGGCCACGGTCGACCTGTGTCGGCTGGCCGGCAAGGCGCCGGTGGGCGTGCTGTGCGAGGTGGTGACGGCCGACAAGTCCGACATGGCCCGCCTGCCCGACCTCGAGGCCTTCGCCGAGCGCCACGGGCTGCCCCTGGTGACGATCGCCGACCTCATCCGCTACCGGCGCCGCCACGAGAAGCTGGTGCGCCGGGTCGCCGAGGCCAGCCTGCCCACCGAGTACGGCACCTTCAGCGCCCGGGTCTACGAGAGCGTGCTCGACCACGAGCAGCACATGGCCCTGGTCTACGGGGACCTGGCGAGCCGGCCCGACCCGCTGGTGCGGGTCCACTCGGAGTGCCTGACCGGGGACGCGCTCGGCTCGTTGCGCTGCGACTGCGGCCCCCAGCTGCACACGGCCCTCGCCAAGATCGCGGCCGAGGGCGCCGGGGTCGTCGTCTACCTGCGCGGCCACGAGGGCCGCGGGATCGGCCTCGGCCACAAGATCCGCGCGTACGCCCTCCAAGAGGAGGGCCGCGACACGGTCGACGCCAACCTCGACCAGGGACTGCCCGTGGACTCGCGCGAGTACGGGATCGGCGCCCAGATCCTCGAGGACCTGGGCGTGCGCGCCATGCGGCTCATGACCAACAACCCCGCGAAGTACGGCGGACTCGAGGGGTTCGGGCTGCGCATCGTCGAGCGCGTCGCGCTCGAGAGCCAGCCCACGCCCTTCAACATCGACTACCTGCGCACCAAGCGCGAGCGGCTGGGACACCTCCTCGAGGGGCTCGATGAGCTCGAGTGACCAGACCCGGCTCGACCCCGCGGCGCTCGAGCGCCTCGCCGGGCGGGTCGGCCGGTTCCTCGACCCCGCCCCCGAGGGCCGGGGTCGGCGGGTGGCGATCGCCTGCGCGCGCTTCAACGGCGGGGTGAGCACGCGCCTGCTCGAGGGCGCCCTCGAGGCGCTCGGCGAGCTCGGGGTCGAGCCCCACGACGTGAGCGTGGCCTGGGTGCCGGGCGCGTTCGAGCTGCCCCTGGCCGCGCGCGCGCTCTGCGCGGGCGCGCCCGACGCGGTGATCGCCCTGGGCGCGGTGATCCGCGGGGACACCGGTCACTACGACTTCGTCGCGGGCGAGTGCGCGCGGGGCCTGCAGGAGGTGGCGCTCTCGACCGGGGTGCCGGTCGTCTTCGGGGTCCTCACCACCGACACGGTGGACCAGGCGCTCGAGCGGTCGGGGCCGGGGGAGTCCAACAAGGGTCGCGAGGCCGCCCTCACCGCGCTCGCCACGGCGGCCCTCCTGCGCGGAATCGGCACGCGGTGAGGGTCGAGGGGGTCGTCACCGCCTTCGACGAGGTCCGCGGCGACGGCGAGGTCACGACCGAGGGTGGCGAGCGGCTCTACCTGCACTGCGTGGAGATCGCCGACGGGAGCCGGCGGGTCGCGCTCGGCGCGCAGGTCGTGGGCGTGCGCCGGGTCGGGCGTCGCGGGGCCGACGAGATCGGGGCGGTCGAGCCGCGCTAGGCGTGCTTCTTGAGCACCGGCGGTGGGCCCAAGGTCACGAGCGCCGCCGAGCGCACCGTGGCGGCCTGGATGATGGCGGACTGCATGGCCTGCAGGGCGGCCGAGCGCTGGGCGGCCGAGCGCGCGGCGCGGATCGAGTGGTGGAACTGGGCCCGGGCCTGGGCCACGGCCTGACGGAAGGCCGCGTCGATCTGGGCGGCCGCCTGGTGGTAGTCCTTCAACTCGCACTCAAAGAGTGTCTCGGCCGGGCTCTGGCTGTCGCCCTTGGTGTCGTTGGGCCGGGGGGCGGCCGGGCCGTTGCCCGCCACGAGCGCGGCGCAGCTCGCGTAAGGGCCGGTGGGCGAGACCACGGTGGTCGTGGTGGTCGTCGTCGTGGGGCCGCCGCGGTCGTCGGCCGCCGCGACGGCCGGGGTCGCGACGATCACCAGTCCCACCACGAGGGCCAGGAACGCGCGCCCGACGACACTTCTCACCTGGTCCAACGTAGTGAGGGTCGTCTCAGAACTGACTGTGAGGATCCTGGAAAAGCGGTGAGAAACCGGCGCGCCCCCGCCCGGGGGGCGAGGTCTCGTCCGGTACGCTCGCACCGGGGAAGGGGAGGCATGGCGACGATCCTGGTCGTGGACGACGAGCCCGGCGTGCGCGACGTGCTCCAAGACGCCCTCGAAGCGTCGGGCTACGAGGTCGTGACGGCCGCCAACGGGGCCGAGGGGCTCGACCAGCTGCGCCGCCACCACGCCGACCTGTGCGTGCTCGACATCAACATGCCCACCGTGAACGGCTTCGAGTTCGTCGAGCGACTGCGCGAGTCGGGCACCAAGACGCCCGTCTTGATGCTCACCGCCCGCGACTCGAGCGGCGACGTGGAGCGGGGCCTGCGCCTCGGGGCCGACGACTACGTGAAGAAGCCCTACAACCTCCAAGAGCTGCTGTTGCGCATCGCGGCCATCCTGCGCCGGGTGGCCGACGAGGGCGAGGACGACCGGGTGATGACCTGCGGGCCGCTCGTGATGAACGTCGACCGACACGAGGTGACCTTCGCCGACGAGGCCGTCGACCTGTCGGCCACCGAGTTCCGTCTGCTCCAGGTCCTGCTCGAGCACGCCGAGCGGGTCGTCACGCGTGAGCAGCTCCTGCGCGACGTGTGGAACATCGACTTCGACTCCGAGACCTCGGTGCTCGACACGTACATCTCCTACGTGCGGCGCAAGGTGCACCGAGACGGCTTCGCCCCGATCACCACCGTGCGCGGCGTCGGCTTCAAGGTGGTGGAGCCCCCGGCGAACCCGTGAGGATCGCCACCCGGCTGACCCTGCTCTTCGTCTCGGTCACGCTGGT
>JAKBNI010000026.1 GCA_021831125.1 Actinomycetes bacterium | reverse complement strand
CGATCTCGCCGCGGCCCATCGGCCGGGTCGCCGCGGCGACCCCCCCGGCGCCCCCGCCCCCACCGGGCGAGCCCGCCCCCGTCCCCGGCACGACCCCCGCCCCCGCGGCGCCGGTCGACGTCGAGGGGGACCCGACCCTCGAGGACGTGCGCACCCGCTTCGCCGAGCGGGTCGTGCCGCGGACCTCACGGGCGGCCCAGCTGATCCTGCGCTCGGCGCGCGTGGAGTCCCTCGAGGGGCTCGTCCTCACGATCGCGCTCGCCAGCGAGGAGATGCGCCAGAACACCGAGATGATCACCCAGGGGCTCCGCGGCGCGCTGGAGCACGAGTTCAAGCGCGCCTTCACCCTCCACTGGAGCGTCGACCCGTCGCTCGCGCTCGCCGTGCCCCCCAGGCCGGCGCCCCGGCGCGCGCCCGCGCCCATCCGCGACGAGGAGGTCCACGACACGGGTGACGACGACGCCGAGGTCGTCGTCGTCGACTCGGCCGCCGAGCACCTCATCACCGAGATGTTCCCCGGGGCCGAGGAGATCTCGTGAACTATCCCCCGGCCCTGCAGAGCGCCATCGACGAGCTCGGGCGCTTCCCCGGCGTCGGGCCCAAGTCGGCCCAGCGCATCGCGTTCTGGCTGATGCGTCAGCCGCGTGAGGACGTGGAGCGCCTGGCCGAGTCGCTCACCGAGATGACGACGCGCCTGGCCTTCTGCGAGCGGTGCTGCAACGTGGCCGAGGCGGGTGGGCTCTGCCCGATCTGCGCCGACCCCCGGCGCGACCCCACGGTGATCTGCGTGGTGGAGAGCCCGCCCGACGTCGCCGCGGTGGAGCGCTCCGGCGCGTTCCACGGCACCTACCACGTGCTCCACGGCGTCTTGAACCCCCTCGAGGGGATCACCCCGGAGCGGCTGCGCATCGCCGAGCTCCTCGAGCGGCTGCGCGGCCCGGTGAAGGAGGTCATCCTCTGCTTCAACTCCAACGTCGAGGGCGACCACACCGCGATGTACCTCACCCGCCTGCTCCAGGTGCCCGGACTCGTCGTCTCCCAGCCGGCGAGCGGCCTGCCGGTCGGCGGCGACGTGGAGTTCGCCGACGACCTCACCCTCGGGCGCGCCTTCGAGGGTCGACGCGTCCTCTCGGACTGACCGAGTCGCGCCGGCTCACAGGTCGGCGTTCAGCCGAAGCGCACCGCGCAGAGCGCGCCGACCACCACGCAGTAGATCGCGAAGGGCGTGAGCGTGCGGGTCTGGAACCACCGGGTCAGGAAGCGCGTCGCCGCGTAGGCGGCGGCGAGCGCGACGAGGGCGCCGACCAGGGCCTGGGTTCGCACGCCGTCGCCGAGCGGGCCGAAGAGGGCCGGCACCTTGTCCAGGCCCGCGGCCAGGATGACGGGCGTGGCGAGGAGGAAGGAGAAGTTGGCCGCGTCCTCGTGGTCGAGCCCGCCGGCCAGTCCGGCGGCCATGGTGACCCCGCTGCGCGAGATCCCCGCGAGGAGGGCGAGCACCTCGCTCGAGCCGATGCCGACGGCCCGCCCGGGGGTGAGCGACCCCACGCGCACGCCGCGCGCGTGACGGCCCCGGCCGCGCCGTAGCCACTCCCCGAGCAGGAGGATCAGCCCGTTCACGATCAAGAAGGCGCACGTCGCGAGGGGCGTGGCGAAGAGCTCGCGCAGCTTGGACTGCAGCGTGAACCCGACCAGCCCGACGGGGATCGAGGCCAGGGCGAGCAGCACCAGGAGCCGGTAGTGGGGGTCGAGCGCCGGGTCGTTGAGTCGCCACAGCGCGCCGACGCCCGTCTCGGGCGTGCGGCGCAGCTGACGGGTGAGCCCGCCGAGCAGCCGGATCCACGTGCGTCGGTAGAAGAGGAGCAGCCCGAGCGCGGTGCCGACGTGCAGGGCCACCAGCACCACGAGGAAGAAGGACTCGGTCTGGGTCTGGGACGAGACGAGGTTGTGCCAGCCCAGCAGGGCCGGCACGAGGACGCCGTGACCGAGACTCGAGACCGGGAAGAGCTCGGTCAGGCCCTGGACGAGGCCCATCACGATCGCCTGGAGGTAGCTGAGGTGGGCCACGGAGCGAAACTAGACGAGTCGACGGTGAGCGACGTGCGACAGACTGGTGGCGTGCGCTACCTCATCGTCGTGCGCCACGCCACCGCCGAGGACCCCGAGCCGGGCCGCGGCGACTACGAGCGGGCCCTCACGAAGAAGGGCCGTCGTCAGTGCGCGCGCCTGCGGGCCTGGGCCGAGGACCCCGGGGCCCTCGGCCGCTTCGGTCCGGCGACGGCCGTGGTGAGCGCGGCCGCGCGCACGCGTGAGACCTTCGAGCGGGGCCTCGCGGGGACGCCCCTCGTCGCCGAGTCCTTCGAGAGCGCCGCTCTCTACAACGGCCGGCGCCACGTCGGGGTGGAGGACGTCGTCGGCGAGCTCGCCGCCCACGACACGGCCGGCCGCTCGCTGCTCGTGGTCGGCCACAACCCCACGGTCCGCGAGGTCGTCGACGTCCTGGGCGTCGGGGTCCCGCTGGCGCGCGAGGCGTGGTTCCCCAAGGGCGGGGCCGTGGTGCTCGAGATCGCCGACGACCGCCCGATCGGGGCCGGGGGCCACCGCTGCGTCGGGTTCTTCGACCCGACGGCTGAGGGCTAGAGGGTCCGCAGGATCGCCGCGTCGCCCTGGCCGCCGCCGCCGCAGAGGCCGACGGCCGCGAGGCCGCCGCCACGCTCGGCGAGCTCGGTGAGCGCGCTGATCACCAGGCGCGTCCCGGACATCCCGATCGGGTGGCCCAGGGCGATGGCGCCGCCGTTGACGTTCACCCGCTCCTCGTCGACCCCGAGGTCGTCCATCGAGGCCAGCGCGACCGCGGCGAAGGCCTCGTTGATCTCGAGCACGGCGAGGTCGCGGATCTCGACCCCGGCGCGCTTGGCCGCGGTGAGGATGGCCCGCGAGGGCTGGGTGAGCAGCGAGGTGTCCGGTCCGGCGACCTGGCCGTAGCCGACGATCTCGCCGATCGGGTCGAGCCCGAGCTCCACGGCGCGCTCGTGGCTCATGACGAGCACGGCCGCGGCGCCGTCGGAGATCTGGCTGGCGTTGCCCGCGGTGATGGTGCCGTCGGACTCGAAGGCCGGGCGCAGCCGCGCCAGGCTCTCGGGGGTGGTGTCGGCCCGGATGCCCTCGTCGGCGTCGAGCGTGAGCGGCTCGCCGCCCCGGCGCGGCACGGCGACCGGCGTGATCTCGAGGGCCAGGCGTCCGACCTTGGCCGCCGCCGCGGCGAGCTCGTGGCTGCGCGCGGCGAGCTCGTCCTGACGCTGGCGCGAGAGCCGCCCGGCGCTGTAGCGCTCGGTGGCCAGGCCCATCGCGCAGTGGTCGAAGGCGCACGTGAGCCCGTCGAACATCATCGAGTCGACGACCGACTGGTCGCCGAGGCGGTAGCCGGACCGCGCGCCCGGCAGGAGGTAGGGCGCGTTGGTCATCGACTCCATGCCCCCCGCCACGACGACGTCGGCCTCCCCGGCGCGCACCATGAGGTCCGCCAGGTAGATCGACTGCAGCCCCGACAGGCAGACCTTGTTGATGGTGGTCGCGTGCACGCTCAGCGGCACGCCGGCCCTGGCCGCGGCCTGACGGGCGGTGATCTGTCCCTGCCCGGCCTGGAGGACCTGGCCCATGAGGACGGCGTCGATGGTGCTGGGGTCGAGGCCCGTCACCTCGAGGACCGCCTTGATGGCGGCGCCGCCCAGGTCCTGGGCGCTGAGGGGCGCGAAGCCGCCGGCCAGCTTGGCGATGGCCGTCCTCTTGCCGGCGACGATGACGCTACGGGTCATGAGACCTCCTTGTCCGCTGAGAGACACGTTAGACGGGCCCGAAACAGGCGGATTCCGGCCGCTAGCCTCTCGCGGATGAGCGAGATTCTCGACGCCGTTCGCGCCGACGCCGGTCCCGACGAGCTGGCCGGCCTGCCCCTGCCCGCGACGACCCGCGCGGTCCTGGTGCGCCGGGCCGACGCCGGGATGTTCGAGGGTTTCGACTCGCGCGACAAGGACCCCCGCCGGAGCCTGCGCCTCGAGGACGTGCCCCTGCCCGAGCTCGCCCCCGACGAGGTCTACCTGGCGGTGATGGCCTCGTCGATCAACTTCAACACGGTCTGGACGAGTATCTTCGAGCCGCTGCCGACCTTCGGCTTCCTCGACCGGCTCGGGCGCGAGTCGGTGTGGGGCGCGCGCCACGCCCTCGACTACCACGTGGTGGGCTCGGACGCCTCGGGGGTCGTGCTGCGTGCCGGATCGGCCGTGCGTCACTGGCGCGTCGGCGACCGGGTGACGGTCCACTGCAACTACGTCGACGACCAGGACCCCTCGGCCCACGACGACTCGATGCTCGCCGCGAACCAGCGCATCTGGGGGTTCGAGACGAACTTCGGGGGGCTGGCCGACGTCTGCGTCGTCAAGGCCAACCAGCTCATGCCCAAGCCGGCCCACCTCACCTGGGAGGAGGCGGCGGTGAACGCGCTGTGCAACTCGACGGCCTACCGGATGCTCCTCTCGCCCAACGGTGCGCGCATCGGCCCCGGCGACCGGGTGCTGGTCTGGGGGGCGTCGGGCGGGATCGGGTCGTTCGCCGTCCAGCACGTGCTGAACGCCGGTGGGGTCCCGGTCGGGGTCGTCTCGAGCGAGGCCAAGGCCCAGACCCTGCGCGAGCTGGGCTGTGAGCACGTCATCAACCGCGCGGAGAAGCAGTACCGGTTCTGGAAGGACGAGCACACCCAGGACGAGTCGGAGTGGCGGCGCCTGGGCAAGGACATCCGCGAACTCGTCGGCGAGGACGTCGACGTGGTCTTCGAGCACCCCGGGCGCCAGACGATGGGCGCGAGCGTCTTCGTCGCCAGGCGCGGCGGCACCATCGTCACCTGCGCCGCGACGAGCGGCTACATGATCGAGTACGACAACCGCCACCTCTGGATGAGGCTCAAGACGATCAAGGGCTCGCACTTCGCCAACTACCGCGAGGCGTGGGCCGCCAACCAGACCCTGATCGACGGTCACGTCGTGCCGCCGATGTCGGCCGTCTTCCCCCTCGAGCAGACCGGCGAGGCGACCTACGAGGTCCACCACAACCGACACGAGGGCAAGATCGCCGTCTTGTGCGCGGCCGAGCGCGAGGGCCTCGGCGTGACCGACCCGGCCACCCGCGCGCGGGTCGGCGAGGGGCGCCTCAGCGTCTTTCGCCGCCACGACCAGGAGGGGTAGATGGAGCTCACCGAGATCGACCACGTGGCCATCGCCGTGCGCGACCTCGACGCGGCGGTGCGCTGGTACGCCGAGGTGCTCGGCGCGCCGACGGTGCACCGCGAGGTCGTCGACTCCGACGGCGTCGAGGAGGCCCTCGTGCGCGTCGCCGACTCCTACGTGCAGCTGCTCACGCCCACCCGCGAGGACTCGCCCGTGGGCCGGTTCCTCGCGTCGCGCGGCGAGGGGCTCCACCACGTCGCCTACCGCGTGGCGGACTGCGCGGCCGCGCTCGAGTCCGTGAAGGCGGCCGGCCAGCGCGTGATCGACGAGCGCCCCCGACCCGGCTCGCGCGGCACCACGGTCGCCTTCATCCACCCGACGGCGTCCTTCGCGACGCTCATCGAGCTGGTGCAGGAGGGACCGTCCTCGACGGTTACCGGGTAGTCGGTCGGGCTACCTCGCGGTAAGCGAAGATTCCTACTTCGAAGTAACGAAGTGAGCGCCGCGCGTTCGCGTTCGCCGCGCGTCACGTGCGCCCAACGGCCCGAAGACGCCCGAACGCGGTGGCTAGCCTCTGGTCCATGGAGCACTCGATGGCGGAACGACTGAAGGAGCTCGAGGCCCGCAAGGCCGAGGCGGTGGTGGCCGGTGGCGAGAGCGCGATCGAGCGCCATCACGCCAAGGGCAAGCTGACCGCGCGTGAGCGGCTCGAGTACCTGCTCGACGAGGGCTCGTTCCAAGAGCTCGACATGCTGACCCGTCACAACGCGTCGGGCATGGGCCTGGAGGACTCGCGCCCCTTCACCGACGGCGTGATCACCGGCTACGGCAAGATCGACGGGCGCAAGGTCTGCGTCTACTCCCAGGACTTCACCGTCTTCGGCGGCGCGCTCGGCGAGACCCACGGCGAGAAGATCCAGAAGATCATGGACCTGGCCACGACGATGGGCCTGCCCATCATCGGGCTCAACGACGGCGCGGGCGCGCGCATCCAAGAGGGCGTGGCCGCCCTCAACGCGTACGGCGGGATCTTCTACCGCAACACGCGGGCCTCGGGCGTCGTGCCCCAGGTGTCGGTGATCCTCGGCCCGTGCGCCGGGGGCGCCGTCTACTCCCCGGCCCTCACGGACTTCATCTTCATGGTGAAGGACTCCTCGCACATGTTCATCACGGGACCCGACGTCGTGAAGTCGGTCACCGGCGAGGACGTCACCCTCGAGGAGCTCGGCGGCGCCCAGACCCACGCCACCCGCTCCGGGGTGGCCAACTTCGTCCTGCCCGACGAGAAGAGCGTGCTCGACGAGGTGCGCTACCTCCTCTCCTTCCTCCCCTCGAACAACATGGAGGAGCCGCCGCGGATCCTGGTCGGCGACGACCCGGACCGGCTGTGCGAGGACCTGCGCGACCTGCTGCCCGACTCGCCCAACCAGCCCTACGACATGAAGAGGGTCATCACCTCGATCGTCGACAACGGGGACTACATGGAGGTCCACGCCACCTACGCCCAGCAGGTGACCTGCGGCTTCGCCCGCGTCGACGGCCACACCGTGGGCATCGTCGCGAACCAGCCCCAGACCCTCGCGGGGGTCCTCGACATCTCCTCCTCGGAGAAGGCCGCGCGCTTCGTGCGCACCTGCGACGCCTTCAACGTGCCGATCGTGACGTTCGTCGACGTGCCGGGCTTCATGCCGGGCGTCTCCCAGGAGTACGGGGGGATCATCCGCCACGGCGCGAAGCTCCTCTACGCCTTCTGCGAGGCGACGGTGCCGCGCATCTCGATCACGACGCGCAAGGCCTACGGCGGCGCCTACGTCGTCATGAACTCCAAGTCGATCGGGGCGGACCTGGCCTTCGCCTGGCCGACGGCCGAGTTCGCCGTCATGGGCGCGTCGGGCGCGGTGGGGATCGTCCACCGGCGCGACCTCGCCGAGGCGGACGACCCCGAGGCGTTGCGCGCCCAGCTCATCGACGACTACGAGGAGCGCTACGTCAACCCCTACATCGCGGCCGAGCGCGGCTTCGTCGACGACGTGATCGACCCGGCCGACACCCGCCGGGTTCTCGCCAAGTCGCTCGACCTCCTGCGGGGCAAGCGCGAGGAGCTGCCCAAGCGCAAGCACGGGAACGTGCCGCTGTGAGCCACGGACTCGCCCCTCGCCCGCTGCCGCCCGAGGAGGACCTCGCGGCGGTGGTCGCCGCCGCCGAGCTGCTCGTGCGCGAGCGGCGCCGCGCGCTCGATCGCACCCCGGCCTGGCGCTTCTCGGGCCGGTGGTTCAACGCGGGCCGCTACGCCCTGCGCCGGCCCCACGAGCTCAACTAGCGCTCCGCGAGCACGAGCAGACCGGCGACGATCTCGGCGAGCCGGTAGTCCTTGGGCGTGTAGACGGCGGCCACGCCCGCGCGCACCAGGGCCGCGGCGTCCTCGGGCGGGATGATCCCCCCGACCACCACGGGTGCGTCGACGCCCTCGGCGCGCAACCCCTCGAGCACGCGCGGCACGAGCTCGAGGTGCGAGCCCGAGAGGATCGAGAGCCCCACGACGTCGACGTCCTCGTCGCGTGCCGCGGCCACGATCTCCTCGGGGGTGGAGCGGATGCCGGCGTAGACGACCTCGAAGCCGGCGTCGCGTGCGGCGACCGCCACCTGCTCGGCCCCGTTGGAGTGGCCATCGAGGCCTGGCTTGGCGACCAGCAGCCGCGGCGGCGACCCCCGTCGCTCGACGAGGGCCCGGCTGCGCGCGGCGAGCGCGTCGAAGCCCTCACGCGTGGCGCGCGCCGCGGCGACCCCGGTGGGGGCGCGGTACTCGCCGTAGACCTCGCGCAGGGCGCGGGCCCACTCGCCGGTCGTGCCCCCGGCGCGCGCCAGGGCGATCGAGGGGACCATCACGTTGTCGCCCGGGTCGTCGCTCGCCGCCACGCGGGCCAGCTCGGCGAGCGCCGCCTCGACCGCCGAGGGGTCGCGCGCCGCGCGCCACGCCGCGAGGTCGGCGACGAGCTCGGCCTCGACCGAGGGGTCGACGGTGAGGATCGACTCGGTGCCGGCGGCGAGCGGCGAGGGGGCCGTCTCGGTGAAGCGGTTGACCCCCACGACGACCTGCTCGCCGGACTCGATGCGCGCGACCCGCGCGGCCTGACTGGCGACGAGGCGGGCCTTGACCTGCTCGACCGCGGCGAACGCGCCGCCGAGGGCGAGCACCTCCTCGAGCTCGGCCGTGGCCGCCTCGCGCAGGTCGCGGACGAGCGACTCCATGACGACCGAGCCGGCGAAGAGGTCGGGGTACTCGAGCAGGTCGGTCTCGTAGGCGAGGACCTGCTGGAGGCGCAGGCTCCACTGCTGGTCCCAGGGCCGGGGCAACCCCAGGGCCTCGTTCCAGGCCGGCAGCTGGACGGCGCGGGCCCGGGCGTCGGCCGAGAGGGTGACCCCGAGCATCTCGAGCACGATGCGCCCCACGTTGTTCTCGGGCTGGGACTCGGTCAGGCCGAGTGAGTTGACCTGGACGCCGTAGCGGAACCGGCGCTTCGCGGGGTCCTCGACCCCGTAGCGGGTGCGGCAGATCTCGTCCCACATCGCGGTGAAGACCCGCATCTTGGCGGTCTCCTCGACGAAGCGCACCCCGGCGTTCACGAAGAACGAGATCCGCCCCACGACCTCGGGCAGCCGGGTGGGGTCGACCTTGCCCGAGTCGCGCACGGCGTCGAGGACGTCGATGGCGGTGGCCAGGGCGTAGGCGACCTCCTGGGCCGGCGTGGCGCCGGCCTCTTGGAGGTGGTAGCTGCAGACGTTGATGGGGTTCCACCGCGGCACGTGGGCGACGGCGTAGGCGATGGTGTCGACGATGAGCCGGCGCGACGGCCCCGGCGCGAAGATGTAGGTGCCTCGGCTGAGGTACTCCTTGACGACGTCGTTCTGGATGGTGCCCTGGAGGCGGGTCGGGTCGTCCCCGCGCTCGGCGGCGAGGGCCAGGTAGAGGGCCCAGAGCCACGCGGCGGTCGCGTTGATGGTCATCGAGGTGTTCATCTCCTCGAGGGGCAGCCCCTCGAAGAGCTGGCGCAGGTGGCCGAGGTGGGCGACCGGGACCCCGACCTTGCCGACCTCGCCGCGCGCGGCCTCGTCGTCGGGGTCGTAGCCGGTCTGGGTCGGCAGGTCGAAGGCGATCGAGAGGCCCGTCTGGCCCTTGGCGAGGTTGGTGCGGTAGAGGGCGTTGCTCGCCGCGGCGCTCGTGTGACCCGAGTAGGTCCGCATCACCCACGGGGTCGTGCGCTCGGGCATCGCTAGCGGTACGGGTAGAAGCCGGAGCCGGACTTGCGCCCGAGGCGCCCGGCCGAGACCATCCGGCGCAACAGGGGCTCGGGAGAGTAGTTGGGGTCGCCGTACTCGGCGTAGAGGGCCTCCAGGATGGCGATCGAGGTGTCGAGCCCCACGAGGTCGAGCAGCGCGAAGGGTCCCATGGGGAAGCCGCAGCCGCCCTTCATCGCGGCGTCGATCCCCTCCTTGGTCGCCACCCCGCGTTCGAGGAGACGCACGGCGTTGTTGAGGTAGGGGAAGAGCAGGGCGTTCACGATGAACCCGGCCTGGTCCTTCACCTCGATGGGCTCCTTGCCGCACTCGCGCACGAAGGCGATCGCTCGCGCGACGACCGCCTCGTCCACCGAGAGCGGCCGGACCACCTCGACCAGGCTCATCTGGGGCGCGGGGTTGAAGAAGTGGATGCCCAGCACCCGCTCGGGGTGGGGCACCTGCATCGCGAGGTCGATGACCGGCAGGGTCGAGGTGCCCGTCGCGAGCACCGCGCCCTCGGCGGCGACCCGGCCGAGGGCGCGGAAGAGGTCGAGCTTCACCTCGAGGTCCTCCACGACCGACTCGATGACGAGGTCGCAGTGGGCGAGGTCGCCGAGCTCGGTCGTCGTCGTGATCCGTGCGCGCAGCGCGGCCGCCTCCTCGGCGGTGCGCTTGCCCCGCTCGAGCGCCCGGGCTAACGACTCGTCGAGTCGCGCGCCCAGGTCGGCCGCGCTCGCGGCGTTGCGCGCGCGCAGCACGACCGTCGCCCCGCTGCCGGCGGCGACCTCGGCGATACCGCTCGCCATGATCCCCGACCCGACGACGCCGACCCTCTCGAACTCCATGGGTGGACATTAGCGTTACCCGCAAGTAAATCGGAGGGGACGATGACGACGACGGTGCTCGCGGGCAGCCTCGAGGCGGCGGTGGTGGCGCTCGGGTCGCTCGACCTTGTCCCGGACGCGGACTGCGTCGTCGTGCCCACGGCCGCCGCATTCACCGGGGCGACCGAGGCGACGGTGCGCGCCGCCGAGACCCTCGCCCCGCTCGGGGCCCGCGTCGAGGGCCTGGTGGTGGTGACCCGTGACGAGGCGGCGAACGACTACGTCGCGCGCCGCGTCGAGGAGGCCGACCTCGTCGTGCTGCTCGACGGCGCCGCGCTACACGCGCGGGCCGTCTGGCGCGACAGCGCGCTCGGCGCCGCGCTCGCCCGTTCGCGCCGACTGGTCGCGGTGGGCGGCGTGGCCTCACTCGTGATGGCGGTGATGGTCGACCCGCGCGGCGGGGCCCCGACGACGGGCCTGGGCTTGCGGGAGGGTCTCGTCGTCGCGACGCGCGCGTCGGGGGACCAGCTCGCGCGCACGCGGGCGCTGGTGGGGGGCGACGTCGTCCTCGCCGTCGTGGGTGAGGACGGTGTGGTGATCGGCGAGGACGGCGCCTGGCGCGTCGCCGCGGGGTCGGTCGAGCTCACCCGGGGCGCGAGCCCGGCGAGCCTCTAGTCAGGACTCGTCGACGGTCACCGACTCGATGACCACGCGCTCGCTAGGCTGGCCCGAGCGGGTGCCGACCGCGTCGATGGCCGCGACGACGTCCAGTCCCGCGACCACCTTGCCAAAGAGCGAGTAGAGCGGGGGCAGGCGCACCCCGTCGGGCCCGCTGATGACGAAGAACTGCGAGCCGTTGGTGTCGGGTCCGGCGTTGGCCATGGCGAGCGAGCCGAGCTCGTAGCGCCCGGGCTTCGGGAGCTCGTCGGCGAAGCGGTAGCCCGGCCCGCCGGTGCCGGTCCCGGTCGGGTCGCCGCCTTGGAGGACGAAGCCCGGGATGACCCGGTGGAAGACGATGCCGTCGAAGTAGTGCCAGCGCGCGAGGAAGACGAAGTTGTTCACCGCGACGGGCGCCGCGATGGGGTCGAGCGCGATCTCCAGGGTGCCCTTGGAGGTCACCATCGTCGCCCGGTAGGTCTTCTGCGGATCGATCACCATGTCGGGCGCCGCGTCGAAGTGCTGGCGCTTCTCGCTGGTGCCGTCGGGGTTCGGGATGTCCACGGTGCCTCCTCGCTAGCCGATCTTGAGCAGGTCGACGATGAAGACCAGCGTGTCGTTCTTCGCGATCCCCGGACCCGGAGAGGTGTTGCGGTACCCGTAGGGCGAGGGCGGGATGATGAGCTCGCGTCGGCCGCCCACCCGCATCCCGGCGACGCCGTAGACCCACCCGGGGATGACGCTGGCGGTCGAGAGTGTGAACGAGAAGCCGGTCTTGGCGATGGAGGGAGTGGTCCAGGAGGCCTGGACGACCTTGCGCGCCGAGTAGGTGGCCAGGACGTACTGGACGGTCAGGGTGTCGCCGATCTTGGCCGCGGGCCCGGTGCCCGTGATGAGGTCGGATACCTCCATCGTGGTGGGCGGCTTGCCCGGCGGGACGACCACCGTGGGCTCCTTGCCGAACGTGCCGGCGGGAGAGGGGTCGACGACCTTGGGGAAGCTCGTGGGCACGGCGATGGTGGTGGTCGTGACGGCGGGACTGGAGGTGGTGGTCGTGGGCGCCGCGGTCGTCGTCGTGGTCGGGTTCTTGCCCGAGCCGCCGAAGAGGACGAAGCCGGTGCCGATGACGAGCGCGGCGACGATCACCCCGATCACCCCGCGGCGCACGGTGCGGCGGCGCCGCTCGGCGCGCTGCTGACGCTCGAGCTTCTCGCGTCGGGCCGCCTTCTGCCGCTCTCTCTTCGACGTAGCCATGGGTGCGACTCTAGTAGGGCCCCTCGGGACCGCTTGGGGGGGCCGGTATCCTTCCCCCATGGCGCTCATCGTCCAGAAGTACGGCGGGACGTCGGTGGGCGACGCCGAGCGCATCCGGGCGGTGGCCCGCCACGTCGCCGAGACGCGCGCCCAGGGCAACGAGGTCGCCGTGGTGGTCTCGGCGATGGGCCAGTTCACCGACGAGTTGATCGCGCTGGCCGACGAGGTGACCCCGACCCGGCCGGCCCGCGAGATGGACATGCTGCTCACCGCGGGCGAGCGGATCTCGATGGCGCTGGTGTCGATGGCCCTGGGGGCCCTGGAGGTCGGGTCGGCCTCCTTCACCGGGAGCCAGGCCGGGATCATCACCGACACCACCCACATGTCGGCGAAGATCCTCGAGATGCGGCCCGATCGGATCCGCGAGGCGCTGGCGCTCGGGCTGGTGCCCGTCGTGGCGGGCTTCCAGGGGGTCTCCACCGAGCGCGACATCACGACGCTGGGCCGTGGCGGCTCGGACGTGACCGCCGTGGCTCTGGCCCACGCGCTCGGGGCGGACGTCTGCGAGATCTACACCGACGTGACCGGTGTCTTCAGCGCCGACCCCCGGGTGGTCCCCCGGGCGCGCCGGCTCGAGAGGGTCTCGTTCGACGAGATGCTCGAGATGGCCGCCACCGGCGGCCGCGTTCTCATGCTGCGCTCGGTGGAGTTCGCGCGCCGCCACGGCGTGCCGCTGCACGTGCGCTCGAGCTTCACCTGGGAGCAGGGGACCTGGATCGTGGAGGAGGAGCCATCCATGGAAGAGGCCATCGTGTCGGCGATCACCGACGACACCTCGGAGGCGAAGATCACCGTCGGCGGCGTGCCGGACCGGCCGGGCGTCGCGGCGTCGCTCTTTCGCGCCCTGGCCGACGCCGGCATCAACGTCGACATGATCGTCCAGAACGTCAGCGCCCACAACGTGACCGACATCTCGTTCACCGTCGCCAAGACCGACCTCGAGCCGGCGATGGCCGCGTGCGCCAAGGTCGCCGAATCGATCGGGGCGACCGAGGTGTCGAGCGACGACGGGATCGGACGGGTCTCGCTCGTGGGCGCGGGGATGAAGTCGAGTCCCGGGGTGACCGCCCTCATGTTCGAGACCCTGTCGGCCAAGGGGATCAACATCGAGATGATCTCGACGAGCTCGATCCGGATATCGTGCGTCGTGCGCGCGGAGAAGGTCGCCGAGGCCGTGCGCAGCCTGCACAGCGCCTTCGGCCTGGACGCCTCGTGAGCCGTCGCGTGAACGTCGCGGTCGTGGGGGCCACCGGACAGGTCGGCGCGGTGATGCGCGAGATCCTGGTCGAGCGGGCGTTCCCGGTGGGCGAGATCCGCTTCTTCGCCTCGGCCCGCTCGGCCGGCACCACCCTGGCCTTCGCCGGGCGCGAGGTCGTGGTCGAGGACGCCGAGGACGCGGACTTCACCGGCATCGACGTCGCCCTGTGCTCCTCCGGGGCGACGGCCTCGCGGGTGCTCGCCCCCCGGCTCGCCGCCGCGGGCGCCCTCGTGATCGACAACTCCTCGGCGTGGCGGATGGACCCCGAGGTCCCCCTCGTCGTGCCCGAGGTCAACGCCCACGCGTTGGGCGAGGTCGCCAAGGGCATCGTCGCCAACCCGAACTGCACCACGATGGCCGCGATGCCCGTGCTCAAGCCGCTCGACCGCGCGGCGGGGTTGCGCACCGTGGTCGCGGCCACCTACCAGGCGGCCAGCGGCGCGGGCCGTGACGGCGTGGAGGAGCTCGCCTCGGGAATCGGCGACGGCGCCTCCGCCCGGCGACTGGCCTTCGACGGCTCGGCCCTGCCCTACACGACCGGCGTGAAGTTCCCGGTGACCCTGGCCCACAACGTCATCCCCCTGGCCGGGACCATCGTCGACGACGGCCTCTTCGAGACGAACGAGGAGAAGAAGCTGCGCGACGAGAGCCGCAAGATCCTCGAGCTGCCGGAGCTCGTGGTGAGCGGCACCTGCGTGCGGGTCCCGGTCTTCACGGGCCACTCGCTCGCCCTGACCCTCGGCTTCGCCCGCCCCCTCTCGCCCGAGGAGGCGACCGAGATCCTGTCTCGCTCCGAGGGCGTGGTCGTCCACGACCTGCCCACCCCGCGCCTCGCCGCGGGCCGGGACCCGAGCTACGTCGGGCGCATCCGCGCGAGCGACGCGTTCGAGAACGGGCTCTCGCTCTTCGTGACCGGTGACAACCTGCGCAAGGGCGCGGCGCTCAACGCCGTCCAGATCGCCGAGGCCTGGCTGGCCCGGGGCTAGTCGGCGCCGTCGCGGCCCACCTGGCGTCGGGCCAGGTTCACGCAGTGGTCGCCGAAGCGCTCGTAGAACCGAGCCATCAGCGCCACTTCGACGGCCACCGGGACGCTCATCGAGCCCGAGGTGAGCTCGGCGGTGAGCGAGACGTGCAGGTCGTCGAGCTCGTCGTCGATGTCCTCGATGACCCCGACCGCCTCGGGTTTGCCGTCGACGATGACGTCGGTCGCCTCACGCCAGATCGTCGTGGCGACCTCGCCCATCCGCTCGATGAGGCCGCGGCTGCGCGGGCTCATCTCGTTGCCCAGCCCGCGCGCGGCGCGGCGGGCGATGTGCTCGGCGAGGTCGCCGTTGCGCTCGATCTCGGGCAGGATGCGCAGCAGCACGAGGAGGTCCTGGCGGTCCTCGCTCGACAGATCGGGCGAGCCCACGAGGCGGGCCTCGGCGGTCGCGACCAGAACGTCCACGAGGTCGTCGATGGCGACGTCCGCTTCGACGACGCGTTTGGCGAGCTCGCGGTCGTTGGCCAGCAGGGCGTGGGTCGCCCCGGACATGGCCTCGCCCACGAGGGCGAAGGCCCGCACCACCTCGGGGCGCAGGTCGTCGCTCACGGGCACCGTCCGGGGGGCGGGTGCCGAAGTGGGCTGGGCGAACCGGAACAACTTGGCCATCACCTCAGGCTACCGGTGGTGACAGCGACTTCCTAGGGTGGGGAGGTGGGAGGCACCATGGTCGCTGTCGTGTCGGTCATCATCGGGCTGGTCGTGGGCGGGGCCCTCGCCCTCGCGTGGTCCGAGCGGCGTGCCCGCGGCGCCCGCGAGCAGGCGACCCGGGCCGCCACCGAGCTCGCGGTGCGCGAGGCCGAGCTGCGCGCGGCCCGCGAGGAGGCCGAGCACCTGCGCGCCGAGCACGCCACCGCCTTGGAGAACCTCCGCGACGTCTTCACCTCGGAGTCGGCGAGGATCCACTTCGACGCCGTCGACAAGCTCGCCCGCCGCGAGGAGCAGGTCTTCGCCCAGCGCGAGCAGGCGCTCGACCGGGCCCTCAAGCCGCTCAGCGAGATGCTCCATGAGTACCAGCGCAACCTGAGCGCCTTCGACCGCCAGCACACCGAGGTGCTGGGCGAGGTGCGGACCCGGGCCGAGGCCCTGCTGGAGGCCCAGCACGCCACCCAGGAGGAGACCCGTCGGCTGAACCAGCTCCTCGGGCGTGGCGACCACCGGGGACGCTGGGGCGAGATCCAGCTCCAGAACGTGCTCGAGAAGTCGGGGCTGCGCGCCGGGATCGACTACGAGCTCCAGGTGAGCGCGTCGGGCGAGGGTGGCCGTCAGCGTCCCGACTGCGTCGTGAACCTCCCCGGCGGGGTCAAGGTGGCCGTCGACGCGAAGTTCCCCTTCGACGCCTTCGAGTCCTCCCTCGCCACCGACGACGCGGCCGAGCGCGAGCGCCTCGAGGTGAAGCACGCGAAGGACCTCAAGGGCCACGTGCGCGCCCTGCGCGATCGGGCCTACTGGGAGTCGGTCGTCCCCTCGCCGGAGTTCGTGGTCTGCTTCGTCCCGAGCGACGCGGCCGTCACGGCCGCGTACCGCGCCGACGGCGAGATCGACGGCTTCGCCTGGGGCCAGCGAGTCCTCATCGCCGGGCCCAGCGGTCTGCTCTCACTGCTGTGGTCGGTGGCGCTCGTCGTGCGCCAGCAGCGCCTCTACGACAACGCCGAGCGGATCTTCGACCAGGCCGGCGAGATCATCAAGCGCATCCGCAACGTGGCCGAGCCCGTGGCGAAGATGGGACGCTCCCTCGACCAGGTCGTCGACAGCTTCAACAAGATGGTCGGCTCGTTCGAGTCGCGACTGATCCCCGGCGCGCGCGAGCTCGAGCGACTCGGCGCGCGCGGCGCGAAGGACCTGCCCGAGCTCTCGCTGGTGGAGCGCGTCGCGGCCCGGCCCAACCCCCAGCGCTGGGGCGAACCGGACGAGCCCCTGGTCCTCGAGGGCCTCGTGGTCGACGCCGCGCTCGGCGACGCCCCCGCCGAAGGGACGCCCGAGGGCGACGAGTAGGTTCGTGGGCCGTGGCCCGCTCGAGAGCTCAGCGTCGGCGCGTCTCGTTGGGCGTGCTCACGGTCCTGGTGGCCACGTTCCTCGTGCTCGTCTTCGCGCGCGACGTCTCGCGCGCCGCGCACAACGCGACGACGGCGCGGCGCAGCGAGGACCTGAGCTTCGCCGCACTCGCCAACGCCCTGCTCGCCTCGGAGAACCAGGTGGACGCGCGCCTCGCCTACCTCCTGGCCCACGGGAGCGGGCTGTCCCGGCCGGTCCTCGGCGCCCGGCTGGACCAGCTCGCCCAGGCGGTCGCGAGCTGGCCCGGGGAGGGGCGACGACTGCGCTCGCCCCACGTCGCCCACGACGTGAACGTCCAGATCGACGACCTGACCCAGACCCGCGCCGCCGCCACGATGGCCCTCATCGGCTCGATCGAGCGGGCGCTGGCGCTCCCGCTCGCACCCGGGACCGACGTGACCGTGGCGACCAACCCCGCCGACGCCCTTCGCGCCACGTCCCTGCTCTGGAACCGGGACCGCTTCGCCCTGGTGCGCGAGCCGGGCCACGCCCGACTGCTCGCCACCTCGGCGCAGACCCCCGGGGCCGTCGCGGCCGGGGGCCTGACCGCCCTCGAGCGCTCGCGCCGGCTCGCCCTGGTGCGCGCCGTCGGGATCGCCGCGGTGCGGGTGGTCCCGGCGCCCCTTCCCGCACCGGCGGGCACGCTGGTCGTGCCGCCGGTGTCGCGGGTCACGATCGACGTCTCGGTGGCCAACCTGGCCGACGCCGTCCAGCCGGTCGTCGTCACGCTTAGCGTCACCCCGCTCAACGGACGCGGGTCGCCCTCGACCCAGCGGGCGCGCGCGACCCTCGCACCCCTGGGCGGGTGGGCCTTCTCCCTCGCGCCGTTCGTGACGGCGCCCAGCGAGCGGGCCCGGGTCGTGGTGCGCGTCGCGGGTGCTCGGGCGGGCTCGAGCCTGCCGACCCAACGGACCTACACGCTGGTCCTCTCGCCCTCGGGAGTCGGTTGAGCCGATCGGGTTACTCGCGAGTTGGCGTAGAGTTGACGACGCCCCCTTAGACGAATCGAGGAACAGTGGCTGAGTCCATCACGGTGACCAACAACCGTACGGGCGAGACTCGCGAGATCCTGATCGAGCACGGCGGGATCGCCGCCAGCGAGTTCGCCAAGGTCGTCCCGGGCGTGTGGTTCTACGACCCCGGGTTCATGTCCACGGCGATGGCCGAGTCGGCGATCACCTACATCGACGGCGACGCGGGGATCCTGCGCTACCGGGGTTACCCGATCGAGCAGCTGGCCGAGCGCTCGACCTTCCTCGAGGTGGCCTACCTCCTGCTCTACGGCGAGCTGCCCACGGCCGAGCAGTTCGAGCGGTGGAAGAAGGACGTCACCTACCACACCTACATCCACGAGAACGTCCGCAAGCGATTCCTCGAGGGCTTCAACTACGACGCCCACCCGATGGGGATGCTGGTGTCGGCGATCGCCGCCCTCTCCACCTACTACAAGGAGGCGAAGGACCTGGCCGACCCGGACGTGCTGAACAAGCAGATCGTCCGGCTGATCGCCAAGATGCCCACGCTGGCCGCGGCGGCCCACCGCTTCTCGGTGGGCATGCCCTTCGTCTACCCGGACAACGCGCTCGGCTACGCCCAGAACTTCCTGTCGATGATGTGGAAGGTGGCCGAGCCCCGCTACGAGCCGGACCCGGTGCTCGCCCGAGCGCTCGACCTGCTGTTCATCCTGCACGCCGACCACGAGCAGAACTGCGGCACCACGGCGATGCGCGTGGTGGCCTCGTCGCACGCCGACCCCTACTCGGCCACCGCCGCGGCCACCGCCGCGCTGTACGGGCCGCGCCACGGCGGGGCCAACGAGGCCGTTCTGAAGATGCTCTCGCGCATCGGCCACGTCGACAACGTGCCGAGCTACATCGAGGCCGTCAAGCGCCACGAGGTGATGCTCGAGGGCTTCGGGCACCGCGTGTACAAGAACTTCGACCCGCGGGCCAAGATCATCAAGCAGACGGCCGACGCCGTCTTCGAGGTCACCGGGAAGAACCCGCTGCTCGACATCGCCCTGAAGCTCGAGGAGGTCGCGCTGGCGGACGACTACTTCGTCTCGCGCAAGCTCTACCCCAACGTCGACTTCTACTCGGGGCTGATCTACCAGGCGATGGGCTTTCCGACCGAGATGTTCACCGTGCTCTTCGCCATCCCGCGCACGGCCGGGTGGCTCTCGCACTACAAGGAGCTGCTGGCCCAGGACTCGAAGATCGCCCGGCCCCGCCAGCTCTACGTCGGGCCCGAGAAGCGCGACTACGTGGCGATGGACGCTCGGGGCTAGTCGCGCGGCGCGATCACGCGCGTCAGACCCTCTTGGACCATCGAGACCTGGAGCTCGCCCTCGCGACTGAAGAGGAAGCCCCGGGCGAGGCCGCGCCCGCCGAAGGCGATCGGTGACTCGGTGTCGTAGAGGAGCCAGTCGTCGGCGCGCGCCTGGTGGTGGAACCACATGCAGTGGTCGAGGCTCGCGCCCATGAAGGTCCCGTCGTTCCAGTCGATCCGGTGGGGCTTGACGATGGCGTCGAAGAGGTTCATGTCCGAGGCGTAGGCGATGACGCACGCGTGCAGCAGCGGGTCGTCGGGCAGGTCGCCGTCGGCCCGGATCCACAGCTGCTGGCGGGGGTCGGTGGTGCGCGCCGGGTCGCCGGGGATCGGTCCGATGAAGCGCTGGTCGATGGGGTGGTGGCGCATGAGCCACTCGTCGAGGTCGCCCCGACCGCTCGCGATCCGCTCGGCCAGTCGCGGGATCGACTCGGGGGCGGGGACCTCGGGCATCGCCATCTGGTGGGCCAGGCTCACCTCGTCGGTGTGGAAGCTCGCCTCCATGTTGTAGATGGCCTTGCCGTGCTGGACGGCCACCACGCGTCGCGTGGTGAAGCTGCGCCCGTCGCGGATCCGGTCGACCTCGTAGAGGATCGGCGTCGTGGGGTCGCCCGGACGCAAGAAGTACGAGTGCAGGGAGTGGACGCGGCCCCGATCCACGGTGCGGCCCGCGGCCATGAGGGCCTGGGCCGCGACCTGGCCGCCGAAGGTGCGCTCGCGCTCCTCGGCCGGGTTCGGGCCCCGGTAGACGTCGACCTCGATCCTCTCGAGGTCGAGGATCCGTACGAGCTCATCCAGGGCGTGGGACACGAAAACCATTGTGGCACCCCGGCTCCCGGTCCCCGAGGGGCCACGCAGTAGGCTTGGGGGAGTGAGTGACCTCCTGCGCGCGCTGGTCGCGTGGTCCCAGACCCGCCGCGGGAAGAAGATGGTCCGCTACGTGCTGGGCTCGGTCATCACCACGGCCGTCTCGTTCACCTCGATCGCGATCCTCTTCGGCTTCCGGATCATCCCCGGGGTGATGTGGTCGACGCTGACCGGCAACCTGATCGCGACGATCCCGGCGTACTGGCTGAACCGCAACTGGACCTGGGGCAAGCGGGGCCGGAGCCACTTCTTCAAAGAGATGGTCCCCTTCTGGGCGATGTCGTTCGCCTCGATCGCGTTCTCCCAGGTCGGCGCGTTCTGGGCTCGCTACGAGGTCCACCACCACGCCTGGAGCCGGCTGGCCGACACCGGCCTGGTGACCGGGACCAACCTGCTGTGCTTCGGGATCTTCTTCGTCTTGAAGATCCTCGTCTTCAACCGGATCTTCCACGTCCCCGAGGCGACGTCGGTCGACGAGCCGGTCGCCGTGGGGGAGACCTCCTTCTAGCGGTGGACCTCTCGCCCGCGGGCCTGTGGCGATGGAGCCACACCCATCGGGGGCGCACCTTCGTGCGCTACACCGCCACCTCGGCGATCACCACCGTGATCTCGCTCAGCGCCGTCGCGATCCTCTTCGGCTTCCGCATCATCCCCGGGGTCCTGTGGGCGACCCTGACGGGCAACCTCATCGGCATGATCCCGGCCTACAACCTCAACCGGCGCTGGGCGTGGGGCAAGCGCGGCAGGAGCGCCCTGCGCACCGAGGTGCTGCCGTTCTTCGTCATGTCGGCGATGGGGATCGCCTTCAGCCAGGTGGGCGCGCTCTGGGCCCGTCAGGAGGTGCGCACCCACGCCTGGGCCCACGTCGTGGACACCGCCCTCGTCACCGGGACCAACCTGGTCTGCTTCGGCGTCTTCTGGGTGCTGAAGCTGCTCGTCTTCAACCGGATCTTCCACGTGCGCGAGCTCGCGGAGTACGACGCCACCCTCACCGACGAGGAGCTCGCCCGGGGCCGCTAGTCCCGGAAGTTCGTGAACTGCAGGGGGACCTCGAGGTCGGCCTCCCTGAGCGCCTGGATCACCCGCTGGAGGTCGTCGCGCTGCTTGCCCGTGACCCGGACCTGGTCGCCCTGGATCGAGGAGCTGACCCCCTTGAGACCGAGGTCCTTCACCAGTTTGTTGATCCGCTTGCCGACGTCCTGGCCGATCCCGGCGCGCAGCGCCACCTTCTGGCGGGCGCTCTGGTGGCTGGCCTCCTCGAGGGCGCCGGGGTCGAGGGTCTTCAAGGACACCTGGCGCTTGACCATCTTCTCCTGGAGGAGCTGGTAGAGGGCGAGGAGGCGGTCCTCGGTCGAGGCCGAGAGGGTCAGCTCCTTCTCCGAGAAGTCGACCCGAGCGTCGGTCCCCTTGAAGTCGAACCGGGTGGAGGCCTCGCGGTTGGTCTGGTCGACCGCGTTGCGCACCTCTTGGAGGTCGACCTCGCTCACGACGTCGAAAGTGGGCATGGGTGCATGGTAGGCCCCGAGCCGAGCGGACCCCGTCGCCGGTGCGGGTAGGATTCTGCGCGGGTCGGTGCCCGAGTGGCCAATGGGATCTGGCTGTAAACCAGACGGCTTAGCCTACGGGGGTTCGAATCCCTCCCGGCCCACCACAGAGCCCGGCCCGCCCGGGCCGGCGCGCCCCGGCGGCACTACGGTGTCTCCCGGCGAGAGGAGTGGCGTGAGGCGGATCGGGGCGTGGGCGCAGAGGGTGCGTCACACCTACGAGCGGGTCGCCTCGGGCTTCGAGTCGGGCGTCCAGCTCCTCGAGCGGCGCTACACCCCGCTCGGTCGCTTCAGCCCGGGGCCCTTCGAGGGCTGGGACTTCCTCTGGCGACCCGCGGTGCAGGGCTTCGTCGCCATGTGCCTCATCCTCTCGGGCTCGTCGTTCACCAACTCGCCCTTCAAGCTCGACATGACCGGCACCTGGTTCTTCGGCGAGCCCTCGAGCGCCCAGACGGGCACGCCCTCGACGACCAAGTACATGCTCTCGGTGGTGCTCGTCTACGGCGGGCTGCTGTTGTTGATGCGGGTCTGGCTGCGCCTGGCCGAGATCGTCAAGCTCCACCACGGGGCGAGCCTGCGCCGGCTGTGGTGGATGCTGCTGCTCTGGGCCGCGCCGATGATCGTGGCCCCGCCTCTGTTCTCGCGCGACGTCTTCTCCTACGCGGCCCAGGGGGAGATGACGGCCCACCACCTGAACCCCTACTTCCTCGGGCCCTTCTCGCTCGGCTCGACGCCCTACCTCAACCCGGTCGACCCGCTGTGGTGGAACACGCCCGCCCCCTACGGCCCGCTCTTCCTCTGGGTCGACGGGGCCATCGACCGGCTGACCCTGCACAACCAGCTCGCCACCGTCGTGGGGCTGCGCCTGCTCGAGGTGGCCTCGGTCGTGCTCATCGGCCTGGGCGTGGCGATGCTCGCCCGGGGACTCGGTCGCGACCCCGGTGAGGCCTTCGTGCTGGCCGCCCTCAACCCGCTGATCCTGCTCACGATCGTCGGGGGGGCCCACAACGACGGGCTCATGACGGGCCTGCTGGTGGTGGGCCTCGGCTTCGCGGTGAACCGACATCCGTGGTGGGCCCTGTTCTTCGTCTCGATGGCCACCGCGGTCAAGGCCCCGGCCGCCATCGGCCTGGCCTTCGTGGCCTGGAACTGGCTGCCCCCCGACGCGCCGCTCAAGCAGCGGCTCCAGCCCTTCGCCGCCGGTGGCCTGGTCGTCGGGGCGGTCCTGCTGGTCTCCTCCTACCTCTCGGGCTTCGGCTTCGGGTGGGTGAGCAACCTGCTGACCCCGGGGACGGTGCGCTCGTGGGCGGCGCCGGCGACGGCCGTGGGCATGGCGAGCGGCAACCTCCTGCACGCCGTGGGCCTCAACTCGGTCTCGGTCGCCTCCACCATCGGGGCGGCCCGCCTCGTCGGGCTCACCACCGCGACCGCCCTCACCCTCTGGCTGCTCTGGCGCTCGGGGGACCGGGGGTGGGTGCGCTCGCTCGGGGTGTCGCTGCTCTTGTTCGTCGAGCTCGGCCCCGTCGTCCAGCCCTGGTACCTGTCGTGGGGCCTCGTGGTGCTCGCGGCCAGCTACCGGGGCCGCGAGCACTTCTGGCTGCTGCTGCTCGCGATCACGGGGCCCTTCATCGGCCTGCCGGGAGGTCGGAACCTGCTCTCGGACCTGGTGCACTCGAACCCGCTGTTGATCGCGCTCGCCGTGGCGATCCTCGGCGGGGTGCTCGTGCTGCCCCTCGGGCGATGGACCCAGTGGTCCTGGCCCGAGCGGGTGGAGGGGACGCTCGAGCTCGAGCCGGCCTAGCGGCGCTCGCGCGTCACGTACTGGTACTCGACCACGTCGAGCCACCGGCCGTGCTTGCGCCCCACCTCGATCTCCGTTCCGACCAGGGTGAAGCCGCACTTCTCGTGGAGCCGGATCGAGCCGGCGTTCTCGCCCACGATCCGGGCGATCACCGAGTGGAAGCCGTAGCTCTGCACGAGCTCGAGCAGGTCGGCGAGCACGAGTTCGCCCACGCCCCGACCCCGGGCGCGCCGGTGGACGTAGACCGAGTTCTCGACCGTCGTCGCGTAGGCCGGTCGCTCGCGGAAGGGCGAGACCGAGGCGAAGCCCGCGATCGTCTCGCCCCGGGCCCCGGGCTCGCCGACCTCGTCCTCGTCGTTCACCACGACCAGGCAGGGGTGGGTCCCCTGGTGGGCGGCAATCCAGCGCTCGTGCTCCTCGAGGGTGCGGGGCACCAGGTCGAACGAGACGGTCGTCTCGAGGACCTCGGGGTTCAAGATGGCCATGAGGGCCGGCGCGTCGTCGTGCTCGACGAGCCGGGTCCTCATCCGCCCAGGGTAACCCCGGCGGCGCCGGTGGAAGGGCCCCGTGGCCACGGGGTAGACTGACCGCTCGCGGCGTAGCCGTGCGCCCTCTTAGCTCAGTGGTAGAGCACTTCCATGGTAAGGAAGGGGTCGTCGGTTCAATCCCGACAGAGGGCTCGCCAGGCGGCGTAGCTCAGGTGGTTAGAGCACACG
>JAKBNI010000025.1 GCA_021831125.1 Actinomycetes bacterium | reverse complement strand
GCTTCGCCGGGGAGATCGGCCACATGGTCGTGGTGCCCGAGGGGGAGCCCTGCGCCTGCGGGGGGCGGGGCTGCTGGGAGCGCTACGCCTCGGGCGAGGCGCTCGCGCGCTACGCGCGCGCGGCCCGCGACGCGGGACGCCTGGAGCTCGGGGGCGCGCCCGAGGCCGGTGAGGGCGGGATCGGTCGGGCCGTCGTCGCCGCGGCGCGCGCCGGGCGCAGCGACGCCGCGGCCGTGCTCGACGAGCTGGCCCACTGGCTGGCGCTCGGTGTGGCGAACCTGGTCGTGGTCCTCGACCTCGAGCGGGTCGTACTCGGCGGGGGGCTCGGCGCCGAGGCCGACCTCTTCATCCCGACGCTCACCGAGGACCTCGACGCGCGCCTCGAGGGCGCTGCGGCCCGCGGGCCCCTCGCCGTGGTGCCGGCCGCCTTCGGGACCCGCGCCGGGGCGATCGGCGCGGCCCGGCTCGGGGCGCTCCCGTGAGGCTCGGCATCGTCCTGCCGACCTTCACCGAGGACGCCACCGAGGCGCTGGCGCTCGCCGCGCGCGCCGAGCTCGCCGGGGTCGACGCGGTGATGGCCTTCGACCACCTCTGGCCGGTCGGCGAGCCCACGCGGCCGGCCCTCGCGCCCCTGCCGGTGCTCGCCGCGGTCGCCGCGCGCGCCGAGTCGCTCTTCGTCGGCCCGCTCGTCGCGCGCGTGGGGCTCGTCTCGACCGCGCACCTGGTCGGCCAGATGCGCGCGCTCGATCAGCTCGCGCCCGGTCGGGTGATCTGCGCGCTGGGGACCGGGGACGCCACCTCGGCGACCGAAGAGTTGGCCTACGGGCTCGCCCCGCGCACCCCGGCCGAGCGCCGCGCGCGCCTCGGAGAGGCCCTCGTCGCCCTCGCCGGGTTCACCGAGCGCTGGTGCGGCGCCGGCGGGGCCGAGACCAACGCGATCGCCCGGCGACAGGGCGCGGCGCTCAACCTGTGGCGGGCGAGCCCGGGCGCGGTGCGCGAGGCGGCGAGCGAGGGCCCGGTCACCTGGGCCGGTCCCCTCGAGGGGGGCGAGGCGCTGCTCGACGCGCTCGAGCACGCCGGGGCGAGCTGGGCGGTCGCCACGCGCGCGCGCGACCTCGACGCGCTCGAGGGGTGGCGCGCGTCGCGCTGACTCACTACGGTTGATGGATGGAGTTCCGTCGCGTCACCGGGCTGCCGCCCTACGTCTTCGCGCAGATCAACGGGCTCAAGGCCGAGGCGCGGGCCGCGGGTCGCGACGTGGTCGACTTCGGCTTCGGCAACCCCGACCTGCCGAGTCCCGACGTCGCGGTCGACAAGCTCGCCGAGTCGGCCCACAACCCGAGGAACCACCGCTACAGCGCGAGCCGGGGGATCCCCAACCTGCGCCTGGCGATCGCCCGGCGCTACAAGGCCCTCTTCGACGTCGACCTCGACCCCGAGACCCAGGTCGTCACGACCATCGGCGCCAAAGAAGGGCTCACCCACCTGATGTGGGTGCTCTGCGAGCCCGGGGACTGCGCGGTCGTGCCGAGCCCGAGCTACCCGATCCACCTCGCCGGTCCGGGCTTCGCCGGGGCGCGGGTGATCACCGTGCCCGTGGCCGACCCCGGCACGAGCGCCCTCGACCCGGGCGAGCAGTTCTTCGCCGGGCTCGAGGCGGCGGTGCGCGACGCGCCCACCCGTCCGCGGGTGATCATCGTCTCGTTCCCCCACAACCCGACGACGGCCTGCGTGGACCTCGCCTTCATGGAGCGCCTGGTCGCCTTCGCCGCGCGCCACGAGATCGTGGTCTGCCACGACTTCGCCTACGCCGACCTCGGCTTCGACGGCTACCAGCCGCCCTCGATCCTCCAGGTGAAGGGGGCCGAGGAGTGGTGCGTCGAGCTCTACACGCTCACCAAGTCCTTCTCCATGGCCGGCTGGCGGGTGGGGTTCTGCGTGGGCAACGCCGAGGTCGTGGCCGCGCTCACCAAGCTCAAGAGCTACCTCGACTACGGCACCTTCCAGCCGGTGCAGATCGCGGCCATCGTGGCGATGAACGAGGCGACCGACTACCCCGGCCAGCTGCGCGCGACCTACCAGCGCCGCCGCGACGTCCTCGTGGAGGGGCTCAACCGGATCGGCTGGCCGGTCGCGGCCCCGCGGGGCTCGATGTTCCTCTGGGCGCCGATCCCCGAGGCCTACCGCGAGATGGGCTCGCTCGAGTTCGCCACGCTGCTCATCCGCGAGGCCGACGTCGCGACCAGTCCCGGGATCGGCTTCGGGGCGAACGGCGACGACCACGTGCGCTTCGCGCTGATCGAGAACGAGATGCGCACCCACCAGGCCGTGCGCTCGCTCAAGCGCGCCCTCACGAAGCTGGGCTAGGGGAGCCCGGCCCCGGCGACCTCGACGGCGCAGGCCTCGATGCGCCCGAGGCGGCGTCCGTCGAGCTCGAAGCGGCTCGAGGTGGGCGCGGTCATCACGTAGAGGGTCCGTCGGTCCTCGCCGCCGAGCATGCAGGCGAAGGCGTTCTGGGAGCAGGTGACCTCGTCGAGCACCGCCCCGCCCTCGGCGACGCGCAAACAGCGCGGTCGCAGCGCGTCGGCGAGCCAGATCGCGCCCTCGGCGTCGAGGCACATGCCGTCGGTGGCGACGAGGTCGAGCGCGGCGAAGACCCGCCGGTTGCCGAGGGTCCCGTCGGGGGCGACGTCGAAGGCGGAGAGCCGGAAGGCCAGGGTCTCGCCCACGACGAGCGTGGCGCCGTCGGGGGTGAGGACGGTCCCGTTGGGGAAGGTCATCCCCTCGACGACCTGGCGCACCTCGCCGGTGGGGGCGAGCACCACGAGGGAGGTGGTGGGGATCCCGCGCTCGTAGAGGCCGGCCGGGCCGAGCTCGCGCAGGTCGGCGTCGAGGTCGAAGCCGAAGTCGCCCACGTAGATCGTCCCGTCGGCCCCCACGCACAGGTCGTTCAGCCAGAAGCCGCAGTGCTCGGAGAGGTCGGCGAGCACGGTGTCGCCCTCGGCGCCCACCCGGTGCACGGTGTGGTCGGTCATCGAGGCGTAGACGAGGTCGCCCTCGGGGGTCCAGCCGAGCCCCGAGGGCTGGGTCGCCACCTCGAGCTCGAGGCGCTTGTCGGCGCCCGTCGCGTCGATCGAGTAGACGCCGCGGCGGTAGAAGTCGCTGAACCAGAGCCGCCCCTCGTGCCAGCGGGGCCCCTCCCCGAAGCCCAGGCCCTCTCGCAGGATCGTCGTGGTGCGCATGTCCCCTCCTAGGCGCGCAGCGCCTCTCGTCGCCAGGCCGCGTACGCGGCGTCGAGCACGTCGACCTCGCCCGCGCGCGGCGTGAAGCGCGCCGCGGGCTCCCAGAGGCCGGCCAGCTCCTCGAGCGAGTCGACGAGCCCCGCCCCGAGGGCCGCCACGCTCGCCGCGCCGCGCGCGGTCGCCTCGAGGGTGCCCGAGCGCGCGACCGCCAGGCGCGAGGCGCTGGCCTGGAGCTCGCACAGCAGGTCCATCACCGCGGCGCCGCCGTCGGCGCGCAGCTCGGCGAGGGTGACGCCGGCCCCGGCGAAGGCGTCGGTCATCGCGCGCACCTGGAAGGCGAGGGACTCGACGAGCGCCCGGGCGATCTCGGCCCGGGTCGTGCCCCGGCTGAGCCCGGTGATCGTGCCGCGCGCCTCGGGGTTCCAAAAGGGCGAGCCGAGACCGGTGAAGGCCGGCACGACGCGCACGCCCCCGGCGCCGGGGACCGAGCGCGCGAGCGGCTCGACCTCGCCGACGCCCTCGACCAGGCCGACCTCGGCGAGCCAGGTGAGCGCGGCCCCGGCGACGAAGGCCGAGCCCTCGTAGGCGTAGTGGGCCGGGCCGTGGGCCCCGAGGTCCCAGGCGACGGTGGTGAGCAGTCCCTCGGCGAGGGCCGGCACGCTCGCCCCGGCGTGGGCCAGGACGAAGGCTCCGGTGCCGTAGGTCGCCTTCACCTGGCCGGGCGCGACGCAGGCCTGGCCGAGGAGGGCGGCCTGCTGGTCGCCGAGCACCCCGGTGATCGGCACGCCCGCGAGCTCGGGCACGGCCTCGGCGTCGAGGGCGCCGAAGTGCCCGGCCGAGGGGCGCACGCTCGCCAGGCGTGAGACGTCGACGCCGAAGAGCCCGGCCATGGCCGGCGACCAGTCGAGGGTCGTGAGGTCGAACAGGGCGGTGCGCGACGCGTTCGAGGGCTCGGTGACGAAGGCCCCCCCGTCGGGCCCGCCGGTGAGGGTCCACACCAGCCACGTGTCGATGGTCGAGTAGACCGGGTCGGACGCCCCCTCGGCGGCCCCGTGCTCGGCCAGCCAGGCCATCTTGGTCGCCGAGAAGTAGGGGTCGAGGACGAGCCCGGTCGCGGCGCGCACCGCGGGCTCGTGCCCTCCCGCGCGCAGCCGCGCGCAGGCCGGCTCGGTGCGCCGGTCCTGCCAGACGATCGCCGGGGCGAGGGGCCGGCCGCTCGCGCGGTCGAAGGCGACGGTCGTCTCGCGCTGGTTGGTGATGCCGAGAGCGACGACCTCGTCGCCGGCGTCGCGCCGGCGCCGGGCCACCTCGGCGAGCACCTCGCGGGCGAGGGCGGCGATGGTCGAGGCGTCCTGCTCGACCTCGCCGGGGCGGGGGTAGGCGGCGGGCAGGTCGCGGTAGGCCTCGTCGAGGGGCTCGAGCGCCGCGGAGTAGGCGACGGCGCGCACCCCCGAGGTCCCGGCGTCGAGGGCGAGGACGAGGCGCACAGGCGAAGACTAGGGAATCCGCGGCCCCGTCGCGGGGAGCGACCGATGGGGTGGGGTAGTGAGAATGTGTTCAGGAAGGTAGTTGACACCATGTAATTACAGTGCTGTAATGACACAGCATCTTGCGACGAGGTGGTGGGGACCCACTACATCTTGTGGCTCGGGGGGACATCGCCGGTAGAATGGCTCCCCACCCAGGACGTCGGGGACGCTCGCAGTGTCGGATCCGATGACGGGAGAAGAGAGAGCATGGCTATCGCACCGCAGCGACTGGGGATCGGCATCCGCCGGTACTTCACCACCGACGACCGCCACCCCTACGACGGGGTCATCTGGGAGAGGCGCGACGCGCGCATCACCAACTTCCGCGACGGCTCCGTGGCCTTCGAGCAGCTCGGCGTCGAGGTGCCCGCCTCGTGGTCGATGAACGCGACCAACATCCTCGCCCAGAAGTACTTCCGTGGCGCCCTGGGGACCCCCGAGCGCGAGACGTCGCTCAAGCAGGTCGTCGACCGCATCGTCGACACCATCACCGCCTGGGGCGTCGAGGGCGACTACTTCGCCGACGAGGAGGAGACCGAGGCCTTCCGCGCCGAGCTCAAGCACCTCCTCATCACCCAGAAGGCGGCCTTCAATTCGCCGGTCTGGTTCAACATCGGGGTGAAGGGCGTCCCCCAGCAGGCCAGCGCCTGCTTCATCCTGGCCGTCGACGACTCGATGCGCTCGATCCTCAACTGGTACACCGAGGAGGGGATCATCTTCAAGGGCGGCTCGGGCGCCGGGGTGAACCTCTCGCGGATCCGCTCGAGCTACGAGGCCCTCGAGGGCGGCGGCACGGCGAGCGGGCCCGTCTCGTTCATGCGCGGCGCTGACGCCTCGGCCGGCACCATCAAGTCCGGCGGCAAGACCCGCCGGGCGGCGAAGATGGTCATCCTCGACGTCGACCACCCCGACGTCGAGGAGTTCGTCTGGTGCAAGGCCCGTGAGGAGCAGAAGGCCCGCGTGCTGCGCGACGCCGGCTTCGACATGGACCTCGACGGCAAGGACATCACCTCGGTCCAGTACCAGAACGCCAACAACTCGGTGCGCGTCTCGGACGCCTTCATGGAGGCCGTGATCGCCGACGCGGACTGGGAGCTCACCGCCCGCCACGGCGGGGGCGTGGTGCGCACGGTCAAGGCCCGCGACCTCTGGCGTCAGATCGCCCAGGCGGCCTGGGAGTGCGCCGACCCGGGCCTGCAGTTCGACACGACGATCAACAAGTGGCACACCTCGCCCAACACCGCGCGGATCAACGGGTCGAACCCCTGCTCGGAGTACATGCACATCGACAACTCGGCGTGCAACCTCGCGAGCCTCAACCTGATGAAGTTCCTCGCCGACGACGGCCGCTTCGACGTCGACGCCTTCAAGGCCGCCATCGACGTCGTCTTCACCGCCCAGGAGATCCTGGTGGGCTCGGCCGACTACCCGACCGAGAAGATCGGCGAGAACTCGCGCAAGTTCCGCCAGCTCGGCCTGGGCTACGCGAACCTCGGGGCCCTCCTCATGGCCTCGGGCCTCGCCTACGACTCCGACGCCGGGCGGGCCTGGGCCGCGTCGATCACGGCCCTCATGACCGGCTACGCCTACACGGTGAGCGGCCGCACCGCCGGGCGCATGGGCCCCCACGAGGGCTACGCCGAGAACGCCCAGGCGATGCTCGAGGTCTTGCGCATGCACCGCGACGCGTCCTACCGGATCGACGAGCGCCTGGCGCCGGCCGAGCTGCTCTCGGCCGCCCAGCGCGCCTGGGAGGAGGCGGTCGACCTGGGGAGCCGCCACGGCGTGCGCAACGCCCAGGCCTCGGTGCTCGCCCCCACGGGCACCATCGGGCTCCTCATGGACTGCGACACGACGGGTATCGAGCCCGACCTCGGCCTCGTGAAGTTCAAGAAGCTCGTGGGCGGGGGCAACATGGCCTTCGTCAACCAGACGGTGCCCCGGGCCCTGGCCTCGCTCGGCTACTCGCCCGATGAGGTCGCCGCCATCGTCGCCTACATCGACGAGAACAAGTCGATCGTCGGCGCGCCCGCCCTCCGGCCCGAGCACCTGCCGGTCTTCGCCTGCTCGATGGGCGACAACACGATCCACTACCTGGGTCACGTGCGCATGATGGGCGCGGTCCAGCCCTTCATCTCCGGGGCGATCTCCAAGACCGTCAACATGCCCGAGGACGTCACGGTGGACGACGTCGCCGACCTGCACCTCGAGTCCTGGCGTCTCGGGATCAAGGCCGTCGCCATCTACCGCGACAACTGCAAGGTCGGCCAGCCCCTCTCCACCGCGAAGAAGGAGAGCGATGCGGCGCCGACCGCGCTGGGCGCGGTGAGCGAGTCCGAGGTCGTCTCCCTCTACGGCAAGGTCGCCGAGCTCGAGGCCGCGCTCGCCGCGGCCCGCGCCGAGGGCCACGCGGTTGTCGTGGGGGCGGTGCGCGAGCGCCTACCGCGCCGGCGCACCTCGTCGACCTTCGCGTTCCGCGTCGCGGACTGCGAGGGCTACGTCACGGTCGGCGAGTACGAGGACGGGCGGCCCGGTGAGGTCTTCATCAAGGTCGCCAAGCAGGGCTCGACGCTGGCGGGCATCATGGACGCCTTCTCGATCTCGATCAGCCTCGGCCTGCAGCACGGCGTGCCGCTTCGCACCTACGTGCGTCAGTTCGCGAACATGAAGTTCGAGCCCTCGGGCATGACCGACGACGCCGACCTGCGCATCGCGACCTCGCTCGTGGACTACATCTTCCGCCGTCTGGCCCTCGACTACCTCACTCTCGAAGAGCGCGAGGAGCTGGGCGTCCTCTCCACGAGCGAGCGGATCCAGCCGACGCTGCCCACGGTCGCCGAGCAGGCGACGCCCGACGAGCCGCTGGCCCAGCCGACCCTGCTCGACGTGACCGAGAAGCCGGCCGAGAAGGCCGCGCCGGCCCCGGCCGCGCCGACCGCCTCGAGCTCGGCACCGGGGCTCATCGCCCGGCCCGAGCAGCGCGACGCGCCACTGTGCTACGCGTGCGGCAACCAGATGCAGCGCGCGGGCTCGTGCTACGTCTGCGCGAGCTGCGGGGCGACGAGCGGCTGCTCGTGATGTGAAATCTCACCAAGTGACACGCCGAAATCTCACCAAGTGACCCGGTTTATCTCACGAAGTGACATTGGTCTCTCATTTGGTGACATCATCGACGACACGGCGGCCCCCAGCGGGGCCGCCGTGTCGCGTCGGCCATGACGCGTCGGCCGTCGTTCTCGCCCGGGACGTCGTGACTCACCCCGTCGACTTCAGCCAAAGGATGGCCGAGACCTGGGGCGACGTGCATGAAGTCCCGTGCATGCACACGTGGGCCCCACCAGTGGAAGACTCGTCTCGTGGGATTCTTCGCTGATACCGAGCCGCCAGCCGACACCTATCGTGAGCCAGAACCCAGACGGGTCCGGTGGCGGGGCGATGTCGACGACACGGCGGGCGTTTCCGTCCCTCTCAGTTCCATCCTGGTGTGCAATGAGGAGGTTGCGGTCGTCGTATCGGGCCTTCTGGCCTATCCGTCCGGCTTCGTGTTCTCCCTCACGTCCATCAGCCGACTCGAACCGGCTCCGAGGCCGCTCGGCTTTCACCATCCCGGAGCGAGGGGACGGGGAGAGCTGACTGGTGGAGAGCTGCGATTCGGCATCGGGTTCGCCGATGGCTCGAAGGTGGTGAGTTACAGATCTCCCTCGATTCCCACCGATAAGTCGACCGCTCGATCTCTACGTCCGAGGGGAGGCGGCGGGGGAGGACGGAGATGGTCACAGGAGTTCTGGTGCGAGCCTCTTCCACCAGACGGTCCGATGACGTTTGTCATGGAGTGGCGAGACTTTGGAGTGTCTGAGACTTCGATGGATGTTGACGGTGGACTCATCTCCGAGGCTGGCTCAGGCGCCGTTCCATTGTGGCCTGACGACGTCGACCTTCCTGAGGAGTCGGGCTCTCGACCTCGTGGCTGGCCATCGAGTTCCTACTCGAGCGCCATGCGGAGTATGTCCTCCTCGTAGAGCGCTGAGTCGGCTTTGACATTGCACTCGCTTCCGTGCCCACCCGGGCAGTCCCGCGTCTGAAGGATCAAGTTCACCATCGAGGGTCCCTCAAGGGGGTCGCGAGATGGCTAGCGTCCGTTAGTCATCACCAGTCGAGATGTCCCAATGACCTTTCGTGCGAGTTCACAAGTGATGTGAAGTCACGCCGGGTGACACGCTGAAATCTCACCATGTGACACGGTCTCTCTCACGAGGTGACTTCGGGGTCTCAGGCGGCGCCTCAACGGCACGACGGCCCCTCCCGGCGGCCGCCGTGTCGCGCGTCGAGTAACACTGGCGAAGGCTCGCTCTCACGGGAGCGCCTCGAGGCGTCCGCGGGCTGCGGGAGCGAGCCCGAGCCGCACATCTTGTGTAATCCGACTGGTCAGCTCAACGAGGAGCTGCGGAATAGTCTCACGATCTGTTGCCAGATCAACCACTCGATGGTCCAGGGTCGTGAGGGGTGTGATGCCCAGTGAGAGGGGGCCTCACCACGTGAGGAGACTCGGTGCTCCCGCTACTTATCTCCCTGGGGTCCTCCCCGAGTGCTAGGGATGTGCGCGAACGCACGTGGTGCACGAGTGGATCACTGGGGGTGGACATGCGGGGTCGGCGTCTCGCGGGAGCGATGTTCGTGATGTTTCTCGCGATAGTGGTACCGGCGACGGCACCCGGGGCGCCGGCGAGCGGCGCGACCCGGGCCGCGGTCCCCAGATGCCGCTGGGGGAACCTGGACCTCGGGCTGGGCGAGCCGACCGGGGGCGGACTCTCCTCGGCGTCGCCCAGGGGCTACACGGTCCTCGTCGTGAACGTCGGGCCCACGACGTGCGGCGTGGGCGGCTTCCCCACCCAGGTGGAGCTCTCGAACCCTCTCGGGAGACCGTTTCACGTGTCCGTTCGCCGCCGCGCGACGACGCTGTTCGCCGAGCCGCGAGCGACCACGGTCATCCTCGGCCCCGGCCGGGTCGCCTCGTTCGGGTTCAGCTACTCCTACCGACGACCGGTCCCCTCGTCGGTGTCGTCGTCGTGCCTCGCGAGCGAGCTCGACGTGCGCCTGCCGGCTCCGGGGTCGGCCCTCTACTCGGACTTCTGGAGCGTGAGCATCGACGTGTGCGCGACCTCCGGGGTGCTCGAGGTGACGCCCCTCGAGCGCGGCGCGGTGCCCGCGCCCTGAGTGCTCGACCGACGCGGCGCGCGCACGTCAGGCTCGGCGCGCGGGCCGCACGCCGTACGCGCCGGCGTCGGGGGCGGGCCGGTCTCACCGATGCTCGCAGATACAGTGCAGCCGTGCCCGTAGCACACGCGCCGGAGGCGAATGGTGACGACCGTCCGAGTGGGTCCGCGTCGACAGACGTCGGGTCCCTCAGGGTGTCACGGGTGGAGTGGACTCGCCGCGAGCTCGCGGGCGCCGTCGCCGACCTCGTCAACGACGCCTACCGCCTCGCCCAGACCGAGCTGTTCGACGAGGTCGTGCCCCGCACGACGTCGGCCGAGGTGGCGGCGGCGATTCGCGACGGGGACCTCTACGTCGCCGAACTCGGCGGGCGGCTCGTCGGCTCGGTCATGGTGCGGGTGCTCGACGAGTCGACGACCCACGTCGGCACTCTCGCCGTCGCCCCACGGGCGGCCGGTCGCGGGGTGGCCCGGGCGATCCTGGATCACGTCGAAGGGTCGAGTCGCGAGGCAGGGCGGCCCGTGGTGTGCCTCGACCTGCTCGTGCCGGATCCCGCCACCGACCACCAGGAGCGACTGCGCCGGTGGTACGAGCGGCGCGGCTACCGACCGACCTCGAGGCGGTCGTTCGCGCGCGTCGAGCCCCGCGCCGCCGACCGCCTGCGCCACCCGACGGCACTGGTCCGCTACGAGAAGCGCGTGACGGCCGATGGCCGGACGGGCCCGGCGAGGGGAGTGGTCGAGTCGGAGGCGACGACGTGAGGGTGGGCGTGCTCTGGCGCGGCGCGGCGGCCGACACGGCCCCGAGGCCGGACCGTGGCCTCGACCCACTCTTCCGGGATCTCGCCGCGCACGGCCTCGAGGTCGTGCCCGTGCCCTACGACGAGGCGCGCCACGACGAGGCGCGTGCGCTCGTCTCCTCGCTCGAGGGGCTGCTCGTCTGGGTCAACCCGATCCACGACGGCATCGACCGCCGTCGCGTCGACGAGCTGGTCGCCGACGCCGAAGGGCACGGCACGTGGGTCTCGGCCAGCTCGCGAGCGGTCACGGTCCTGGGCACCAAGGAGGTCCTCTACCGCACCCGGGATCTCGGGTGGGGCTCGGACGTCGAGTGCTACCGCACTCGCGAGGAGCTCCTCGAGCGTCTCCCGTCCCGGCTCGCCCGGTGGGGCCGGCTCGTCGTCAAGCAGGGGCGGGGGAACGGCGGGGACGGGGTGTGGTCCGTCGAGCTCGCGGAGTCGTCGAGGAGCGTGACGCTCGACTCGCGGGTCGAGGTGCGCGAGGCCCGGTACCCCGAGCGCGCGCCCGAGCCCGTCTACCTTGGGACGTTCCTCGGACGCTGCGCCGAGACCCTGGCGTGGTCGAGAGTCCTCGTGGACCAGCCGTTCCAAGAGCGCCTGGGCGAGGGGATGGTGCGCTGCTACCTCTCGCACGGCGAGGTCGTCGGGTTCTGCCACCAGTGGCCCCGGGGGCTCCTCCCGCTCGACGCGCCCCCGGCCCCGGGGCGAGCGCGCACGATGGAGTCGGCCGACGCCCCCCGCTTCTCGGGGCTGCGCCGACGGATGGAGACAGAGTGGGTGCCGTCTCTTCGCACGTCGCTCGGGCTCACGACCCCGGACCTGCCGGTCGTCTGGGACGCCGACTTCTTCTTCGGCGAGGGCGACGACGAGTACGTCCTGGGCGAGGTCAACGTGAGCGCGGTGTGGCCGTTCCCGCCCGCCGCCTCGGCGCGGATCGCGGCGAACGTCGTCGCGGCGCTCACGGAGCCCGTGAGGAACTGACCTGGGCCGGTCCGACCGGCTACCGAGGGGCCCACGCGGCGAGCAGTCGCTCGGCGCCGCTCGCCATCTCGGTGACGACGTCCGCCGCCGGGCGCACCCGGGTGAGGGCGCCGACCGCCTGTCCGGCGTAGAGGGAGGCGACGTCGAAGTCGCCCTCGCGGCGTGCGCGGGCGAGCTCCTCGCGGGCGGCGGGGCTCGCGGCGAGCTCGTCCTCGTGGCCCGTCCAGCGCCGGGAGAAGTCGTTGGCGAGGGCGCGCCCGGGGTAGCCCTCGGGCCAGGCGATGCCCTGGGCGAGGTCGAAGACGGAGGTGACGACGGTGTCGGTCTCGCCGACGTCGAGCAGCCGCTCGAGGGCGCCGGGCGCGAGGGCGGCCTCGGGGCTCGCGAGCAGGGCGGTCCCGACCCACGCCCCGGCGGCCCCCGCGGCGAGGGCGGCCGCGAGGCCCCGGCCCGTCGCGACCCCACCGGCGGCGAGGACCGGTGTCTCGACCGCGTCGAGCACCGCCGCGAGGAGGGGCAGGGTCGCGACGCGGTCGCGGCCGTGGCCGCCCGCCTCGCTCCCGCGCGCGACGATCAGGTCGACCCCCGACGCCTCGGCGGCGCGGGCCTCGTCGACGTCACCGACCTGGGTGGCCGAGGCGATCGATCGCTCGGCCAGTCGCTCCACCCAGGGTCGGTAGTCGCCGAAGCTGACCGAGACGAGCGAGGGTCCGAACTCGAGGGCGGCGTCGAAGAGCTCGGGTCGCTCGGCGAGGGCCCAGGCCATGAGCCCGACCCCGAAGGGCCCCCCGGCGCGCGCCGCGAGCCGGGTCTGCTCGGCCACGACCTCGAGGGGCGTGGCGCTGCCCACCCCGACCATGCCCAGGCCACCGGCGGAGGTGACGGCGGCCGCGAGCCCGCCACCGCCGACGTAGGCCATCGGCGCCCCGACGATCGGGGCCCCAAGGCCGAATCGGTCGGTGAGCGCGGTCCTGAGCACGGCCACCTCCTCGTCGACGCCCCGGGCGAACCCTAACGGCCCTCGTTCGCGGCCCGGGCTCGCACCCGTCCGTGGGACGGCGCGCGACTCGGGTGGCTCCCGGCGGCGCCGTGCCTCGGTGTCCGACGGGTCAGGGACGCGACCGGTGCGTCGGATTCGCCCCCGGGTTCGAGCCCTAGTCCATGACGATGACGGCCCGACCGCTGAGCGTGCCGTCGTGGAGGCGCTGGTAGGCCTCGGGGGCCTGGTCGATGCTGAATCGCTCGACGTGCACACGCACCTGGCGGCGTCGGGCGAGCTCGATCACCTCGATGAGCTCGTCGCGATAGCCCCAGTATGAGGTCACCACGGGCGACTCGTAGGGGGTCGCGAAGAAGCCGACCGGCACCGTCGCCCCGCCCATGCCGAGCCCGACGATGTGGAACTCGCCGCCCACGCCCACGAGCTGCTTGGCGACGTCGAGGCTCGACTGGAAGCCGGCGAAGTCGAAGACCGCCTCGGCGCCACGGCCGTGGGTGAGCTCTCGCACCTTGGCGACGACCCCAGGGTCGTCGGAGCGCAGCGCCTCGTCCGCGCCCGAGTCGAGGGCCAGCTTCAGCTTCGTGTCGTCGACGTCGAGGGCGACGATCCGCGCGCCCGACAGGGCCTTGAGCATCTGGATCCCCACGTGACCGAGTCCGCCCGCGCCGAGGACGACGGCGGTCGAGCCCGCGCCGAGCACGGGCAGGGCCGACTTGATCGCGTGGTACGGGGTGAGCCCGGCGTCGGTGAGCGGGGCCGCCTCGGCCGGGTCGAGGTCGAAGATGGGCACCAGGTGGCGGGCCGCGTCGACGACCATGTACTCGGCCATCGCGCCGGGCGCGCCGAGCCCCGGCGGGAGGATGGCGAGCTCGGCGGCGCGCTCGCAGTAGTTCTCGCGCCCGCGCGCGCACTCGTGGCACGTCCCACAGCCCCACGGGCCGTAGACGGCCACCGCGTCGCCGACCGCGACCCCCGTGACCCCGGCGCCCAGCTCGGCGACGACGCCCACGCCCTCGTGGCCGAGGGTGAGCGGGAGTGTGCCGAAGACGTACTGCTCCCTGGGGATGCTCATCAAGAAGATGTCCGAGTGGCACAGCCCCGCCGCCGTGACCTTGAGGAGGACCTCACCGGGGCCCGGGGTGGGCCGGTCGATCTCGACGACCTCGGGGTTCTGGCCGAACTCGCGATACTGCACTGCCTTCATGGCGCTCCGCCTCTCTCCCGGGGCGGCCGGACCCTGGTCGGGGTGGCGCCCGGGACACCCCCAGCCTGGCCGTTCGGGCCGCGCGCGCCTCGGGCCGATGGTCCCGTAGCCACCGAGCACACGAGCCGTCGTGTGGCTACCCTGGGCGGAACTCGGTCGAGAGGGGGAGCGATGGTCGCGACGAGGGAGGACGGGCAGATGCTGCTCGGGCTGTTGGAGTTCGGGGTCAGCCTGGGGTCGATGGAGGCGGCGCGGACCGTCTTCGACGACGCCTTCGACCCCGAGACGGCGAGCCTCGACAACGAGGACGTGGGCAAGGTCCTCATGTTCAACGAGACGCTCGGCACCTTCGTGAAGAACGGGCTCGTCGACGCGGCGCTCGTCTACGACATGTGGTGGGTCGAGGGCGTCTGGCGGCGGGTCGGCCCCTACGCACTGCGCCTGCGCGAGTCGGCCGGCGAGCCCCGGCTCTACGAGAACTTCGAGTGGCTCGCTAAGAACGCCCCCGGCGCCTAGCGCAGGTCGTCGAGCACGAAGGCCTCCGGGCCGCTCCAGCCGAGGAGCCCGGGTCGGCTCATGCGCACCCCGAGGAACTGGATGCGCCAGCCGGCCGCGGCGAGCGCCGCGAAGGCGCCGGTGCGACCGGTGTCGACCCCGGCCTCGATCGTCGTGAGACCGGCCGCGTGCGCGAGGGCGTCGACGCCCCCGAGGAGGGCGGCGAAGTCCCGGGCGGCCGAGGGGCCCGGCGCGACGGCGGCGAACTTGACGTAGCAGACGCTCGAGGCCGCCTCGCCGGCCCCGAGGTGGCAGAGAGCGAATCCCCGGCCGTTCTCGAGGACGACGACGTCGCCCACGCCCTGGTCGAGCGCGGCCCCCATCTCGCGCGCGAGGTCGAGCCCGGGGTAGTGCGCGTCGGTGACCGCGGCGAGTGAGGCGAGGGCGCCCGCCCCCGCGCCCGAGCCGGCGAGGGTCGTCGGCGTGAGGTCGCTCGGGGCGACCGTCCGGGCCATCACCGCCACGAGGTGCTGGGGCGCGAAGCCGCAGCGGTGGTACAAGGTGACGTGTTTGGGGCTCGAGGGGAACGTGAAGAGGCCGGTGAGAGTGGCGCCCGACGCGTCGACGCGTGTGAGCGCCGCGTCGAGCAGGGCCCGGCCCACCCCGGAGTCCCAGCGCGTCGGGGCCACGGCGAGGGGGCCGAGCACGGCCGCGCTGCCCCAGGAGACGACCTGGACGACGCCGACCACCTCGCCGCCCTCGAGGGCCACGAGGGTGTCCTCGGGGGAGTGGCGGGCCCGGGTGCGCACGACGTCGGCGTCACCGAAGGTCTGGCTCGGGTCGGCCAGTCCGAGGAACGTGCCGAAGGCCACCCGGACGAGCCGGTCGGCGGCGTCGAGCTCGCCCGGCGCGATCGCGCGGATCTCCATCGGCGGGACCGTAGCGCGCCGGTTCACTCCGGCGCCCGACGCGGCCAGGGGCCGTAGTCGAACTCGCACTCGACGAGCCCGTCGCCCCGGTGGCGGGTCCTCGAGCCTCGACGCGACCCGTGGGGCCCCACGAAGGCGTAGCGGGTGACCCGGGCCGTCACCGCCTCGCTGAAGCCCCCCTCGACCAGGGTCGTGACGTCGGACTCGAGCTCGTCTCCCAGCCGCGCGGGGTCCTCGTCGCACGCGTCGCACCCGCACGAGGGGTACGAGACGAGACAGGTCCGCCCGAAGAGGGCGCTGACCCCGGGGAAGGGCGTCGCGGCGAGGGTGAGCGGGGCGGCCGCGGGGTCGTCGGGCACCAGTCGGGTTACCCAGAGGGCGCTCGCGCCGACCCCGGGCCCGAGGTCGCCGGGGCCGACGGGTCCTTCGCGGACCCGGTAGTCGCGCTCGAGGCGCTCGAGGAGCCTGGCGGCGCGCTCCACGACCACCCCGTAGCGCTCGGGCGCGGTGACCCGCCCGTAGGCCTCGGGCGGAGGTGGGTCGACTCCCATCGGGGCATCCTGGCACGCGACGGTAAGGAAGGGTCGGGCGCCGACATGTCGGGGGTGTGCGCCGTTCGATCGCCCTCGCGTCGGTCCTGCTCGTCACGGGCCTCGCCCTCCCGGGGTCTGCGGCCGGGGCGGCGCGGGCGACCCAGCGCCTCGCGGTGGTGGCCTGTCCGACCCTCGTGGGCGCCGCGGCACCCGTTCGGCCCCTGCCCGCGCGCGTCGCGGTCGCGCTGCCGGCGCGCTTCTCGGGCCGGGTCGCCCTCTACGTCGACCGCGACCACCGCCTCGCCCCGGTTCTCGGACCGGCCCACTGGCGCTGTCGCGCCGAGGACACGGCCGACGGCCAGGCCGGCCTCGAGGTCCTCTCGCCTAAAGGGGCCCGCAGCGGACTCGTCACCGCCTCGCTCGACGGCCCGTGCCACTCGTGCGTCGCGGCCGACGTCTGCCGGCTGAGCACTGTGAGGGGCTTTGGCGCCGCGAGCGCGGGCGGCTGTCGCGCGTTGCCGGGCGGCCTGCGCACGAGATTCCTCGCCGGGAACGCCTCGAGCCGCCGGGCGCTCGTCTCGTTCCGGGCGGCCCCCCTCACCCGGGTCCCCTTCGGCGCGTGGCCGGTCCGGGCGCCGGTCGCGGCGACGACCTGGGGACGAATGGCCTACGACCTTTCGGCGGCGCCGTGGACGAGAATCGTGACGTGCGCCCTCCCCGGAGACCTGAGCGGCCTGTGCGGGTCGGTCGTCGCGCGCATGGGCTGAGCGCGCTCTCCGCGGCCGTCGCGGTCGCGGCGCTGCTCGGCCTCGGACCCGCAGCCGGCGCGGCGACCTGGTCGTGGCACGCCGCCGGGACCATCGCCGACCCCGTCAGCTGCCCGCGACCGGGCCACGCGATCGGCCGGACCGTCTGCGCCTACCGGCTGCCCGACGCGCCGCGCGCGGCGGCCCGCGAGGCGATCACCGTGACCGTCACCAACGGCGGCCCGCGGCGCGCCTGCTACGGCCTCTCGATCTCGACGAGCGTGGCCGCGGGACTGCGCCAGGTCTGCGTCGGCGCCCACCGCACGGGGCGGCTGCTCCTCGCGGGCGCCGCGCGCGACTGGCGCGCGACCTCGCTCGAGGTCTTCGCGACGAGCGGCTCGTCGAGCCGGCCGATCGCGCCCCAGCGGGCCCCCGGCCGCAGCCCCTTCGTCGTGCGCGTCTCGTCGTGAGTGACCTCGACCGCCTCGTGGCGCGTCGGCTCCTCAGCGGGCTCTCCCTCGTGCCGGCCGGCGCCAACGTCGTGATGCAGCTCTCGCTCGCCCCGGTCGGTCGGGCGGTGCTCGAGAGCCGGGTCGAGTCGGGGGCGCTCACCCGCCACCCCGTGAAGCGCACCCGCACGACGCTCAGCTACCTGGCCCTGGCGATGGTCGGCACCGAGGAGGAGCGCGACTGGCTGCGCCGCGAGGTGTCGCGCCAGCACCGCGGGGTGCGCTCGGGCGAGTCGAGCCCGGTCGCCTACGACGCCTTCGACCCCGCTCTGCAGCTCTGGGTCGCGGCCTGCCTCTACCGGGGCGGGCTCGACGTCCTCGATCTCTACGGCGAGGCGCCCGACGAGCCCACCCGGGACGCGCTCTACGAGCGCTCGGCCCGTCTCGCGACGGCCCTGCAGGTGCCCGCGGAGCTCTGGCCGGCGACCCGAGCCGACTTCGACGCGTACTGGCGCGCGCGCGTGGGCGAGGCCTCGGTCGACGAGGCGACCCGGCGCTACCTGGTCGACCTTGTCACGCTGGGCTTCTTGCCCCGGCCGCTCGCCCGGCTGCTGGGCCCCTGGCACGCCCGCGCGACCCTCGCCCTGCTCGACCCGCCCTTCCGGACGCTGCTCGGCCTCGGGCTCAGCGAGTCGGACGAGGCCCGGGTGCGCCGCCAGCTAGCCGGTCTCGCCCGGCTCTACCGGCGCCTGCCCCCCGCGCTGGCCCGAGTGCCGTTCTCGTGGGTCCTGCGCGACGCCCGGGCCCGTCGGGCCCGGGGCCGGTCCCTCACCTGATCAGCCCTGGACGTAGCGCACGCGACAGCGCTGGCCGTTCTTGAACACGAGGGTGAAGACGAAGACGCCGTTGCGCGAGCCGCGCCGCACGCTCACGTGCAGCACGAGCAGGCTGCCGGTGTCGTGGGCGACGAGCGCCCGGGTGCCGGGGTGGCTGGTGACCCGGGGCCGGCCGTAGAAGCCCGAGCCGGTGACCGTCAGGATCCGGGTGCGCCCGGCGATGGCCCGGCCGATCACGGCGACGGCGCGCGGTGGCGAGGGCACGGTGGTCGTGGTGGTGGGCGGCGTCGGGGTGGTCGTCGTGGTCGTCACGACGGCCGGGGTCACGGTGAGGGTGAAAGAGAAGGTGCCGGCGTCGCCGGTCGTGTCGGTGACCGTGCCCGCCACCGAGTAGGTCCCGGGCGCGAGCGTCCCCGAGGCCGTGACGAGGCCGCTCGACGAGACGGCGAGGGCCGGTTGGCCCGAGGTCTGCACGTAGGTGATCGGACCGAGGTTCGCCCCCACGTCGAGCTGGACGCTGTAGGTCGCGCTCTGGTCGGACGACACGCTCGCGCGCAGCGGTGGGCGCTGGACGAGCTGACCCACGGTGAGGGTGAAGGTGAAGGTCCCCGAGTCGCCGAGGACGTCGCTCACCGTCCCGCTCGCGGTGTAGGTGCCGGCCGGCAGGGTCCCCGAGGTCGTGAGCAGCCCGCTCGGCGAGACCACCAGCTGGGGCTGGCCGGAGGTCTCGGCGAAGGTCGGCGCGACGACCGGGCTGGTGGCGCTCATCTGCAACTGGGCGGAGTAGCGGGCCGACCCGCTGACCTTGACCCGCCCGGCGGTGGGCGACTGCTGGATCAGCTGGCCGACGTCGAGGGTCACCTGGAACGAGCCGGTGTCCCCGGCGGCGTCGGTGATCGTCCCGCTCGCGGAGTAGCTGCCCTGGGCCAGGGCGCCCGAGGTCGTGAGCAGCCCGCTCGGCGAGACCACCAGCTGGGGCTGGCCGGAGGACTGGGCGTAGGTGACCGCACCCGAGGCGTTGGTGGCCACGAGCTGCTGGCTGAAGCCGAGCGACCCGCTCGCCGAGACCGAGATCGTCACGGGCGCCTCGACGAGGCCGCAGACGTAGTCGCCGTCGTAGCCCTGGGACGGGTACTGGATCATGGCCACCCGGCCGCCGTTGAACGAGGTGGTCGAACAGGCGCTCACCGCCTGGGTGAGGGTGGCCGCGAGCCCGGGGATCCACGCCGGGAACGTGGCGAAGGCCGAGGTCACCCCCATGATCGCGCTCCACTGGCGCACCGTCGAGTAGATCCCGATCTGGGTGGCGCCCACGCTCTGGAGGTAGCCGATCATCCCCTGGAGGGAGGCCTGGTCGTAGGACTGGTTGGTCGCGTTGTTGGCGTAGAGGCCCTCGGTCGTCTCCCACTGGTTGCCCGTCTCGACGTCGAGCCACCAGTGGGCGGCGTTGGCCGCCGCGCTCGGCGAGGCGGCGCCGTCTTGGGCCTCGGCGCTGAGCACCGACGCGTACGACGCGCTGGCCATGTTCCAGCCGTAGTCGTAGGCGCAGCCCGCCGAGTTGTTCCCCGCGCAGGCCTGGGGCGTCGACTGGCTCACCGGCCAGTCGGGGGCGCCGGCCGGCCCCGGGTTCTGGGTGTTGAGGTAGAACGACGGCGCCGCGTTGGCGGCGTCCTGGGCCCAGACGAGCTCGAAGGCGAGGCACGGGTTGGTGGAGAAGCCGTGGCCGTTGTTCACCCCGACGATCCCGAAGCCGGGGCTCGGGGGCAGGGTGTGGCCGCACTGGGGGAAGCTGACGTCGAAGCCGACCGACACCGGGGTGGGTGCCGTGGCGGCCGAGGCGGTGACGGGGCTCGCGAGGGCCACCACGCACAGGGCGAGGAGGAGTCGGCGGAGGGGGCGCGGCACCCCATCGAATCTACGACGCTGGCCCGGGCCGTTCGGGCCCCGCCCTTTACAAGCCCCTGTGTTCACCAGCCCCCGGGCTGACAGCCGTACTGGTCGGGCACCCAGCCCCCGGTCACCCGCATGCCCACGAGCACCTGGGCGAGCCGCCCGGCCCGCCCGGCCACCGCGGCGAACTGACGCCCGCCGTACTGGGCCCAGGTGGAGTTGAGAAAGCCGATGCCCGAGTAGACGGGCCCGACCATGTGCCAGTTGCCGTTGACCTCACACACCGCCACGCGCTGCCACTGGTCGAGCAGCCCCCCGAGGGTCGTGCGGCGCTGGGCGGCCAGGCGCACCACGGTCCGGCGCAGCGCCCGGGCCCGCACGACGGCCGGGCTGGGCGGGTGGGCGATATGTCGGACCACCCGGGCCGGGGCGGCCGCGTGGTCCGGGGCGTGGGTCGCCGAGATCGTGGCGGGCACGGCCGCCGCGGTCACGACCGACATCATGACGGCCGGCAGGGTTCGTCGCATGGTCTCTCCTTGTCCCGGGCGCGTTCGGGCACCCGCCACGACGTCGTCGGTCCCGCGGGTTCGTGGGAGGCGGTCCGCTCGGTCCACCCCGGCGGGTGGCGACCTCGGCGGCGCGTGGTCGGCCCATTCTAGGGGGTGGCGGGGGGTGACCGTGACCCTGTACCCCCATTGACCAGGAGTTATGGATTCAGATTGTCGCCTGGAGGGGCCGTGAGGGGCTCCGTCGAGTCGTCCTCCGGCGGGAGCGGCGGGAGGTTCTTCGGGTAACCAGGGTCGCCCGGATGCAGGATGACCACGTCTTCGGGCCTCCACGCGAAGCGGTTGTCGTCGCCCTCGTCGGTCTTCGGCTTCTCCACGTCACGCGCCTCTCTGCTCGGTCACCAGTTGTAGTACGTACAGCCCGTGGGAGTCCTGGGCGAGACACACGAACCGCGCGCCCGGCGGGAGCATTCCCGGGGGCTCAGACCCCCGTCACGGCGATCACGAGGTCGGCACCCCGGTCCGGCCCGGGACGACCAGCTGGACGTGGGTCGAGGCCTGGCTCGTGCACACGCTGATGCCCAGGCGGACGTAGCTCGGCCCGGCGAAGCCCCCGAGGCGCACCCGCACCCCCCAGGCGCGACGGGCGTGACAGAGGTTGGCCGGGTAGTTGCCGGTCTCGGCGACCCCGAAGGCGCTCGCGACCGACTGTCCGCGGCGAAGGACGTGGCGCACGGGCATCTGGCCGATCGAGTCGTTGCGCGCCGGTGGTCCGACGGGGTGGCGGGTCGCGGTCACCGCCTGGACGCTGGGCACGCCCCAGAGGGCGCAGGCGGCTCCCCGGTCGGTGAAGACGAGCGGGACGTAGATGGTCCCGGCGGCGCCCTCGGCCACCCCGGTCGTGACCCGGACCTGGCTCGGCCGGCACGTGGGCACGGCACTCGCCGCGGCCGGGCCCGCACCCAGGGCGACGGGTCCCGTCGCCAGGGCGAGACAGGCCGCGCCCACGAGGGCGACGAGGCGGTGGCGGGTGGTCATGGGGCCTCCTCAGGCGGTGGGGTTGGGACGGTCGATGAGGGTTCGGATCGCGTCGATGGTGGCCAGCAGGCGGGGCCCGCCGAGGGGCGGGCCGACGACGCGCCCACCCCGGGTCACGGTGGCCCGGGGGCAGCCGCCGAGCTGGAAGCTCACCCGGGCGTAGGGCGAGGCCGTGGGCGTGCGGTAGAAGGCGAGGACGGAGGGGACCGTCAGGTCGTCGGGGCACACGAGGGCCGGTCGGTAGACGGGCAGGGCGTTCAGCATCCGACGGACCCGGGCGATGACGGCGCCGTCGCGACTCGAGCCCGCCCGGCTCCCGGGTGCCGCGCCGCCACTCAGGGTGACCAGGGTCTTGCCGGGGCCGATCCGGTCGGCCGGCGGCGCCGCCGCGACCGTCGCCGGGGTCAGGGCGAGCCCGGCGAGGAGGGAGAGGGTCGCCACGGCCCCCGCCCGGCGTCTCGGAGTTCGCGCGCCCATACCAAGAGTCTGTCCGGGTCGGTCCGACTCTTTCCGCCGGCCGAGGCCCCACGCCAGAGGGCCTAGAGTCGGCGGCGAGGCCATGGGTATCTCCGTCAGTCCCATCACCGGGCTCGACCCGGGCATCAACGACCTGCGCGCGCGCGCGGCCCGGCTCGTCAACGAGGAGATCCTGCCCTACGAGGACGAGCTCTGGCGTGCCCCGCGCGAGGCCGAGATCAGCGACGACGAGCGCGCGCGCCGGCGCCGCGCGAGCCGGGCCCGGCGCGAGGAGATCCGCGCGGCCGTCGCCGAGGCGGGGCTCTGGGCGCCGCACCTGCCGGCCGAGTACGGCGGGGCGGGCCTCGACTTCCTCTCGCTCGCCTACCTCTACGAGATCCTGGCCTACGCCGTGGGCGGGCCGACGCTCTTTGGCATCGCCGCGCCCAACTCGGGCAACGCCTCGGTGCTGTTGAAGTACGGCACCGAGGAGCAGAAGCGCCGGTGGCTCGTGCCCCTCGTGGCGGGCGAGCTCGAGTCGGGCTTCTCGATGACCGAGCCGGAGAACGCCGGGTCGGACCCGCGCTCGATCACCACCGAGGCGGTGCGCGACGGCGACCATTGGGTCATCAACGGCCACAAGTGGTTCACCTCCAACGGCGTCGACGCCGACTTCTTCATCGTGATGTGCCGGGCGGTCGACCCGACCGGGGAGCACGGCCCCTCGGGGCGCATGGCCCAGATCATCGTGCCGGCCGACACCCCCGGGGTGAACATCGTGCGCGGCATCGGGGTCTTCGGCCATCCCACCTCCGACCACTGCGAGATCCGCTACGAGGACGTGCGCGTGCCGATCGAGAACCTCCTCGGTCGGGTCGGCGAGGGCCACCAGGCGGCCCAGGACCGCCTCGGCGCGGGCCGCGTCTACCACTGCATGAACGCCGTGGGCCAGATGTGGCGAGCCTTCGACCTCATGGTCGAGCGGGCCGTCGCCCGCGAGGTCCACGGGGGTCTGTTGAAGGACAAGCAGTTCGTCCAGGGCTTCATCGCCGACAGCTACCTCGACCTGCAGTCGGCCCGGCTGATGACCATCGACGCGGCCGACAAGGTCGCCTCGGCGAGCCCCCAGGCTCGCACCGCGATCTCGGCGATCAAGGTCTTCGTGCCCCACGCCTTCCACCGGGTCGTCGACCGCGCCATCCAGGTCTGGGGCGGGGCGGGGGTGTCCAACGACCTGCCCCTCGCCCAGATGTACCTCTCGGCGCGCGTCCTTCGCCTGGCCGACGGCCCCGACGAGGTGCACCGGATCCTCATGGCGAAGAACGTCGTGCACCACTACGAGTCCGGTGGCACCTGGGACTTCGGCGCCTAGGCCGGTCGTCGGGGTCGACCTCGCGGCCGACCCGCGCCGCACCGGGGTCGTCGTCGCCCGGCCCGGTGGCCGCTGGCACCTCGATGGTCCCCTCCCCGGTGACGACGCGACCATCCTCGCCCTCGCCGAGGGGGCGGTGCTCGCGATCGACGCGCCGCTCGGCTGGCCCGACGACTTCGTCGAGGCGATCACCGCCCACCACGGCTTCGCCGGCTGGCCCCCGGGCGCGCGGCGACGCGACCTGCGCCACCGCGCGACCGACGCCCACGTGGCGGCGCTCGAGATCGGGGTGCGCCCGCTCTCGGTCTCGAGCGACCTCATCGGCGTGGTGGCGATGCGCGCGGCGCACCTGCTCCACGAGCTCTCGGCCCGCCGGGGACGGCCGCTCACCCGCGACGGCTCCGACGACGTCTACGAGGTCTACCCGGCGGCGGCGCTGAGGGCCTGGGGACTGCTCGCGCGCCGCGGCGAGCGCTACAAGGGCGGTCCGGCCGGCGACGCCGCGACCCGGGCCGTGCGCCGGCGGATCCTCGGCGCGCTCGGCGGGTTCGGGGGCGTCACGCTCGAGCCCGGGCTCGTCGAGGCGGCCGCGGCGTCCGACGACGTGCTCGACGCGGCCGTCTCGGCCCTCGTCGGAGTAGAGGCGCTCGCCGGTCGCACCGAGGGCCCCCCGCCCGAGCTGGCCGCGCGCGCCGCCCGTGAGGGGTGGATCCACGTCCCGCGCGGGCCGCTCTGATCAGAGGTCGGCGGCGAAGGAGAGGTTCACACCAGTGACGCGAAAGCCCAGCGACTCGTTCATCGCCACGACCGGCGCGTTGCGCGCGTCGTTCTCGGTGAGGATCCGCGTCGTGGCGGGCGAGGCCGCGACGAGGGCGCGGGCCGCCTCGACCTTGAGCCACGCGGCGATCCCGCGGCGGCGGTGGGCCGTCTCGACGAACGTGCCCCACTGGTAGGCGCTGTGCGGGCGCTCTCGCGAGACGGTCAGCTCGCTGAAGCCCACCAGCCGGCCGCTCGCGGTCTCGCGCGCCAGCGCGACGTCGAAGAGTCGCCCCATCTGCTCGACGCGGGCCTCGAGGGCGCGCACCCGCGCCCCGTCCCAGCGCTCGGGCTCGGTGCCGACGCCCGGGTCGGGGACGGCCGAGCCGATGAGGGCGGCGAGGCGGGCCCGCTCGGAGAGGAGGTCCTCGGGCGTCGGGCCGCGGTAGACGACGACGTCGTAGCCCGCGGCGCGCGCGGCCCACCGGGTGGCGAGCGCCTCGAGCTCGGGCCCGCCCGGCAGCGTCCAGGCCCGTCGCACCGCGGTCGTCGTGT
>JAKBNI010000119.1 GCA_021831125.1 Actinomycetes bacterium | reverse complement strand
TCCAGGGCGTCGCGGCGCACCGTCGCGAGCACGGTGGCGGCCTGGTCGCCGCCCATCACCGAGATCCGCGCGTTCGGCCACATCCAGAGGAAGCGCGGCCCGTAGGCCCGTCCGCACATCGAGTAGTTGCCGGCGCCGAAGGAGCCTCCGATCACCACGGTGAGCTTGGGGACGCTCGCGCAGGCCACCGCGGTGACCATCTTGGCCCCGTGCTTGGCGATCCCCTCGGCCTCGTAGGCCCGGCCCACCATGAAGCCCGAGATGTTCTGGAGGAACACCAGGGGGATGCGCCGCTGGTCGCAGAGCTCGACGAAGTGGGCCCCCTTGAGCGCCGACTCCGAGAAGAGGACGCCGTTGTTCGCGACGATCCCCACCGGGTGACCCTCGAGCCGGGCGAACCCGGTGACGAGGGTCGTCCCGTAGTCGGGCTTGAACTCGAGCAGCTCGGAGCGGTCGACGAGCCGGGCGATCACCTCGCGCACGTCGTACTGGGTGCGGGTGCTCGCGGGCACGACGCCGTAGAGCTCCTCGGGGTCGAACGCCGGCGGCGCGGCCGGCTCGCGCGACCACGCGGGCGCGGGGTCCCTCGGCAGCGTCGCCACGATCGAGCGGATCGTGGCGAGCGCCTCGGCGTCGTTCTCGGCCAGGTGGTCGACGACGCCGCTGCGCGTCGCGTGCAGCTCGGCGCCGCCGAGCTCCTCGGCGGTGACGACCTCGCCGGTGGCGGCGCGCACCAGCGGTGGCCCGCCGAGGAAGATGGTGCCCTGGTCCCGCACGATCACGACCTCGTCGCTCATCGCCGGCACGTACGCCCCGCCGGCCGTGCACGACCCCAGGACCGCGGCGACCTGGGCGACCCCGCTCGCGCTCAGGCGCGCCTGGTTGAAGAAGATCCGGCCGAAGTGGTCCCGGTCGGGGAAGACCTCGTCCTGGCGGGGCAGGAACGCGCCGCCGGAGTCGACCAGGTAGAGGCACGCCAGTCGGTTCTCGCGCGCGACCTCCTGGGCCCGCAGGTGCTTCTTCACGGTCATCGGGTAGTAGGTGCCGCCCTTCACGGTCGCGTCGTTCGCGACCACGACGCACGTGCGCCCCGCGACCCTCCCCACCCCGGTGATGATCCCGGCCCCGGGCACCTCGTCGTCGTAGAGACCGCTCGCGGCCAGGGGCGACAGCTCCAAGAACGCCGTCCCCGGGTCGAGGAGTCGCTCGACGCGCTCGCGGGGCAGGAGCTTGCCCCGCTCGAGGTGACGGCGGCGTGCCGCCTCGGGCCCGCCCCGACGGGCCGCCTCGAGTCGGGCGCGCAGGTCGGACACGAGGGCGAGGTTGGCCTCCCGGTTCGCCGCGACGTCGCTCGACGCGCCGGGGAGCGCGTGGCCGACGCGCGGGGGTGACGCCGGGCGCTCGCGTCGCGGCGGGTCGGACATGCCCACGAGGTTAGCAACGACTAACCTCGTGCGCTAGAGGCTCCCGTGTCGTCCGTCCTGTCCCACCTCCGCGACCCCGCCGGGGCGGCCCGGCGTGACCAGATCCTCGCGGCCGCGGCGCACCTGTTCGCCGCGCGCGGCTTCCACGGGGTCACCATCGAGGAGCTCGGCGAGGCGGTGGGCGTCAGCGGGCCCGCGGTCTACAAGCACTTCGCGAGCAAGGACGCCGTGCTGGGCGAGCTCCTGGTCGGGGTGAGCCGCGAGCTCTTGGTCGGTGGGACCCTCGTCGTCGAGCGAGCGCGTGGCGCGAGGCGGGCCCTGGAGGGGCTCGTCGCGTTCCACACGGACTTCGCCCTCGTCGGGGCCGACCTCATCCGGGTCCAGGACCGCGACCTGGCCAACCTCTCGGCGTCGCCGGCGCACCAGGTCCGCACGCTCCAGCGCGAGTACGTGGAGGTGTGGGTGGACGTTCTGGGTCGCGGGCGCCCCCGCGTCGCGCCTGCCGAGGCCCGGGTGCGCGCCCACGCGGTGTTCGGCCTGCTCAACTCCACCCCCCACAGCGCCACGGCGAGCGCGGACCCTCGGGTCGCGGCCCTCCTTCGGCGCATGGCGCTCGCCGCCCTCACCGCCTAGTCACGTGCCCCGCCGGCCGGTCCCGCCGCCGAGCGAGGGCGGGGGTCAGTCGGCGAGGCGGGCACCGCCGGTGAGGGCGTCGGCCACGGCGCCCGGGTCGTCGCACCCGACGACCCACTCGTCGAAGGCGCCCCCGTCGAACACGACGCGCACGCCCCCCGGGCGTCCGTGGACCACGGCGAAGGTCTTGGCGCCCCGGCTCCGGAAGGTCCCGGCGAGGAGGACGCCGGGGACGCCCGTGCCCGGCCAGCGCAGCCCGTGGACGGCCGCGTAGGCGTCGTCCACGACCCGCACGTCGCGGACCCGGGCTCGGGGTTCGCGCAGGTCTCCGTGCAGCGCCTCGACCCTTTCGAGCACGCTCAAGCGCAGGACGACCTCGTCACCCTCGACCCGCAGCTCGGCCATCGTTCCCCCTCGGTCGTCTCCGCGTGAGGACTCTAACGAGGCCGCGCCGCGCACGGGCGTCGGGCTCGTCCGGGCATCGCCTAGGGGACGACGAGCATCCGCACCGTGTCGGTGACGGCCGCGCCGCCCGAGGCCGAGCCCGCCATCAAGACGACGGCGTCGCCGCTGCGGGCGAGCCCGATCCTCTTGAGCTCGCTGATCGCCACCTCACAGAGTGTCTCGATGTCGCTCGCCGCCGAGAGGACCACCTCCTGGACGCCCCAGGAGGAGGCCAGCTGGCGCGCCGTGGCGCGGCTCGGGGTGATCGCCACGATGGGCATCGGCGGGCGGAAGCGCGAGATGGCCCGCGCCGTCAGGCCCGAGCGGGTGCACGCCACGATCGCCACGGCCTTCTCGTCCATCGCCGCGCGCCACGCCGCCCCGGTCACCGCGGCGGTCACCCGCGTCGCCTGGGTCGAGGAGGCCGTGAGGCGCTGGACGCCGAGCGACGCGCCCCACTCGGCGTAGGGGAAGGAGCGCTCGGCTCGGCGCACGATGCGGTCCATCGTCTGGACGACCCCGACCGGGTCGTCGCCGATCGCCGTCTCGGCCGAGAGCATGACCGCGCTCGCCCCGTCGAGGACGGCGTTGGCGACGTCGGTCACCTCGGCGCGCGTGGGCATGCGCGCGTGGGTCATCGACTCGAGCATCTGGGTCGCCACCACGACTGGACGGGCGTAGCGGATGCCCGAGCGCACGATCTCCTTCTGGAGGTGGGGGACCTCCTCGATGGGCAGGCGCACCCCGAGGTCGCCGCGCGCGACCATGATCGAGTCGGCGTGCTCGATGATCTCGTCGAGGTTGTCGATGGCCTCGCCCGTCTCGATCTTGGCCATGATCATCACGTCGTCGCGCGAGAGCACCGCGCGCACGGACTCGACGTCGAAGGCCGAGCGCACGAAGCTGACGGCGAGGATCTCGAACTCCTCGTCGCGCAGGGCCTGCAGCCGGGCCCGGTCGCCGTCGGTGGGCAGTCGCTCGTTCATGATCGAACTCGGCAGGCTGAGGCCCGGCTTGCCCATCACCGCCCCGCCCGCGATCACCCGGGTGAGGGCCGGGGTCCCGGGGCGCACCACCTCAAGCGACACCCCGCCGTCGCCGATGTGGACCTTGTCGCCCTGGCGCAGGAGGCCCACCACGTCGGCGCGCTCGACCACGATGCGCTCGGGGGTCGAGGTCTCGTCGACGCCCTCGGCGAGCTCGCACTCGTCGCCCACCTCCAGGGTCACCGCCGAGGTGCCGAAGGATCCGGCGCGGATCTTCGGGCCGGGCAGGTCCACCATGATCGCCACGTCGGGCGCGGCCGCGCGCACGCGACGCAGCCGCTCGATCCCCGAGGGGATGTCCCCGTGGGCGAAGGAGAGCCGGAAGACGTCCACCCCCGCCGCTACCAGCTCGGCCAGGCGCTCCGCGGACTCCGAGGCCGGACCGATGGTGGCAACGATCTTGGTGCGCCGCACGCGACTCCCTTCAGGCTTTCGCGAAAGTCTACGGGAGCCCTCGCCCGCTCCCCGTGCAGCCGGCTACCTCGCGGTAAGGCCGCGGTGCGCCGGGACGACGACGTCGGCGCCGTCGACGTCGACGACGCGCAGCGCCATCTGGTAGCTGCGCGCGAGCGCCTCGCTGCGTACGACCTCACGCGAAGGGCCCTCGAGCACCACGCGTCCGGCGTCGACGAGCACGAGCCGGTCGGCGAACTGGCCGGCCAGGGTGAGGTCGTGCAGGGTCGCCACGACGCACAGCCCGCACTCGGCCACCTCGGCGCGCAGCAGCTCGAGCAGGGCCACCTGGTG
>JAKBNI010000024.1 GCA_021831125.1 Actinomycetes bacterium | reverse complement strand
ACCCGTCGCTCGTCGCCGCCCGGGCGCGCGGTCGCGGGCTCGAGGCGGATCACGACGGACTTCGAGGTCGGGGTGTTCGAGCCGAGCGCCGTCGAGTCGAGGGGCACCAGCACGTTGGCCTCGGGGAAGTAGGCGGCGGCACAGCCCGGCGGCGTCGGGTAGGCCACGGCGCGAAACGCGCTCGCGCGCCGCTCGCCGTCGCGAAACACGCTCACCAGGTCCACGAGGTCGCCGTCGGCCAGCCCGCGCGCGGCGAGGTCGGCGCCGTTCACGAAGACGACCCGTCGCCCCCCGCGGATCCCGCGGTAGCGGTCGTCGAGGCCGTAGACGGTGGTGTTGAACTGGTCGTGGGAGCGCAGGGTCTGGAGGAGCAGGTGGCCCTCGGGCACCTCGACGGCGTCGACCTCGTTCACGCTGAAGTGGGCCCGCCCGTCACTCGTCGGGAAGGTGCGCGAGTCGCGCGGCGGGCGCGGCAGCTGGAAGCCGCCGGGCTCTTCGATGCGCTCCTCGTAGCCCTCGAAGCCCGGCACGACGCGCTCGATGTGGCGGCGGATCACGCGGTAGTCCTGGCCCATCGCCCGCCAGCCGAGGTCGTCGCCGAAGAGGGCGGCGCCGATCGAGGTCACGATGTCGACCTCGCTGCGCAGCGCCGCCGAGCCGGGCTCGAGCCGGCCGCGCGAGGCGTGGACCATGGCCATCGAGTCCTCGACGGTGACGACCTGGTCGCGCCCGCCGGTGCGGTCGCGCTCGCTGCGCCCGAGGCACGGCAGGATCAGCGCCTCGCGCCCGGTCGTGAGGTGGGAGCGGTTGAGCTTGGTGGCGACGTGCACGCTGAGGGCGGTGTTCGCCATCGCCGCCTCGGTGACGGCCGTGTCGGGCGTGGCCGCGACGAAGTTGCCCCCGAGCGCCACGAAGACGTCGACGCGCCCGTCGCGCAGGGCCCGGATGGTCTCCACGGTGTCGTAGCCGGGCTCGCGGGGCGGCTCGAAGCCGAACTCGGCGGCGAGGCGGTCCAAGAAGGCGTCGGGCGCCTTCTCCCAGATGCCCATGGTGCGGTCCCCCTGGACGTTGCTGTGGCCCCGGATCGGCGAGGGGCCGGCGCCCGGTCGGCCGATGTTGCCGCGCAGCAGGAGGAAGTTCACGATCTCGCGGATCGTGGCGACGGCGTTGCGGTGCTGGGTGAGCCCCATCGCCCAGGTCACCACCACGCTCCTCGCGGCGACGACGTCGTCGACGAAGGCCTCGAGCTCGGCGCGGGGGATCCCGCTCAGGCGCTCGAGCTCGCCCCCGTCGAGCGCGCGCCAGTGGGCGGCCGCCGCCTCGAAGCCGCTCGTGTGGGCGTCGATGAACGCCGCGTCGAGGGTGGAGCCGGGCCGGCGCGCCTCGCGCTCGAGGAGCGCCTTGTTGGCGGCGGCGAAGAGGGCGAGGTCGCCGTTCACCCGCAGCGCCAGGTGGCGGTCGGTGAGCTGGGTGCCCGCCCCGAGCAGCCCGCGCACGCTCTGGGGGTTCTTGAAGCGCCCGAGGCCGGCCTCGGGCAGCGGGTTGACCGCGACGATCCGGGCGCCGCGGCGCTTGGCGGCCTCGAGGGCGGTGAGCATGCGGGGGTGGTTGGTGCCGGGGTTCTGGCCCACCACGACGATCAGCTCGGCGTGGTCGGTGATGTCCTCGAGGGTCACGACGCCCTTGCCGATCCCGATCGTCTCGGCGAGGGCCGTGCCGCTCGACTCGTGGCACATGTTCGAGCAGTCCGGCAGGTTGTTGGTGCCGAGGCGGCGCGCGAGGAGCTGGTAGACGAAGGCCGCCTCGTTGCTCGCGCGCCCGCTCGTGTAGAAGGCGGCCCGATCGGGCGAGGGCATCGCGCGCAGGCGCTCGGCCACGAGGGCGATGGCGTCGTCCCAGGGGATGGGCGCGTAGTGGGTGGCGCCCGGGGCGAGGTGCACGGGCTCGGCGAGGCGCCCGAAGTGCTCGAGGGTGTGGTCGTCCATCGCGCGCAGCTCGTCGATCGAGTGGGTCGCGAAGAAGTCACGGTCGACCCGGGCCGTCGTCGCCTCCCAGGCCGCGGCCTTCGCCCCGTTCTCGCAGAACTCGGCGACGCTGCGCTCCTTCGCGACCGGGTCGGGCCACGCGCAGCCCGGGCAGTCGAACCCGCTCGCCTGGTTCATCGAGAGCAGCGTGCGCGCCCCGCGCACCGGGCCCATCTCGCGCAGGGCGTAGCCCATCGCGTGACGCACCGCCGGGATCCCGACCGAGGTCGTCTGGGGGGAGGAGACCCGAGGGGTCCGCTCGTGGGCTGCGACCATGACGCCACCACCTTCTCGCTCGAGGGGTCGATACGTCCTAGCCCGAGGCTACCGGCTCGGGGTCGGCGGGCTCCGTCGCGGGGGCGGGCCCGTCGAGGCCCAACTCCTCGGCCCAGGCCGGCGCGCGGCGCCTCGCCCACGCCTCGCTGACCCGGCCCCGGACCATGGCCGAGAGCGCCGCCGGGTGGGTGAGGGCCATGACGACGTGAGCCACGACGACCAGGGTGATCGCGAAGGCGAAGAGGTCGTGGACGTCGGTCGCCCCCGAGCGCCAGGCGACCGGGAAGGGCGAGAACCACTGGAGCATCGCTCCGGTGGCGAGCAGCACGAGCGACGCCGCGCCCACGACGACGGCGTTGAGCTTCTGGCCGGGGTTGAACTTGTCCGCGCGCAGGGCGCGTCGCCCGAGACGGCGCAGCCACTCCACCTCCTCGTGGGTCCAACGGCTGACCCGGGCGAGGTCGGCGCGCATCGGCGCCCCCCAGGGCCCGAGCAGCGACACCCCGAGGGGCACGGGCAGCGCGAGCCCGCACCAGAGGTGGACCTCCTCGACCACGTGGCGGGCGAGCACGACCCCGAACAGCGAGCCGAAGTAGAGCGGGATCGCCGTCACGACGAGGGCGGCGAAGAGGGCGGCGTTGGCCCAGTGGGCCGCGCGCTGGGTCGCGCTGAAGCGCAGCAGGGACCCTCCCCCTCGGGCCATCAGACGAGACCCTCGCGCGGGTCGGTGGGGCCCGTCGATCCGTCGAGCCAGCCGTTGACCGGGTAGCCGTTGCGCTCCCAGAAGCCGGGCTCGACCCGGTCGACCACCCGGATGGCCGAGAGCCACTTGAGCGACTTGTAGCCGAACATCGGGGCGACGTAGAGGCGCACGGGCCCGCCGTGCTCGCGGGTCACCGGCGCGCCGAGCATCCGGTAGGCGACGATCACGTCGGGCAGGCGCGCCTGGTCGAGGGTGAGGCTCTCGGTGTCGGCGCGGTCGTAGGAGTCGAAGCTGACCGCGACCGCCCCCGGGCGCACCCCGACCCGCTCGAGGATCGCCGAGAGGGCGACGCCCTCCCACTCGACCTCGGGCACCGACCAGCCCGTCACGCACTGGAACGTGCGCACGAGCCGGGTCGCGGGCATGGCCTCGAGGTCGGCGAGGGTGAGCGTCACGGGCCGCTCCACGAGCCCACTGACCTCGAGCCGGTAGGCCGCGGGGGCGACGGCCGGGTAGCCCCCGGTGATCGAGTAGAGCCGGAACCGGTCGCCGAAGGGCAGGAGGCCACCGAGCCCCGTGCCGAGCGCCCCGCGCGCCGCGCTCTGCAGGCGCGAGCCCAAGACCACCCCGAGGGTGGCGAGGGCGCCCAGGGAGAGGAAGACCCGCCGGCCCACCGGCACGCGCTCGTCGCGCCCGCTCCCCCCGTCGCCTTCCCCGGCCACGGCCCCGGTCTAGTCGCGCGCGGGGCCGACCGGGACCTCGGGCGCGTCCTCTCACTACACTGCGCACGAACCGAGGAGGCGACCGAGCGTGACGATGGACCGGCCCTTCTCGCACGTGAACGCCGAGGGCGAGCTGCGCATGGTCGACGTCTCGGATAAGCCCCCGACGCGCCGGCGCGCCGAGGCGAGCTGTCTCGTCGTGACGAGCGCCGACCTCGCCGAGCTGCCCGCGCGCGAGGACGGCCTCGGGGCGCGCCACGCGGCGCGCGTCGCGGGCGTGCTCGCCGCCAAGCGCACCGACGAGCTGATCCCGCTGTGTCACTCGCTCGCCCTCTCCGACGTCGACGTGCGCGTCACCCCGGTCGAGGGCGGCCTCGCGGTCGCCGCGACCGTGACGGCCACCCAGCGCACCGGGGTCGAGATGGAGGCCCTGACGGCCTGCGCGGTGGCGGCCCTCAGCCTCGTCCAGGCGATCGGCGACGCCGACCCCGCGGCCCACGTCGAGGCCCTCGCCCTCGACGCGAAGGAGGGCGGCCGCTCGGGCGCCTGGGGCCGGGGCGTCCCCGGGGCGCCCTAGCCCCGAGCCGGGCCGGAGAACGACCGGCCCGTTAGCATCGCTCCCAGTGGCACTCTCCGACCCCCGGGTCGCTTTCGGAGACGCCTCGCCCGGCGGCCCCGCGCCGGTCGCGGTGTCGGTGCGCCCCCACCCGGGCGCGGCCGCGGTCCCCGCGGCGCCCGCCCCCGCGGGAGGGCTCGAGGGGCCCCTCGTCGACCGCTACGGGCGGGTCCACGACGACCTGCGGATCTCGGTCACCGACCGGTGCAACCTGCGCTGCGTCTACTGCATGCCCGAGGAGGACATGACCTTCCTGCCGCGCGCCGAGCTGCTCAGCTTCGAAGAGATCGCCCGGCTCGGGCGCGTGGCGCGCGCCCTCGGGGTCACCTCGGTGCGCCTCACCGGGGGCGAGCCGCTCGTGCGGCGCAACCTCGTCGACCTCGTCGCCCTGCTCGCGGGGATCGGCTTCGCCGACCTCAGCCTCACGACCAACGCCACCCTGCTCGCCCCGCTCGCCCGGCCCCTCGCCGAGGCCGGGCTGACCCGGGTGAACGTGAGCTGCGACTCGCTGCGCCCCGAGCGCTTCGCCGCGATCCGCCGGCGCGGGGACCTGGCGACGGTGCTCGGGGCGATGGACGCCGCCGAGGCGGCCGGGCTCGCCCCGCTCAAGGTCAACGTCGTGGTGCTGCGCGGCGAGAACGACGACGAGGTCCTCGACTTCGCGCGCTTCGCGCGCGAGACGGGCCGGGTCGTGCGCTTCATCGAGTTCATGCCCCTCGACGCCGGCGGCCACTGGGAGCGGGACCGACTGGTGCCCGGGGCCGAGGTCGCCGCCACGATCGGCGCGCACTTCCCCCTCGTGCCCCTCGGCGGCCACGACGCCGCGCCGGCCGAGCGCTTCGCCTTCGCCGACGGTCGGGGCGAGGTGGGGTTCATCTCGAGCGTCACCCAGCCCTTCTGCGGCGCGTGCAACCGGCTGCGCCTCACGGCCGACGGGGCGATCCGCAACTGCCTCTTCTCCGACGACGAGCTCTCGGTGCGCGACGTGATGCGCGCGGGCGGCTCCGACGAGGCGGTGGCCGACGTGCTGCGCGCGGCCGTCGGGGCGAAGCACCCCGGTCACGCCATCAACGAGCCGGGCTTCCTCGCCCCGCGCCGCTCGATGTCGATGATCGGCGGCTAGCCCGGGACGGCCTGGCTAGGGTCGAGCCGTGAGCCTCTACCGCACCACCCAGGCGGCCGAGCTGCTCGGGGTCTCGCCCGACACGGTGCGCCGCTGGGCCGAGTCGGGGCGGCTCGCCTCGAGCCTCGATGCCGACGGGCGCCGGGTCTTCGCCGGCGAGGACCTCGCCGCCGCGGCCGTCGCCCAGGCCGAGGCCCCCTCGCCCTCGCGCCCGCGCGCCCAGTCGGCGCGCAACCGCTTCGTCGGCCTGGTGACCCGGGTGGTGCGCGACACGGTCGTCGCCCAGGTCGAGGTGCAGGCCGGCCCGCACCGCTTCGTCTCGGTCGTCACCCGCGAGGCGGCCGACGAGCTCGGCCTCGCCCCGGGGGTCGTCGTCGACGCCGTGGTGAAGGCGACCAACGTCAGCCTGGAGATCCCCGAGCGCTACTGAGGCGCCCCGAGCCCCTCGCCCTCGACCGGCCAGAGCGTGAGGGCCGAGGGCTCGACCACGACCGCGCACCGCTCGCCCACGCGGGGCGGGTCGTCGGCGCGCGCGCGCAGCTCGGCCCCCGCCCCGAGGTCGAGGACGAGGTCGTAGGCGAGCCCGGTGTCGACGACGTCGACGACCCGCGCCCCGAGCGCGCCGGGGGGCTCGACCCCGGGCTCGACGCGCACCCGCTCGGGCCGGACGCTCCAGTGGACCGTCGTCCCGGGGGCGAGCCCGCGGGTCGGGGCCGTGAGGCGCCCGTCGCCCACGGCGATCGCGTCGACCCCCGCGACCACGCCCACGAGCAGGTTCTCGACCCCGAGCAGTCGCGCGACGGCGCTCGAGGCGGGCCGGGCGAAGACCTCACGGGTGGGGCCGCGCTGGAGGAGACCGCCCCCGTCGACGACGAGGATCTCGTCGCAGAGGTGGGCCGCCTCGGCGGGGTCGTGGGTGACGAGCACCGTCGCGAGGCCGGTCTCGCGCTGGAGGCGGCGCACCTCGGCGCGCAGCTCGAGGCGCACCGGCACGTCGAGGGCGGAGAAGGGCTCGTCGAGCAGGAGCACCCGCGGGTCCGAGCAGAGCACCTGGGCGAGCCCGACGCGCTGGCGCTGGCCGCCCGAGAGTTCGCCCGGGCGGCGGTGCTCGAGGCCCGAGAGGCGCAGGTTCTCGATCCAGTACGCGGCACGCTCGGGGGTGGCCGCGCGCGCGAAGAGCAGGTGCTGCCAGACGCTCAGGTGGGGGTAGAGGGAGAAGCCCTGGGCCACGTAGCCCACGCGGCGCCGCTCGGTCGCGACCCCGGTCACGTCCTCGGCCCCGTAGGCGACCGGGCCGGGGGCGGCGCCGTAGAGCCCGGCGAGGGCCCGCAGCAGGACCGACTTGCCGGCGCCCGAGGGCCCGAGGACCCCGAGGTGGGGGGTCGCGCCCTCGTGGGCCAGGCGCAGGTGGAACGCGCCCACCCGGTGGTCGAGGTCGAAGGACACCGGCTGGGGCGTCGAGGCCGTCCCCCGGTCGCGCGCGCCCGCCGGGGCGGGCGGGACCGACGCGAGCGCGGGCGAAGGGGCGACGGCGCGCGTCCGGCGCACCCGCGAGAGCCCGACCGCCACCAGCGCCACGAGCAGCGCGAGCGCCGTCGGGGCGAGCGTCGTGGGCAGTCCCCGGCCGCTGAACTGGTTGTAGGTGTAGACGGGCAGGGACGCCGGGTTGTAGGCGAGCACCACGACCGCGCCGTACTCGCCGAAGGCCCGCAGCCAGGTGAGGAGCATCCCGGCGCGGATCCCCTCGCCGGCCTCGGGCACCGCCACGCGCCAGAAGCGCGACACCTCGCCGTGGCCGAGGGTCGCGGCGACGTCGAGGCGCGACGGCTCGACCCGGGTGAAGGCCGCCCGGGCCGCGACGACGAGGAAGGGCGCCGAGACGAAGGACATCGCGATGACGACCCCGGCCATGGAGTCGGTGAGCCGCCCTCCGAAGAGCCGCCCGAGGGCGGTGTAGGGGCCGACGAGGTAGACCATCACGATCCCGCCCATGAGCGGCGGCAGCGCGAGCGGGATCGAGACGACGAGCCCGACGAGCGCGGCGACGCGCCCCCGCGAGCGCGCGAGGAGGTAGGCCAGGGGCACGCCGAGGAGGGTCACCACCGCCACGGCGATCGTCGCGCCCTCGAGCGAGACCCCCAGGGCTGCCCCGAGTCCGGGCGCGTGGAAGCCCCGCTCGGGCGATCGCACGAGGCGCACCGCGAAGGCGCCGAGGGGGTAGGCGAGGTAGAGGGCGAGGAGCCCCCCGAGCCAGGCGAGGGGGCTGCGCCAGGCGGGGCCGCTCACGTCGTGGGCGTGGCCGGTCCCGACGTCGTGGTGGAGCCACGCACGACCACCGACCGGGCGGGCACGATCGGGGTGATCCCGTTCGCGCGCAGGAGCCGGCGCCCGACGGGCCCGAGGAGGAACCGGACGAAGGCCCGGGCGGCGGCCGGATGGGGCGCGCGGTTCAGCCGCGCCACGGTGTAGGTGGCCGAGAGCGCGGTGCCGACGAGGGGGACCGTCCTCAGGTGCGCGGCCGAGGCCTCGACGGCGTAGAAGAACCCGGCGTCGAGCTGACCGGCCTGGAGCTCGCCCACGAGCGCCGTCTCGGGGAAGACGTCGGCGGTGGCGGTCGCCAGCGCGTCGAGCCGGGGCCGGTCGTAGCTGAGGGCCACGCCCTCGAGGGCGTCGACGGCGAGCACGCCCTTGGGGTCGGTCGCGGGGTCGGTGCGCCCCAGGTGGAAGCCCGCACGGCCCACCACGTCGTACCACGGCTCGGCGCGCAGCTCCCTCGCGAAGCGCGAGGCCGGGTTGTAGCCGAGCACCAGGGGCGAGTCGCCGAAGGCGCTGTAGGTGGAGAGCCAGTCGCCGTTGCCCTTGCCCGCGAGCGAGTCGTTCACGCCCGGCGAGGCGCTGATGAAGACGTCGGCCGCCTGGGTCTCGCCCTTGATCTCGCTCGCCAGGGCGTTCGACCCGTTGGGAAAGCCGCTCACGCTGTAGCCGGTCGCCCGGTGGAAGGCCGGGGCGAGGGAGCGCTGCATCAGCTCGAGCAGCGAGCCGGCGTAGAGCACGTCGACGGTGCCCGAGGCGTGGGGCCGCGACGCGGCCCCCGAGGGTGAGAGCCCGACCTGGGCGCCGAGGGCCACGAGGGCGAGGGTCGTCGCGCCCGCGCCGACGCGGCGCGCGCGGCGCCCCATCGTCCGACTCACCATGGGTCCCCCCTCGACGCAGGCACTGTAACATCGTGCGCCTTTCGACGCACCTTCGGCAGTGTCAGCTCATTTCGGCCGCACGTGCGCCACCTCGGGCGACCGGGGGACCCGACGGCGCGCGAGGGTCCGTCGGTAGGATGAGCGCCGTGGCGCTCCCGTCATCGCCGACCTGGGTCGCGGTCACTCCCGAGCCCCTCGCCCTCGACCCCCTGGTCACCTGGGCCACGCGGCCCGACTGCGGCGCCGTCGTGACCTTCGCCGGGACGGTCCGGGACCACTCGGCCGACCACGACGAGGTGGTGGCGCTCGAGTACGAGACGAGCGAGCCCCACGCCCTCGCTCGACTCGAGGAGGTCGCCGAGGAGGCTCGGCGCCGCTGGCCCGCGGTCGCGGCCGTCGCCCTGCACCACCGGGTGGGGCGCGTCGAGCTCGGCGAGGCGACGGTGCTCGTCGTCGTCGCCTCCCCCCACCGGGCCGAGGCCTTCGAGGCCGGCCGCTTCTGCATCGACGCCCTGAAGCGCACCGTCCCGCTGTGGAAGCGCGAGCACTTCCCCGGCGGCTCCGCCTGGAGCAGCGCGACCGAGCCGATCGTCGGGGTCGAGTCGACGTGATCGACCTCGAGGCGGCGCGCGAGCGCGTCCTCGCCGGGCTCGAGCCCCTCGCCCCGGTCGCCCTCCCCCTCGAGGACGCCGTCGGCTGTGTCGTCGCCGAGACCGTCACCGCGCGTGAGGCGGTGCCGCCCTTTGACAACTCCTCGATGGACGGCTACGCGCTGCGCAGCGGGGACACCCGAGGCGCCCCCGCGCGACTTCGCCTCGTGGGCTCGGTCTTCGCCGGCGAGAGCGGGTCGCTCGCCCTCGGCGCCGGCGAGGCGATCCGGATCATGACCGGGGCGCCGGTGCCCAGGGGTGCCGACGCCGTCTGTCGCCAGGAGGACACCGCGCGCGAGGGCGACGCCGTCGTCATCGAGCGCCCGGTCGACCCCGGAGAGTCGATCCGTCGCGCCGGCGAGGACGTCGCCGTGGGCGCCGCGCTGCTCGCCCCCGGCGAGGTCGTCACCCCAGCCCACCGCGGGGTCCTCGCCGGTCAGGGTCTCGCCGCGGTCGTGGTGCACCGCCGGCCCCGAGTGGGCGTGCTCTCGACCGGCGACGAGCTGAGCGACGAGCCCGTGCTCGTCCCCGGCGCGATCCGCGACACCAACCGCCCGACCCTGCTCTCGACGCTCGTCGCCTCGGGGTTCGAGCCGGTCGACCTGGGCCACGTCGGTGACGACGCCGCGGCCATCGAGGCGGCGCTCGTTCGCGGGCTCGCCAGCTGCGACGCGGTCGTCACGACGGGCGGGGTGAGCGTGGGCGACGCCGACTTCGTCAAGTCCGTCGTCGCCACGCTCTGTCCCGAGCGGGCCTGGTCGATGCAGGTCGCGATCAAGCCCGGCAAGCCCTTCACGTACGGCCGCACCCCCACCGGTCAGCCGGTCTTCGCCCTGGCCGGCAACCCCGTCTCGACCCTCGTGGGCTTCGAGCTCTTCGTGCGCCCGGCGCTGCGCGCCCTCGCCGGACACCGCGAGCTCGAGCGGCCGACGACCCTCGCCACGTGCGACGTCGCGCTCGCTCGCCGGCCCGACGGGCGCACCCACCTCGTGCACGTCGAGGTCGCCTTCGACGGCGACGGGCGCCTTCACGTGGTGGGCACCACGCGCCAGGGCTCGCACCTCCTGCACGCCGTCGCCTCGGCGAACGCGCTCGCGCGCCTCGAGGACGGCGACGGCGCCGCTGTGGGTGACGCCGTGCCCGTCATGGTGCTCGGCCCGGTGCCGACGCGCTGATGGCCCGGCTGCTCCTCCTCGGCCCGGCGCGCGAGGCGGCCGGGGTGCGCGAGGACGAGGTCGCGGGCGACTCGCTCGAGAAGGTGCTCGCGGTCGCCCGCGCGCGCTACGGCGAGGCCTTCGCCGCCATCCTCGCCACGAGCCAGGTCTGGGTGAACGGCGAGCCCGCGGGACCCGAGAGCCCCGTCGCCCCCTACGACGAGGTCGCGGTGCTGCCGCCCGTCTCGGGCGGGTGAGGGGCGTTCTCGCCCGCGAGCAGGTCGAGGGCGTGGGGGAGAACGTCGAGCACGGCCTCGAGGCACTCGAGCGCGCCGCTCGGTGAACCCGGCAGGTTGAGCACGAGCGCCCGGCCGAGCGTGCCGGCGCGCGCCCGCGAGAGCCGGCCGAGGGGGTGGACGAGGCGCATCGCCTCGGCGAGCCCCGGCGCCTCGCGCTCGAGCACGGCGAGGGTGCCCTCGGGGGTCTCGTCGCGCGGGGAGAACCCCGTCCCCCCGGTCGTGACGACGAGCCCGGCGAAACCTCGACAGAGCTCGGTGAGCGCCCCCGCAACCGAGCCGACCCCGTCGGGCACGGCGCGCACCTCGGCGACGACGTAGCCGGCACCCTCGAGGCGCCCGCGCAGCGCCGGCCCGGCGAGGTCCTCGCGCTCGCCCCGGACGAGACTGTCCGAGACGACGAGGACCTTGGCGTCGTGGCTCACGCGAGCAGCGTAGGCCCCGGCCCCGGCTCAGCCGCCGGCCATCGCCCCGATGACGAAGAAGGGCTCGACCCCGCGCACCACCGCCTCGGGCAGGGGGTGCTCGGGCGGGTCGTGGGAGAGGTCCTCCTCGCAGGCGAAGAAGCGCACGAACGCCCGGCGGGCCCCCGTCTCAGGGTTGCGGATGGTGCCCACGAGCACGGGGTAGCGCGCCTCGAGGGCGTCGAGGACCCGCTCGGTCGTGACGGGGTCAGCGACCTCGAGGCGCACCTCGCCGGTGACCTGGGCGAGGGTCTTCAGGTGCGTCGGGATGACGACGCGGATCTCGCTCACGCCAGGGTCTGGACCTCGACCGAGAGCACCCGGGGCAGGTTCGAGGCGATGGCCTGCCAGGAGTCGCCGCCGTCGGGCGAGGCGAAGACCTGCCCGCCGGTCGTGCCGAAGTACACGCCGCACTCCTCGAGCCGGTCGACGGCCATCGCGTCGCGCAGGACGTTCACGTAGCAGTGCTCCTGGGGCAGTCCCTTGGTGAGCGGCTCCCACTCGCCCCCACCGGTGCGGCTGCGGTAGACCCGCAGCTTCCCGTCGAGCACGTAGTGGACCGAGTCGCTCGTGATCGGCACGACGTAGAGCGTCTCGGGCTCGTGGGCGTGGACGTCGATGGCGAAGCCGAAGTCGGTCGGCAGGTCGCCCGAGACCTCGCGCCAGGAGTCGCCGGCGTCGTCGCTGCGCATCACGTCCCAGTGCTTCTGCATGAAGAGCGTCTCGGGCGCCGAGGGGTGCAGGGCGATGCGGTGCACGCAGTGTCCCACCTCGGCGTCCTCGTCGGGGATCTCCCCCGAGGCGAGGCCGCGGTTCTTGGGCGTCCAGGTGACCCCGCCGTCGTCGGAGCGGAAGACCCCCGCCGCCGAGATCGCGACGTAGAGGCGCTTCGGGTTCGTCGGGTCCTCGATGATGGTGTGCACGGCCATGCCACCCGCGCCGGGCTGCCAGCGCGAGCCGGTCCCGCCGTTGCGCAGTCCCGAGAGCTCGGCCCAGCTGGCCCCGGCGTCGGAGGAGCGAAAGAGGGCGGCGTCCTCGACGCCGGCGAGCACCGCGTCGGGGTCGGAGAGGGAGGGCTCGAAGTGCCAGACGCGCGCGAACTCCCAGGGGTGGGGGGTGCCGTCGTACCACTGGTGGGTGCCGGGCACCCCGTCGTAGGCGAACTGGTTGCCCACGGTGTCCCAAGTCTTCCCGCCGTCGTCGGAGCGCTGGACGATCTGGCCGAACCAGCCCGTCGACTGGGAGGCGTAGACCCGGTTCGTGTCGACCGGCGAGCCCTTCACGTGGTAGATCTCCCAGCCCTCGAAGAAGGGCCCGTCGATCCGCCAGTCCCGGCGCGTGCCGTCGGCGCTCATGACGAACGCGCCCTTGGACGTGCCGACCAGTACGCGCACCCCGCTCATACGGCCTCCCCCCGACCGGGCCGACGGCCCGGTCGGCTCATGGTACGCCGCCCGGCGCCCGGTTGCCCGACTCACTCGATAGCCGCGCGCAGTCGCCGCGGCGCCCGGTTGCCCGTGAGGAACCACACCCCGAGGTAGGCGAGAACCGGCAGGCCCACGACGATGAGGACGAGGTCGAGCAGGGGGACGTTCCACAGCTCCCCGACCGAGTCGAACTTGCCGCGCAGGAGGAAGGCGGCCGAGCCCAGGTAGGCCGCGAGCGTGCCGACGAGTCCGGCGAGCCCGGCGAGCCCGGCGCCGGTGGTGGCGGCGATCGTGCGTCGCTCGTAGGTGCTCGCCCCGGTCGCTTCGAGCACGCGCAGTTCATCAGCCGTCTCGGAGCGGATGAGCCCGATCGTCATGGCGAGGATCCCGAGGGCGAGGAGCGCCCCGATCGCGGTCGCCCACCCCCCGACCTCGGCGGAGGTCGGCAGGGAGTTGCGCGTCTCGATCGACAGCGAGGCCGCCGCCGCGTCGGAGCGCGCCGCGACGACCTGGGACGCGCTCGGGTCGTGGGCGCTCACGAGGAGCCACCCCACGAGGACCGGGCGCAGGTGGAGGCGGCGCACCGCCGCCTCGGTGATGTCGGTGTTGGGCGCGGACGTGCCCGAGGGCAGGCCCGCCACCTGCTGGATCGGCGGGGCGGCCACGCAGGACTCCACCGGGCACGGGACCCTCGTCGGACGGCCCGGGTTGTAGTTGCGGCCCGGGCCATTCGGGCCGAAGTACGACTCCCGGTAGAGGCGCATGTCGGAGAGGCCGGCGAAGCGCGGGCGCATCGTGATGATGTCGGTCGTCGGGCGGATGGAGGAGGCCGCGACCCCGAAGGCGCGCAGCAACTGGGGCGTCGCGACGTAGGTCGGACCCGAGTACGTCCGGCCCGGGGCGGCGCGGAAGATCGTCGTGCCCGAGGAGTAGAGCCCGACGGTCGTCGTCGCCCCGAGGGCCCGCTGGATGCGGGTGAGGGCGTCGTGGACCTGGGCGTTGCTCGGGCTCGTCGGCGGCGCCCCGTTGCCCGGGGCGGTGGTCGGTCGCCCGCTGGCGGGGGTCGGTCGCCCGCTGGCGGGGGTGTAGACGATCACCTGGTCGCTCGCCACGTTGGGTCCGACCCAGTCCATGGTGTTGCCGTAGCGCGCGGCCACCTGCACCGTGACCAGCACCACGATGAAGATCCCGAGGCTCATCGCGGCGAGCGCCGAGCCCGAGCGCGCCCGGTAGCGCGCGAGGTCGCGCGTCGCGAGGCGCACCGCGACCGGCGCGCGCCGGGTGGCCCGCGTGAGGAGCGGGAGCGCCAGGGGCGCGAGGAGCATCATCCCCACGACGAGGCCCGCGATCCCCACGAGCAGGGCGAGGGGGTTCTCCTGCTCACCGGCGTAGACGAGCGCGGCCAGCCCGGCGAGGACGAGGATCGCGCCCGGCACGGCCGAGCGGTGCACGCCGCGCGGCTCGGCCGGACGGCCCGCGAGGGCCCGCACGATCGACTGGCGCGCGAGCGCCCGCGCCGGGTAGGACGCAGCGAGGGACGTCGCGAGGACCGCGAGCACGATCGAAGCCCCCACGACCCACCAGGGCAGCGACGTGAGGGCGAAGTCGTGGTGCACGCTCAACTCGAGGGAGGGCCGGTAGGCCGCCCACGCGCCGAGGCCGAGCGCCGCCCCGACGAGCGACCCGCCGACCCCCACGACGAGCCCGTTCGCGCGCACCACGCGCGCGACCTGGGCCGGGGTCGCGCCGATGGCCCCGAGCATGCCCATCGCCCGGATGCGCCGCTGGGCGATCGCGGTGAAGCCGGCGACCGCGACGAGCGCGATGAGGAGCATCCCCACGACCGCGAGCGCCAGGGTGATGGTGCCGGGATTGATCGGGTTGGCGTTCGCCAAGCGCGAGGCCTCCGTGATGTTCGCGCCCATCGTTTTGATGACCTCGCGGTTGGGGTCGAGCAGGACCGTCGCGCTGGCCGGCCGACGGAGCTCGCCCGGAGCGACGAGGGCGAACTCGTCGAGGAGGCTCGTCGGGTTGACGACGATCCCGGTGACCGTCCAGGAGTAGCCCCCGTACGACCACGGCCGTCCCACCGAGAGGCCGAGCTCGCTCGCGAGGTCGGACGTGACGGCCACCTCGTGGGCGCCGGTCGGGTAGTGCCCGCTCACGAGTGAGAGCATCGGGCCGCCGAAGGGCCCGTGTGGGTCCTGGGCGCGGATCGAGAAGGTGGTGGTCGAGCCGGGGACCTGCGCGGGGGCGTTCTCGATGACGTCGACGCGCGAGTCCAGTGACCGCACCCGCGCGACGTCGGCGGCGAGCTGAGCGGGGGTGCCGGCGAAGGACGCGTAGGCGCTCGCCGTGCCGACGAACTCGGCCACCGGCGCGGGGCTGTTCGCCGAGACCCCCGAGCCCACGACGACCCCGCCCACCGCCACGGCCACGAGCACGAAGATCAGGACCTGCTGGCGCCACTCGCGTACGATCAGCCGGCGCGCCCACCGGTTGAGCGCGCGGCGCGCGACGGCCCCCCCGACGCTCGTGCGCTCGTCACGACTCACGAGGGCGTCCCCGGCCGCTGGCGTCCGAGCATCGCCTCGACGTCGGCGGACGTCGAGGTCTGGTCGACGATGCGCCCGTCGCGGATGAAGACCACCCGGTCGGCCCAGGAGGCGAGTTGCGCGTCGTGGGTCACGACGACGGCCGCCACGCCCCGCTGGCAGGCGTCGTGGATGAGCCGCATGACGGCCTCGCCGCTCACCGAGTCGAGGGCCCCCGAGGGCTCGTCGGCCAACAGCAGGGTCCGCTCGCCCACGACGGCGCGAGCGATGGCCACCCGCTGGCGCTCCCCGCCCGAGAGCTGGTCCGGAAAGTGATCGGCCCGGTCGGCGAGCCCCAGGCTCTCGAGGGCGGCTCGGCCGGCCGCGCGGGCCCGGCGCAGCCCCACCCCGTCGAGCTCGAGGGGCAGCGAGACGTTCTCGATCGCCGAAAGCCCCGGCAGCAGGTTGAAGTCCTGGAAGACGTAGCCGATGGTGCGTCGGCGCAACGCCGCGCGCTCGTTGCGCGACATCGACCCGAGGGGCTGGCCGTTCACGACGACCTCGCCGCTCGTGGGCTCCTCGAGCGAGCCCGCGATGGTGAGGAGCGTCGACTTGCCCGAGCCGCTCGGACCCATCACGGCGACCAGGTGGCCGGGCTCGACGCTGAAGTCGACACCGTCGAGGGCGCGCACCTCGTTGGGCGCGGTGCCGTAGACCTTGGTGATCTGGCGCATCTCGAGGACGTTCACGGGCGGGCCTCCGTCTTTCGGGTCGCCGGTCGCGCCGGTTGGGCGCGCCGGGCGAGCGGGTGTCTCTTCAGGCGGCCCTCGGCCGCGTCCAGCCAGCGCACCAGCGCCTCGAGCCGGAAGATCTCGGCGTCGACCGCGAGGGCGAGGTGCAGGTCGAGGGCGGACTCGTCCCCTTTGACCCGCGTCCACTGCTGCATGACGCTGATGAGGTAGCGCCGGTGGGCCTGGATCATGGCGCGCACGTCCACCCCCTCGAGCTCGGCGGCGACGAGGACCTTCATCACGAGCTCGTCGCGCGGGGGCGCCGAGAGGTCGGGCGGGGTCACGAGCCACTCCTCGAGCTCGCGCCGGCCGGCCCGGGTGATCCGGTAGAGGCGCTGGGGGCCGTCGGCGCCGCGGTCCTCGACGGCGACCAGGCCGTCGCGCTCGAGGCGCGCGAGCGTCTGGTACACCTGGCCGACGTTGAGGGGCCAGACCTCGCCGGTGCGGGCCTCGAACTCGTTGCGCAGCTGCAGCCCGTACTTAGCTCCGTCGCTCAGCAGCGCCAGCAGCGCGTGTCGCACGCTCACCGGTTCCTCCCGTCTCGTTGTATACCCGGTATCGTACGGAGCCCTCGGGCCCCGCGTCGCGACCTTCTCGCCCCCCTCGGGGTTCTCCCCTAGGGGTCGTGCGCCGTCGGGCGCGGCGCACGGGGGGCTACGCTCGCATCGACCAAGGAGGTCGCGACCGTGTCCCGCCCGTTCCGCACGCAGGCCCTGTGCCGGCTCTCGTCGCTCGCCGTGGTCGCCGCGCTGCTCCTCGGGCTGGTCGGCGTCCACCTCTGGACCCTCGCGGTCGTCGCCGCCTACGCCGCCCTCCAGGCCCGCGACACCTACGCCTCGACCCGGGGCCGCACGCCGCGCGTCGCGGCGGCGACGCTCATCGTGCCCCTGCCGGTGCTGCGCGTGCGGCGCCGCGCCGGGCGCTAGTCCCGTCGTGGCCGTGGTCGTCGAGGTCCTCGCCACCGGCTACGTGGGGAATCGCGTCGCGAGCACCGTGGTGCTCGTGCGCGAGGGACCGGCCGTCATCGTGGTCGACCCCGGGATGGTGGCCCACCGCTCGGTCATCCTCGACGCGCTCGGCGCGCGCGGGGTCGCCCCCGAAGCGGTCACCGACGTGATCTTCAGCCACCACCACCCCGACCACACCTTGAACGCCGCGCTCTTTGAGAACGCGCGCTTCCACGACCACTGGGCGATCTACCACGACGACGTCTGGGAGGACCGGGCCGAGGCGTTCGAGGGCGCGCCCTCGGTGCGCCTGCTCGACACGCCCGGCCACACGCGCCAGGACGTCTCGACGCTGATCGACACCGACGAGGGGCTCGTCGTCTGCACCCACCTGTGGTGGTCGAAGGACGGACCGGAGGAGGACCCCCTGGCCGAGGACCTCGAGGCGCTACGCGCCTCGCGCGCCGCGGTGCTCGCGCTCGACCCGGCCCTCATCGTGCCGGGCCACGGCGCGCCCTTCGCCCCGGGCGAGCTCGCCGGCTGACTCAGCCGCCGGCGCGCCCCTCGCGCAGGGCCCGCCACTGGGCGAGCCGCTCGGCCACGCGCGCCTCGGCGCCCACGTCGGTGGGCTCGTAGAAGCGCCGGGCGGCCATCCCCTCGGGGAAGTAGTCCTGGCCCGAGACGCCGCCCTCGACGTCGTGGTCGTACTCGTAGCCCCGGCCGTAGCCGAGCTCCTTCATGAGTCGCGTCGGGGCGTTCAAGATGTGCGCGGGCGGCATGAGCGAGCCGGTCTCCTTCGCCGCGCGCTGGGCCGCGCCGAAGGCGCGGTAGACCCGGTTGGACTTGGGCGCGCACGCGAGGTGCACCGTGAGCTGGGCGAGGGCCAGCTCGCCCTCGGGCGAGCCCATGAAGTCGTAGGCGTCCTTCGCCGCGTTGGCGAGCACGAGCGACATCGGATCGGCCGCGCCGACGTCCTCGCTGGCGGCGCGCATCAGCCGGCGCGCGATGAACAGGGGGTCCTCCCCGCCCACCAGCATGCGCGCGAGCCAGTAGAGCGCCGCGTCGGGGTCGGAGCCGCGGATCGACTTGTGCAGCGCCGAGATGAGGTTGTAGTGCTCCTCGCGGTCCTTGTCGTAGGCGGGGCTGCGCCTCTGGAGGAGCCGCCCCATCTCGGCGACCGAGAGCGCCTCGCGCGGCCCGATCGTGAAGAGCGTCTCGGCGAGGCTGAGGAGGTAGCGCCCGTCACCGTCGGCCATCGCGCGCAGCGTGGCGCGCGCCTCGTCCGCCAAGGGCAGGCGCCGCTCGGTGTGCGCCTCGGCCCGCGCGAGCAGGGTCTCGAGGGCCGCGTCGTCGAGGCGGTGCAGCACGAAGACCTGACAGCGCGAGAGCAGCGCCCCGTTGAGCTCGAAGGAGGGGTTCTCGGTCGTCGCCCCGACGAGGGTCACGACACCCTGCTCGACGAAGGGCAAGAAGCCGTCCTGCTGGGCCCGGTTGAAGCGGTGGATCTCGTCGACGAAGAGCAGGGTCGACAGGCCCATGGTGCGGCGCTGTCGGGCCGCCTCGAAGGCCTTCTTCAGGTCCGCGACCCCGCTGAAGACGGCCGAGAGCTGGTCGAACTCGTAGCCGGCCGCGGCGGCGAGCAGGCGCGCGATGGTCGTCTTGCCGGTCCCGGGCGGGCCCCAGAGCACCATCGAGCCCAGCCGGTGGGCCTCGGCCATGCGACGGATGGGCCCGTCGGCCCCGAGCAGGTGGTCCTGGCCGACGACCTCGTCGAGCGTGCGGGGCCGGAGCCGGTCGGCCAGGGGCGCCGGCGCCTCGGGGGTGAGACCGGCCGCCTCGAACAGGTCGCTCACGCCTCGACCCTACGGTGCCCGAGCGACGCCCGGCCCCGGCCCCGGGACTTCCGGGGGTCATTTAGGATTTTTTTTTTTTGGCCTAGACCCGTCGTCCCCCTCGTCGGCGTCGCCGACCCCCCCGCCGGGGGCCGGACCCTCGTCCTCGGCCCCCTCGGCCTCGGCCATCCCGGGCGCGCCGAGGAGGGGCGCGGCTTCGGCCCGCCAGAGCTCGAGCCCCTCGGACGAGGCGAGCGCCACCGCGATCCGCTCGGGCTCGAGGAGGCCCGCCGCGACCGGGTCGACTGCGGTGAGGGAGCGCAGGCGCGAGAAGCTCGAGAACGGGACGGGCGGGCGCGGCGCCTCGACCCGCGCAGTGGAGCCCTCCGGCGCGACGGGCCGCCCGCCGGCGGCGAGCAAGACGGCGAGTACCTGCTCGCTGGCGCTCTCGGTCATCGACAGAAGGGCGCGACCCACCGAGTCGCTGTGGCCGGCGCCGTGCACGCGCGACAGGGCCGACCCGACCCGGGCGATGACCTCGAAGAGGCGCCGCGCGACCCCTCGGGCGCGCGCGAGGTCGGCGTCGCTCGCGTCCACGGCGGCCTTGGTGAAGTCGAGGTCCCCTTCGCCGACAAGCCCGGCCAGGGGGCCCGCGAGCGACCGGGGCTCACCGGGGGGGCCGGCCCCGACGAGCTCGAGCTCGCTGAGCAGCTCGGAGAACGCGAGGTACGTCGCCGCACCGCGCTCGAGGGTCCGCCGACCGCTCGAGACCGCCGAGCCCTTCTTCAGGTGTCGGAAGAAGACGTCCTCCAAGACGTCGCGCTCGCGGGCCTCGGGCTCGTCGGGCTCGTCGTCGGCGACGAGGTCGTCCCAGCGGGCGGCCCGGCGCTCGAGGTAGGAGCGCACGAGGAGGGGCTCCACCTCGAAGCCCTCCCACCACAGCCGCCACGCCACCTCGTCGAACTGGCGGGTGGTCGCGCGCAGCTCGGCGATCCGCGCGACGCGCTCGGCCGTGCCCGGTGGGAAGGCGCCGCCGACCGGGGCCGGCACCAGGCGGCGGCGCGACAGCCGGTCGAGCTGCTCGAGGGAGATCGCGTGACCGAGCGCCCAGGCGTACTCGACGACGTCGTGCGGGTCCTCGCCGGGCCCGGTGATCGGACCGGTGGGCACCTATCGAGGGTATCCCTCGTGCTCGCGCGCCAGGTGGACGGAGGTCGACCCTTGTGCGCAGGGGAGCGTGACCCTACACTTCGCTCGATCGCGAAGGGGGGTCCACGTGCGTCCTCGCCGAGTGCCGCGCCTCGCCGGCGCGACGGCCGTCGCGGCCCTCCTCGTCGCCCTCGGGGCGGGGGCGTCCCCGGCGTCGGCCGGCGGGTCGTGGCGTGCCGTCGCCGAGCTCGGCCCCGGCACGCCGGGCCGAGTCGCCTGCTCGTCGACGACGTGCCTCGCGCTGGCCAACGACTCGATCGACGGGGCCGGCGCGAGGGGGACCTGGCGGACCCTCTACACGGTGAGGGGCTCGGGCACCTCGAGCACGTCGTTCTCCGACGTCGCCTGTGACGCGATGCTCTGTGTCGCCGTCGCCAACTCGACGGGGACCCGGCGAGGACACAGCGTGTCCGGTCCCGACGCGTTCGTCACCACCTCGGGCGGCCGACGCTGGAGCGGGCACGCGCTGACGACGGTCAAAGGGGCCACCTCGACCCAGGTCCTCGACGTCGCCTGCGGCGGCCCCCGCTCGTGCCTCGCGGTGGGCTACTACTACGGCGCGACGAGCTCGGGCGGGGTGGCCTGGTCGAGCGACGACGCCGGGGCCACCTGGTCGGGGCGGCTCCTGCCCCACGGTGTCGTCGGCGGGGCGCTCGCCTGCTCGAGCGCCCGGGCGTGCGTGATGGCCAGCGGCGCGCTCGAGGTGACGACCACGGGGCCCGGGGGCTTCCGGGCCCTCCTCACGCCCCACCCGTGGGGCTCGCGCACGCCGGCCTTCGAGAGCGTGGCCTGCGTGGGGTCGCTCGCGTGCGTCGTCGCCGGCTACGCCACGCCCTCGGGCCAGCCGTGCCGGTCGAGCTCGTGTCGCCCGGTGCTGCTCGCCACGCCCGACGGCGAGCACTGGGGCGCCGTCGCCCTGCCGCGCGCCGTCTCGGGCCAGCTCGTCCAGGTGAGCTGCGCGTCGGCGAAGGAGTGCGTGGCCGTCGGGGACGCGCCGAGCGGCGACCCGCTCGGCGGGGCGAGCCTCGTGCTGCGCGGCGCGATCGGCTCGCCCTGGCGGGCCGTGGCGCTCCCGCGCCCCCCCTCGGGCCAGTGGATCGGCGCGTCGGGCGTGGGCTGCACCACCCACGGCCTGTGCCGCACCGGCGACCTCTTCGACCGTCGCGGCGGCGAGAACTTCCCCTACACCCTGGCGGGCCCGGCGTGAGGCGCCCCTCGCGGACGCGGCGCCCGGCCCTTGTCGCGGCGGGTGCGGTGGCCCTCCTCGCGCCGGTGGCCCCGAGCGCCGCCGCTACGGCGCACGCCCTCCCCTCGTGCCTGCGCGGCACGTGGCACGAGGTCGGCGAGGTCGAGGCGGACAGCTACGAGGGCCACCCCTTCACCCTGCGCGGGGACGCCGGGCGCACCCTGACCTTCTCGGCCGCGGGACGCGAGGTTGCGGACTACGCCCACGCCACGCCGTTGCGCGGGGTCGTCCTCGGGCGGCCCTACGTGGTGCGCCTGCGCGGGCGCATCGTCTACACGGTCGTCGTGCACGGGGACACCATGGACTTCCTCACGACGCGCCCGGTGTCCCTACGGGTCACCGAGACCCTCGGCGGGCACCGCGTGGCGCTCGCGCCACCGACCTCGACGCCGCCGGTGACCTTCGCCTGCTCGGCCCGACGACTCGTGCAGTCGAGCGGCGGCTACCGCGGGACCTTCGTGCGCGTGGGCTGATCAGTCGGCGTGGTGGCCGGCGAGCCCTCGGGCCACCGCCTCCACCGCGCCGGCCACCGCCGGCACGACCGCCGGGTTGAAGACGGTCGGCACGATGTAGTCGGCCGAGAGCTCGACCTCGCTCACGACCTCGGCGATGGCTCGGCCGGCGGCGATCTCGACGGCCTCGGTCACCTTGGTCGCCCCGGCGTCGAGCAGGCCACGGAAGATGCCCGGGAAGGCCAGCACGTTGTTGATCTGGTTCGGCTCGTCGCTGCGCCCGGTCGCCACGACCCGCGCGTGACGCCGGGCGACGGCCGGGTCGATCTCGGGGTCGGGGTTCGCCAGGGCGAAGACGATGGCGTCGTCGGCCATGAGCGTGAGGTGCTCCTCGCCCATCACGTTCGGCCCCGACACGCCGATGAAGACGTCGGCGCCGCGCATCGCCTCGCGCAGGTCGCCGCGTCGGCCCTCGGCGTTGGTGTGCTCGGCCACCCAGCGCCGCTCCTGGTCGAGGGTGGGGTCGGCCGGGTCGAGGATGCCGTGGTGGTTGAGGGCGACGACGTCGCCGACGCCCTCGGCGAGCAGGAGCCGGGTGATCGCCACCCCGGCCGCGCCGATGCCCACGATCACGACGCGCACCGCCCCGAGGGACTTGCCCACGACCTTGAGGGCGTTGAGCAGCGCGGCGTAGACGACGGTCGCGGTGCCGTGCTGGTCGTCGTGGAAGACGGGGATGTCGAGCGCTTCGCGCAGGCGCCGCTCGATCTCGAAGCACCGAGGGGCGGCGATGTCCTCGAGGTTGATCCCGCCGTAGACCGGGGCGATCGCCTTGACGATCGAGACGATCTCCTCGACGTCCTGGGTGGCGAGACAGACCGGCCACGCGTCGATCCCGGCGAAGCGCTTGAAGAGCAGGGCCTTGCCCTCCATCACCGGCAGGGCCGCCTCGGGTCCGATGTTGCCGAGCCCGAGCACGGCCGACCCGTCGGTCACCACGGCGACGGCGTTGCGCTTGATGGTGAACTTGCGTGCGAGGTCGACGTCCTTCGCGATCGCGCTGCAGATCCGCGCGACCCCGGGCGTGTAGGCCATCGAGAGGTCGTCGCGGGTCTTCAGGGGCACCTTGGGCTCGGTGGCGATGGTGCCACCCAGGTGCAGGAGGAACGTCCGGTCGCTCACCGCGTGCACGTGGGCGCCGTCGACGCCGTCCACCGCCCCGCGCAGCACCTCGGCGTGGCCCTCATCACTGGCGTTGCAGGTGACGTCGATCACCGTGTGACCCTCGATCGGCTCGACGACGTCGAGGGCCGTGACGAGCCCGCCGGCCGCGCTCACCGCGGTGGCGACCGCCGGGATCGCCGAGGTGTTGGTGAGGAGCACCCGCATGGTGATCGAGTAGGAGGCGCTGGGGAAACTCATGGTCGTCCTTTCCGAACCCGGCGGTACCGCCCCCCGCGCGAATCCTAAACCCGCGCGCACCCCGCTCCCGGGGCGATCGGTCGGGCCGCGGCGCGCTGTAGGGTCACGGGAAGGAAGAGGAGCGATGCCAGACGAGACGCCGCGCTACGGCCAGCCCGGGGGGTCGACCTTCCCCCTGACGACCGCCTTCACCTTCGCCGAGCACGAGATCGCGAGCACCCTGGGCACCGTCTTCGGGGTCGTGGTGCGCTCGATCGGCGTCGCCCGGGGCATCGGCGCCGGGCTCAAGGCCCTGGCCGGCGGCGAGGTCGGCCAGTTCACCGCGCTCGTCGAGGACACCCGGCGCCACGCCCTCGACCGGTTGATCGAGAACGCCCAGCTCCTCGGGGCCCACGGCCTGGTGGGCGTGCGCTTCGACTCCTCGGACATGGGCAACGGGCTGACCGAGGTCGTCGCCTACGGCACGGCGGTCAGCTTCCGGGCCTGATGTTCGCGCTCGTCGTCCTCGCCATCCTCGCGGTCTTCGCGATAGTGAACCTCTCCACGCGCCGCCACGGCGAGACGACCCGACCCGACCCGTCGTGGCGCTCGACCGACGAGGTCTTCAAGGACCCCTCCACCGGGCGCACGATGAGGGTCTGGCTCGACGCGAAGGACGAGCGCCACTACGTGCCCGAGGGGCGCTAGCGACCAAGTTCAGTACTGGGCCCAGAGCCGCCGGGCCGGCCCGTCGAGGGTGAGCAGCCCCCCGTAGGGGACGACGTACTGGGGGTCGGTGTGGCCGAGGTCGGGGCCGATCACCGCCGGGGTCGCGGGCGCGTACTCCTCCAGGGCGACCTCGACGGCCTCGGCCTGGGCCCCACGGTAGGCGCGCGACCCCTCCGGGCTGAGGGGCCGCTCGGGCGACCACGCCGTGGCCTTGGCGACGACGACCGCGCCGGCGACCCCGAGGATCCCGCGCTCGCCGAGGTTGCGCATCATCCGGTACACCTCGAGCGCGGGCGGCATCTCCTCGGAGGTCTCGAGCACGAGCACCACCCCGCGGTAGGCCTCGGTCGCCCGGAGGTGGCGACCCGTCGCGAGGATCCACTGGAGCACCTCGAGGTTGCCGCCCCAGGAGGGGCCCGTGACGACCCGCTCGGGGTGGCGCCAGGTCCAGCCCGGCTCGTCGAACTGCTCGACCTCGGCCTCGAGGGTCGCGGGGTCGGACCAGTCGCCCGAGCGGTCGCTGAAGCGCTCGAGGGGGTCGATGGGGGCGCGCTCGCGGGTGAAGAGCGCCCGGCGAAGCGAGTCGAGGTGCACCGGGTGCGCGCCCCCGGGCCGGGCCAGGTGGACCATGGTCGAGCCGCCGTGGTAGCCCACCACGCCGAGGTCGAAGAGGTAGTTGAGCAGGTTGGTGTTGTCCGAGTAGCCGACGAAGGGCTTGGGGTTCCCCGCGACGACGGCCGGGTCCAGGTGCGTGAGAACCCTGATCTGGTCGTCGCCGCCGATCGTGGCGAGCACCGCCGCGACGCCCGGGTCGGCGAAGGCGGCCTCGAGGTCGCGGGCGCGCGCCTCGGGCGAGGCGCCGACCTCGCGGGTGGTCGGGTACTCGACGGGCTCGAGCCCGAGCACCTCGCGCACGACGGCGAGGCCGCGCTCGTGGACCGCCGGGTAGACCCCGGGCCCGGCCCACGACGGCGAGACGACCGCGACGCGGTCCCCGGGGCGGGCCTTGGGCGGGTAGCTCGGGCGAGCCGGATCCATCGGCCAAGGCTAGGGGCCGTTAGCGTCGCCCCGTGGAGAGCCCCGCCGACCCGGTGCGCGCGCGCCTGCTCTCCGACGCCCTGGCGATCGCCCGCTCCCTCGACCACCTCGACCTCGACGCCGCCCTCGCCCGTCGCCTCGAGGCGGTCGGACACGCCGACCCGTACGGCGGACCCGTCGACCTCGTGGCGGTGGGCAAGGCGGCGCCCGAGCTCGTGCGCGCGGCCCGAAGGGCCCTGGGCGAGCGGGTGGCCCGCGTGCTCGCGGTCGGAGAGGCGCCCGCCGAGGGCGTGCTCGTCGGCGACCACCCCCGGCCCGGCGCGCGCAGCCTCGCGGCGGGCGCGACGCTCATCGAGTTCCTCGAGGCGGGAGGCGCGAGCGACCTCACGCTCTTTGTCGTCTCGGGGGGCGCCTCGAGCCTCGCCGTCGCCCCCGTCGCCCCGGTCACCGTCGAGGACGTGGCGGCCCTCTTCGTCGCGGCGTCGTCCCGGGGCGCCGACGTCGTCACCTTGAATCGGCTGCGGGCCGCGGTCTCGTGGCTCGGGGGCGGCGCCGTGCTCGAGCACGCGCGCACCCACGAGTCCCTCGCCCTGGTGCTCGTCGACGTCGCCGTCGGCGGGGCGCCCTGGGTCGGGTCGGCCCTCACCTACGACTACCGGCCCGACGACGCCGAGGTGGAGTCGCTCCTCGAGGCCGTGGGGCTCGCCGCCACCCCCCTCGCCGCCCGGGTGCGCGCGGCCGCGGCCGCGCGTCGCTCCGCGCTCGGCCCGCACCCCCACCACGTCAACCTCGTCCTGCTCGAGCCCGGCGACTGGCGCGCGGCCGCCCTCGCCGAGGCCGCCCGGCTCGGCTACGCGACCCTCGACCTCGGAGCGATCGAGGGTCCGCCCGAGCG
>JAKBNI010000118.1 GCA_021831125.1 Actinomycetes bacterium | reverse complement strand
CGCGCGGTGCTGGGCGCGGGCCCCTCGGCCCGGGCCCTGCGCCGGGCCGCCGAGCGCTGGCGCGACGACCTGGCCGAAGTCCTCTAGCCTGGTCACCCGGCGCCGGGTAGTCTGAGCCCGTGGTCCCAACTCCGCCGTCCCTGACCCAGCAGCAGCGCGTCGAGGCCTCGCGCCTCGCGGTCGCCAACCGGCGACGGCGCGCCGAGGTCAAGCGCCTCGTCAAGACCGGGCAGCTCTCCTTGGAGGAGCTCTTCGAACTCGCCGCGCGCGAGGAGTGCATCGCCCAGATGCGCGCCTACGACCTCATCAGCGCCCTGCCGGCCATCGGCGAGGTGAAGGCCGAGCGCATCATGAAGGTGGCCCAGATCGCCAAGACCCGGCGGATCCGGGGACTCGGGCCCAAGCAGCGCGCCGAGCTGTTCCGGGCCCTTGTCCGGTGAGCCCCTCGTCGTCGTCCTGATCGGCCCGGGCGGCGTCGGCAAGGGGACCCTGGCCCGGCGCCTGGTCGAGCGCGACGGCCACCTCTGGCTCTCGCGCAGTTGGACGACCCGCGCGCCCCGACCTCACGAGAGCGACCTCGACTACGCCTTCGTGGGGCGCGAGGCGTTCGCTCGCGCCATCGACGAGGGCCGGTTCCTCGAGTGGGCGGAGTTCCACGGCCAGCTCTACGGCACGCCCCGACCCACGCCGCCGGCGGGCCACGACGTGCTCCTCGAGATCGACGTCCAGGGTGCCGAGCAGGTCAAGCGCCTCGTCCCCGACGCGGTGGTGGTGCTCGTGACCGCGCCCGACGACTCCTCGCTCGAGGCGCGCCTGCGCGGGCGCGGGGACGACGAGGCCCACGTGCGCGCGCGACTGGCGAGCGCCCCCGCCGAGATCGAGCGGGGCCGGCGCCTGGCGGACCGGGTGGTCGTGAACGACGACCCGGACCGGGCGGCCGGGGAGATCGTCTCTATACTGGAGGGGCTGCGCCGAGCCCGGCGTACCCCCGCCGGAGGATAAGGACACCCCATGGCCGAGCGCCCCACCCTCGTCGACCCGCCCATCGAGGACCTCCTCGCCAAGGTCGACGCGTCTCGGTTCACCCTGGTCGCGGTGGCCTCGATCCGGGCCCGCCAGATCAACGAGTACTACAACGGCCTGGGCGCCGGCCACGGCGGGGTCATCCCGCCCCAGGTGACCAGCCTGTCGAACAAGTCCCTGTCGATCGCCATGGAGGAGCTCTTCGAGGACAAGCTCGAGTACCACCGCCCGACCCCCGAGGAGATCGAGGCGGAGCGCGAGGCCGCCGCGGCGGCCGCCGAGGCTCGCGCGGACGCGCTCGACCTCGACGCGTTCAGCGATGCCCTCCGCGACACCTGAGCCGGGGCCTCACCGGATCGTCCTAGGCGTCGCCGGCGGCGTCGCCGCCTACAAGTCGGCCGAGCTCACGCGTCGGCTGCGCGCGCGCGGCTACGAGGTGCACCCCGTGCTCACCCGGGAGGCCACGCGCTTCATCGGCCCGACGACCCTCGCGGCGCTGGCCGGACGACCGGCGCGCACCGAGCTGTTCGACGACCCCACGACCCCCATCCCGCACACCCGGCTCGGCCAGGGCGCCGACTGCGTCGTGGTGGCCCCGGCGACGGCCCACCTGATCGCCCGTTACGCGCTGGGCCTCGCCGACGACCTGCTCACCGCGACCCTCCTCGCGACCCGGGCACCGGTCGTGCTCTGCCCGGCGATGCACACCGAGATGTGGGAGAGCCCCTCGGTGCGAGAGAACCTGGCCACGCTGCGCCGGCGCGGGGTGCTGGTCCTCGGCCCGGACGAGGGGCCGCTCGCCGGCGGGGACGAGGGCCTGGGGCGCCTCGTCGAGCCCGAGGCGATCGCCGCGTTCGTCGCGCGCGTGCTCGAGGGCTACCGGGGCGCCCTCAGCGGACGGCGGGTGCTCGTGAGCGCCGGGGGCACGCGCGAGGCGCTCGACCCGGTCCGGGTCCTCACGAACCGCTCCTCGGGTCGCCAGGGCGTGGCCCTCGCCGAGGTCGCGGCCCGCCTCGGGGCTGAGGTGACCCTGGTCACGGCCGGGGCCCACGAGGTCGCCCCCGACGTCGCGCGCGCGGTCGCGGTGGTGCGCGTCGAGAGCGCGGCCGAGATGCGCGACGCGCTCGAGCGCGCCTTCGAGGACACCGACGCGCTGGTGATGGCGGCGGCGGTGTCCGACTTCACCCTCGAGGCCGCGCGCGACAAGATCAAGCGCGCCGACGGCGCGCCGACCCTCGTCCTCTCCGAGGCCCCCGACGTCCTGGCCGGGCTCGTCGCCCGGCGCCGGCCCGACCAGGTGCTCGTGGGCTTCGCCGCCGAGACGACCGACGTCGAGGCCAACGCCGCGCGCAAGCTCGCCGCCAAGGGTGTGGACCTGCTGGTCGTGAACGACGTGACCGCCCCCGGGGCCGGCTTCGACCACGAGACCAACGAGGTCGTGATCCTCTCGCTCGGGGCCGAGCCCCAGCGGGTGCCCCTCCGTTCGAAAGGGGCCGTCGCCGAGGCCGTCTTGGCTAGGGTGGCTGCGTTGCTGGACCGAGGAGCCCGATGAGCGACCGCACGCTGTTCACCTCCGAGTCGGTGACCGAGGGCCACCCCGACAAGATCGCCGACCAGATCTCCGACAGCGTGCTCGACGCGATCGTCGCCCAGGACCCCGACGCCCGCGTGGCCTGCGAGACGCTGCTCACGACGGGGCTGTGCGTGGTGGCCGGCGAGGTCACGACGTCCGCCTCGGTCGACATCACCTCGATCGCGCGCCGGGCGATCCTCGACATCGGCTACGACGACGGGGCGAAGGGCTTCGACGGGCGCACCTGCGCGGTGCTGGTCTCGCTGGGGCGCCAGAGCCCGGACATCGCCGGGGGCGTCGACCGGGCCCTCGAGCTGCGCGACGGGACCGGGGGCGAGGACGAGCTCAACGCCCTGGGCGCCGGGGACCAGGGGATGATGTTCGGCTACGCCTGCGACGACAACGAGGACTTCATGCCCCTGCCGATATGGCTGGCGCACCGGCTCTCGATGCGCCTCGCCCAGGTGCGCCGCACCGGGCTCGTGCCCTACCTGCGCCCCGACGGCAAGACCCAGGTGACCATCGCCTACGAGGACGGACGGCCGGTCGGGGTCGACACGGTCCTCGTCTCCACCCAGCACGAGGACCACGTGAGCCACGCCACGATCGCCCAGGACGTGTTCGAGCACGTGATCGCCCCGGTGCTGCCCGGCGACCTCGACCACCGCTCCATGCGCACGATCGTCAACCCCTCGGGCAAGTTCGTCCTGGGCGGGCCCCACGCCGACGCGGGCCTCACGGGCCGCAAGGTCATCGTCGACACCTACGGCGGGATGGCGCGCCACGGCGGCGGCGCCTTCTCGGGCAAGGACCCCTCCAAGGTCGACCGGTCGGCCGCCTACGCCGCGCGCTGGGTGGCCAAGCACGTGGTCGCCTCGGGGGCGGCCCGGCGCTGCGAGGTCCAGGTGGCCTACGCCATCGGCATGGCCCGGCCGGTCTCGGTGCTGGTGGAGACCTTCGGGACCGAGCGCGTCGACACGGCCACGATCGCCAAGGCCATCGACGCCCTGTTCGACCTGCGCCCGGCCGCGATCATCCGCGACCTGGACCTGCGCCGGCCGATCTACGCGCGCACCGCCGCCTACGGCCACTTCGGCCGCTCCGACCAGGGCTTCACCTGGGAGCAGACGCCGCGGCTCGACGACCTGCGCCGCGAGCTCGACCTGGCCTAGTGGCCGGGGTCGTCCGGGTCCTCACCGAGGTCGCCCCCCTCGAGCGGGCCTTCGACTACCTCGACGGCGGGCGGGCGCTCGTCCCGGGCGACCGGGTGCGCGTGGCGCTCGGGGCGCGCTCAGTGCGGGGCTGGGTCGTCGAGGTCCCCGAGGCGCCCGCGCGCGACCCCGCGACGCTGCGGGCGGTGAGCGCGTCGCTCGGCCTCGGCCCGCCGGCGTCGGTCCTCGAGCTCGCGCGCTGGGCGGCGTGGCGCTGGTGCGCGCCCGTGAGCCACTTCCTCTCGACGGCCTCGCCCGAGCGCATCGTGCGCGAGCTCCCGCGCGCCCCGGCCCCGGCCCCGGCCCCACCGGGGCGGACCTGGGCGCCGGGCCTCTACCACCTGGCCCCCACGACCGACCCGATCGACCTGGTGCTCTCGGCCTACGAGGCGACTCGCGAGCGCGAGGGGTCCCTGCTCGTCGTCGTGCCCCACGAGGGGTGGGCCGAACGGCTCGGCGCGCGCCTCGAGCGCCGCGGGGTCGCGGTCGCGCGCGGGGACTGGGCGAGGGCCCGGGCCGGCTGGCCGGTCGTGGTGGGCACGCGGGCCGCGGCCTTCGCCCCCATCGCGCGCCTCGCCG
>JAKBNI010000023.1 GCA_021831125.1 Actinomycetes bacterium | reverse complement strand
GCCAAGATACCGAGCACCACGATCACGATGAGGAGCTCGATCAAGGTGAAGCCGTCGATCTCACCCGTGTCCCGACGGCGCTTCAGCCGCTGGTAGGTCGAAATCATTTTCACTCCCTTGCTTTTCTAGGGGATCGCCGACACTCGGACTTTCCCTGCCCTGTCCTCCGCCGTGCCTAGATATACACGTGAAGGACTAGAGGGAAGTGTATCCATCGGGACCAGGTGAATTACGGATACTCACACTCGACGACGGCGTCGAGTCGGGCCGAATCCCCTGATTGTGCCCTGTTGATTCCTCGCCAGCAGAGTTGTCAAACGGTTGATGTCCGTTGTGGGTGCGCGGGCGCCCGTTGTCCCCGTCGCGCCCACTCGCACGTCGGGGCCGCGCGGCGTCGAGCGCGCGCCACGAGCCGCCTCTGGTTGCGCCACGTCAGGGGCATCAACGCGACGAAGCCCGACGATGGCTTCGTCCCTCGGGTGAGGGGCCGGGCGAGAGCCGGGCGCTCGGGCGAACGACGCGGCAGGGGTGACGGGTGGGTCCGGTCACCGAGGGGCGAGCCCGCCGTGACGTCGCGGCGCCGCGTCCGAGAGTGGGTCACACGCTCGGTGGGGGCCGTCTCTCGCGACGGGTGGCGCGATCACGTGAACCAGCCGCCGCAGAAGAGGATCTGGCCGAGCAGGCCCGCCCCCAGCCAGATCACGCCGAAGGCCACGAGCGCGTAGCGCCCGCGCGCGCCGCGCACGAGCTCGGTGTCGAAGCCGATCGAGGCGCCCGAGAGCCGGGCGAACCCTATGGGCTTCACCGTGAGCCCGTAGGGCGCGACGTACGACGCCGGGATGACGAGGGACCCGATGGTGAAGAGGGCGTAGGTCGAGTGGTCGCCGCGCGCGTCGCCCCGGACGAGGGCGACCACGAGGCGCACGACGACCGCGAGCGCGACGACCTCGCACAGGACGTTGAGCCCGAAGTACGCCTCGACCGCCGGGGCGAGGTGGCCGACGAGGAGCGTGCGCACCATCGGGCCGAGGTACCCGAAGGGGACGGCGGCCCGGGTGGACCACCCCGCCTGGGCCGCGAGGGGCTCGAGGAGCGAGCCGTAGCGCCACTGGCAGAAGAGGGCGTAGGCCGCGACCCCCCAGAAGCCCAGGGCCGACACGGCGAGCCTCGGGGCGAGGGGCTCGCGCCGGCGCCTCACGAGGGCGTCGAGGGCCAGGGCCAGCGAGAGCGCGACCCCGACGGGGGTGAGACCGCTCGCCGCCCCGGCGACGAGGGCCGCCCCCCACCGGCGTCGGGCGAAGAGGAGCGAGAGCGCCGCCAGGCTCGCGAGCAGGTAGGGGCTGAGCGGGTACCACGCGACGAGGAAGCACGAGCCCGGCGAGAAGAGGAGGAGGACGAGCGCGGCGAGCGAGAGCCCCGGCGAGAGCCCCCGGCGCGAGGCGAAGCGGACGAACGCCGGTGCGGCCACCACCAGCGAGCCCCACGAGAGGGCGAAGAGGGCGACGTCGAGGCCAACGAGCCCGAGGCTCGCCTCGTGGACCAGCCGCGCGAGGAGCGGGTAGCCGGGGAAGAACGCCGCGTCGGCCCGAGAGGCGTAGCCGTGGCGGGCGATGCCCCGGTACCACGCGCCGTCCCAGCGCTCGAGATTGACGAGGGGCCCGTGCGCGGCGCTCGGGAAGGGGGCGGACGACCCGAACAGGTGCATCAGGGTCGACTGGTTCTGCGAGACGAGGACACCCTCGGCGAGTCGGAGGAGCACGAGTGCGAGGGGCACCCCGAGGGACCAGAGCCGAGGGTCCTCTCGCCACCGGCGTCGCGTCATCGCCTCACCCCGGCGACCCTAGCGAAGGGCGCCGACGCACCGGGTCGACGGCGGGCCGGGGACGCTCGGTCGACCGACGCCCTCGAGGCGACGGGCGTCAGCTCGACTGGCCGGCCCAGTCCCAGGCGAGGAGGTTCTGGCTGAACCCGCAGGGCGGCGGGTTCGCCGTCGGGTACGCCCTGTTGCACTGCTGCTGGAGGGTGGCGGCGCCCCCGGCCGGGTAGTCGTCGAAGGCGACCACGGCCTGGAGCTGGGGGGTGGCCGTCTGGGCGAGGCACTGGCTCAGCTGGGCGTAGGTCGACACGCACGCGTCGACCGTGACCTTTCGGGTCTCCGCGGCGTTGGTGAGGTTCACCGTCGTCTGGCACGACACGTCGACGCTGAGCCCGTTCACCTGCACCTGGTTCGGCGTGGCCCCGGTCCAGCACGCGCCGACGGCCTGGACCCCGTAGCCACGGACGTTCAGGATGGGGGACTGGGGCATCGGGTTCTGGCGGATCGCCTCGATGGCCGTGTTGACCGCGCTCGAGAGGGCGTAGTTGACGTCGGTCGCCTTCTTGAAGTTGTTGGTGTTGGTCAGGCTCGTCGAGGCCCAGTCCGCGAGGGGGATCACGATGAGGCTGATGGCGAGGATGAAGACGAGGGCGAGGATGAGCGACGCCCCCCGCTCGTCCGCGCGGCGCGCGAGCGCGCGCCGGGGGGACGGGGCGGGGGAGGGGTGGGCCCGGGCCATCGACTACTGCCCGGTCACCGAAACGACCGCGGTGTAGGTCGCGTTGCCGTCGTTGATCGTGACGGTCACCGTGCCGGCTCGCCCGATGCGGATCCTCCCGGTGAAGGTCGCCGTCGCGCCCGAGGAGGTGAAGGAGAGGTACTGGTTGTTGTTGAACCCGCTATCCGACTCGGTCCAGTAGTAAGTGCCGGTTCCCCCGCTCGCGTTGAAGGTGATGGTCACCTGGTCGTTGTATCTGTTCACCTGCTGCTGGGGGGCGACCGAGTAGGTGAGGGTCGGTCCCTGCGTGACGGTGAGGTCGAGGGTCGCCTGGGCGCTGCTCGCGCCCGAGGTCACCGTCACCGTGACGGGGTAGGTCGTCGCGGCGTCCGCGTTGGCGATCGTGCCGCTGATCACGCCGCTCGGGGACATCGAGAGGCCGCTCGGGAGGTTGGACGCCGTCCACGAGTACGAGCCGTTGCCGCCGGTCGCCTGGACGCTCGTCTGGTAGGTGGCGCCCTGCTCGGCGCTCGGCAGCGTGGTCGTGGTGACGCTGAGCGGGGGCGTGACCACGAGGGAGAACGACTGCGGCGCGCTCGTCACGTGGTTGGTGTCGGTGACGGTGAGGGTGACGGTGTAGGTGCCCTGGGGGGCCGTCGCCGAGACGGTGCCCGAGATGACGTCCGTCGTCCCGGTCGGGGTGAAGGTCAGCCCGCTCGGCAGCGCGCCCGAGACGACGGTCCACGAGAGCGGGGCGGTGCCGCCGGTCGTGGTGATCGTCTGGTCGTAGCTCGCCCCGTCCGAGGTCGAGGGGAGCGACTGGGGGGTGATCGTCGGGGGCGCCGCGACCACGAGGGTGTAGGTGTTCGTCGTCGTCACCCCGAGGGCGTCGGTGACCTGGACGCTGACGGCGTAGGAGCCGGGGGCGAGGGTGACCTTGGTCGCGCTCAGCGTGGCCGAGGAGCCCGAGCCCACCAGGGTGATCCCCGAGCCCGAGAGGCCCGTGGCCGTCCAGCCGGTGAAGCCGCCGGCGCCGCCCGAGGCGCTGAGCGCCTGGCTGTAGGCCGTCTGGGCGGTGGCGCCCGGCAGGGTCGTCGGGGCGATGGTCGGGGCGGTGTTGACGGTGAGGTTGAGCGTCGTCGTCGCGGTGACGCCGTTGGCGTCGGTGACGGTGATCGCGATCGGGTACGTGCCCGGGGTGGCGCTGTCGGGGCTCGACTGGGCGATGGTGCCCGTCGGGCTGACCGAGAGGCCGCTCCCCGCCGGGAACCCACTCGCCGACCAGGTGAACGGGCCGGTCCCGGTGCCGGTCGTCACGGCCAGCGTCTGGGCGTAGGAGGACTCGGAGTCGTCGATCGCGGCGAGGCTCGTCGTCGCGATGGCCGGCGCGGGGTTCACGGTGATCGAGAAGGACTGAGGCGCGCTCGTCACGCCGTCGGCGTCGGTGACCGTGACGCTGAAGGGGTAGGCGCCGGTCGCGTCGGTGCCGGTGGCGGTCCCGCTCACCCGGCCGGTCGACGGGTCGAGGGTGAGGCCCCCGGGCAGGGTGCCCGAGGCGAGGGACCACGTGTAGGGGTTCGGGCTCCCCGGGGTCCCGCCGGTGGCCGCCAGGGTGTCGTGGTAGGCGCCGGTGAGGGTGGCCGCGGGCAGGGTCGCCGGGGTCACGACCGGGGCGCCCACGACCGCCAGGGTGTAGTCGGTCGTGGTCGAGACCCCGAGCGAGTCGGTGACCGTGACGCTGAAGGGGTAGTTGCCCACGGTGTCGCTCGTGGACGCCGTGCCGCTGATCAGCGCCGAGGAGCTGGTGGCGCTCCAGTTCAGCCCGCCCGGGAGCCGCCCGGTCTCGCTGATCGTGAGCGAGCCGGTCCCGCCGGTGGCCGCGAGGCTCTGGCTGTAGTGGCCGCCCTGGGTGACCGAGGGCACGCTGGTGGGCGAGAGCGCCGGGGCGGCGTTGACGACCAGGGTGGCCGTCGCGTTCGTCACGACGCCGTCGGCGTCGGTCAGGGTCAGCCCGACCGAGTACGTGGCGGCCCGGTCGCTCGAGAGGATCGTGCCGGTGACCTGGCCCGAGGAGCTCATCGTGAGCCCGCCCGGCAGGTTGGTCGCGGACCAGCTGTAGGGCGGTGTCCCGCCGGTGGCGGCGGCGCCCTGGCTGTAGTTGGACTCCCCGGCCGTGCCGGTGGCGAAGGAGGTCGTCGTGATGGTCGCGGCCTTGACGACGGTGATCGAGAGCGGCGCGGTGGCGCTCACCCCGTCGGCGTCGGTGACCGTGACGCTGAAGGGGTAGCTGCCCACGGTGTCGTTGGCGTTCACCGTCCCGCTGATGAGGCCCGAGGAGCTCATCGTGAGCCCGCCCGGCAGCGACCCGGTCTCGGTGAAGGTGAGGGTCCCCGTCCCGCCGGTCGCCTGGACGCCCTGGGAGTAGCGCCCGCCGAGCGTCGCCGAGGGCAGCGAGGTCGTGGAGATCGACGGCGGGCCGTTCACCGTCAGGGTCAGCTGGTTCGAGGTGATCGAGTTGGCCGTGGCGACGAAGGTCACCGAGCCCGGCGTGGTGCCGGTGACCGTGTCCACCGCGATCCCGCCGGCGTCGGTGACCGGACCGAGTCCGCTGACCGCCCCGGTGCTCGCGGGCAGCGCCGAGAAGGTGACCGGCGTGGTGCTGTCGGTGGTCTCGACGTTGCCGAAGTTGTCGGTCAGGGTCGCCGTGAGGGCGGCCTTCGCGGTGGCGGTGAAGGCCGAGACGTTGGCGTTGAGGGTGATGGCGTAGAGCGGTCCCGGCCCGGTGGGCGAGATGTTGGCGCTCACGGCCGGGGTGAGCGTGCCCGAGGTCGCGGTGATCTGGTACGGGGTGCCCACGACGCCGCCGAAGGTGCAGTTCGAGACCAGGGACGACCCGCCGATGACGGTGAGCCCGGCGCAGTTGGCGAGCTGGGAGTTGCCCGACGAGGTCAGCGTGATGACGTTGGTGGCGGTCGTCACGACGTTGCCGAAGGCGTCCTCGACGGTGACGACCGGCTGGGTGGTGAGGACGGCGTCGGCCGCCCCGGCGACCGGCTGGGTCGTGAAGACGAGCTGGGTGGCCGGGCCGGGGCCGGTCGGGGAGAAGGGGTCACTGGGCGGCGAGGTGAGCCCGCCCCCGGTCGCGGTCATCGTGTACGGGGTGCCCACGACGCCGCCGAAGACGCAGTTGGCGACCTTCACGTAGCCGCCGTTGGGCACGAGGTTCGTGCAGTTGGTCAGGGAGTTGGGCGAGGGCGAGACCGACAGGGTGATCGGGGCGGTCTCGGAGGTCACGACGTTGCCGCTGGCGTCCTCGTAGACCAGGACCGGCTGGACGGGCAGGGCGCTCAAGGAGGCGCCGGCCTGGGGCGAGGTCTGGAAGAGCAGCTGGCTCGCGAGGCCCGTGATGTTGAACGTCGAGCTGGTGGCGGGGACCAGGGTGTAGCGGGCACCGCCCGAGGGGGTCTCGGTGCCCGTCGCGGCGAGGGTGAGGCCGGTGTTGTAGGCCGTCCCGTGGCACCCCGAGTACCTGAAGTCCCCGTAGCTGATCGAGGAGGAGCACCCCTGGAGCGCCTCGGCGGTCGAGCCCTTCTGCATCGTGAGCGTGACCGCGGTGTCCGCGGAGGAGACGCTCGTCACGACGTTCCCGTACTGGTCCTGGACCTCGACGACGGGCTGGGGGGTGAAGGCCGTGGTGGGCTGGTTGCCGGCCGCTCCGCCCGGGCTCTGGACGAAGGCCAGCTGGTAGGCCGGCCCGGGCCCCGAGACCGAGAAGGTGGTCGAGGTGGCCGGGGTCGCCACCTCGGACCCCGCGGCGGGCTGGGCGGTGGCGGTCATCGTGTACTGGGTCGCCGTGGTGGGCGGGCTCGAGGCCGGGTTGTAGAAGTAGCCGCCCCAGAAGTCGCAGGTGGCGGGGACGGTCGCGACGCCCCCGGCCACCGGGACCGTGAGGGTGGTGGCGTTCTGGATGTTGCTGGTGCACCCGGCGAACTGGCCCCCCGAGGAGGTGAAGGTGATCGTGCCCTGCCAGGAGGTGTTGACCTGGCCCGACAGGTTCTCCACCGACACGCTCGGGGCGGTCGCGAAGGGCGAGCCGGCCTTGCCGGCGACCGGCTGGGCGGTGAAGACGAGCTGGAAGTTGGCCGCGGCCACGTCGAAGGGGTTGCTGTGGGCCGGGGTGAGGGCGCCGTCGGAGGCCTCGATCACGTAGTTCGCGCCCCCCGAGCCCAGCGTGCAGCCCGAGAAGGTCACCACGCCCAGGATCTCGTTGCCCACGCACCCCGAGAGCACGCCGCTCGACTGGCTGGAGGGGTCGATGGAGAGCACGACCGGCGAGAGGTCGGTCGAGACGGCGACCCCGTTGGCGTCGGCGACCTCCACCACGGGCTGGACCGGGAAGGGGCTCCCGGCGTAGCAGCCGGTCGAGCCGCACCCGGGGCTCGTGAGGAAGATCAGCTGGGCGGCCGGCCCGCTCGCGGTCGCGACGGCCGAGCCCACCGGGTAGTCCACGACGAAGCTGTTGGTGAGCCCTGTGCCCACCAGGTCCAGCTTCACCATCTGGGCGGCCCCGGGGACGCAGCCCGTCTGGAAGCCCACGCCGTTCCAGTACTGGACCGGCGTGGTCGGGTCGTACTGGACGTCGTAGCCCGTCTGGTTGTTCTTGCCGACGTAGGGGGCCGGCAGGACGAAGCCCTGCTGGTCGCTGAGACTGGCCCCGTTCCACAGCGGGTACTGCTGGATGAAGCTCGCGAGCGGCGAGGAGCAGGCGTCGGTGAAGAGGGAGGCGTTGCTCTGCATCCCGGCGATGACCTCCTGGCTCGCCAGGGCCAGCACCGTGTCGTTGCTCGCGAGCCGGCGGTGCTCGGCCGAGGCGGCGATCGAGGTCGTGAACGCGGTGATCAGGGCGAGGGCCGCGATCGCGAGGATCATGAGGGCGATCAGGATCTCGATGAGGGTGTCGCCGCGCTCGCCGCGCTCCACGCGGCGCCACCACGGTCGCGCCACGGCCCGCGCCGTGGTGCGGGCGGTCTCGGGGACCGGGCGCCGCGCGCGGCCCCTCATCGGCCCGTCCCGGCGTCGGCCCTGGTGGGCGCGGTGGCGAGGGTCTCGGTCACGACAGGAGCAGTCCGAAGGCCATGGCCTCGAGGCCGGCGCCGTTCATGGAGGTGACCCACGTCGAGGGTCCCTGCGCCTCGACCATCGCGGTGCCGGTCTTGAGCCCGTTCACCGCGGAGCTGCCCGAGCACTTCACCGAGGTCGGGCTCAGCCACACCAGCTGGGTGCCGTTGTCGCACGCGTTGCCCACCGGGCTGGTGGCGAAGGTCTGGCCGTAGGTGTAGGTCGTCCCGTTGGAGTTGGACATGATGTTGATCGGCGCGTTCGAGGACCACTGGATCCACTCGCCCGCGTCGGTGGACTCGGCGTCGGCCCCAACGACCCACCAGCCCGTGGCGGCGGTCCCACTGGCCGAGACCACCGTGATCCCCGAGATGGTGATCGTGGTCGTGCCGGCCCCGGTCTGGTAGAGGGCGGGCTGGCCGCCGATCCCGGTGTAGAAGGGGCTCCCGGTCGAGCAGTTGCTCCCGCTCGAGGTGCAGCTGTTGCCGAGGAAGGCGTTCTGCCAGGTTGGCAGGGAGTGGGGGGCCACGGCCGTGCCGGTGATCCCGATGCAGAAGAAGAGCTTGGAGCCGGCCGGGAGGTTCACCTCGGTCTCGAGGCAGCCGTTCTCGGCCGCGAGCAGGTTGTTCCCGGTCAGTCCGGCGAAGTCGACCAGGCACATCGACGAGGCGTAGTAGCCGGTGCCCGGCGTGGCGAAATTGCACCCGGCGGTCGCGCTCACCGAGATGGCCTGGCCGCCCTGGGAGACGTTGGGTGACGCGGCGGCCGGGACGCCGGCGAGCGTGTACTGGTAGGCGCCGCCCGAGGTGGCGGCGCCCGGGGCGGTGAGGGGGAGCTCGACCTTCACGACGTTCTTCGTGGCGTCGGAGTGGTCGACCACGTTCACCCAGGAGGTGGTCGCGGCCGCGTCGAGGCCCGTGGTGTCGTACACGTTGGCCGGCACCTGACAGCCGGTGGTCTGGCCGGCGGTGATCTGGCCCGTCGTGCAGGGGGGCTCGATGTTGTAGGCGACCGTGGTGGTGCTGACCGGGGTCGTGGAGAACCCGCCGTCGCAGTACTCGCGCACGAGGGTCCACTGGGAGCCGTTCTGGACGTCGGCGTAGGTGACGACGGTCGAGTAGCCGCCCGCGATGGCCGAGTCGGGGGTCCAGGCGAGTCCGAGCAGCTGGACTTCGCCGGCCGGGCCGCAGTCGGCGATGCCGGCCCCGGACGTCACGATCAGGGCCGACGAGGCGTCGTTGAGGAAGGTGGACTGGACGACCTGGGAGTCCACGGTGTTGCCCAGGCGGTTCGACACCCCGCCCTGGAGGCGGAAGACCGACATCAGCCCGAGGGAGAGGGCCCCGACGATGAGCGGCATCACCGCCACCACGATGAGCAGCTCGACGAGGGTGAACCCGCCCTCGTCGCTCTGGTCGCGCCAGCAGCGGCGCCGCGCGCAGCGCAGGCCGTCGCGAACCCGCCGTCGAGCGGCCCGACACTGTGCTCCAGGGGTCACTACTGCACCTTCACCTGGTTGTAGACGCCGTACATCGCCGAGATGAGGGCCACGGCGACGAAGCCGACGACGAAGCCCATGAAGATGATGATCGCGGGCTCGAACAGCGAGGTGGCCCGCTCGAGCTTCGTCTCGAGCTCGCGGTTGTAGTAGGCGGCCGCCACCTCGAGCTGCTGGTCGAGCGTGCCGGTCTCCTCCCCGACGCGGAACATCTGACGGGCCGCGGCGGGGAAGAGCTCGGTCATGTTGATCGGCGTCGAGATCCCCTGGCCCTGCATCATCTGCTCGCGCACGCCCTCGAGCGCGCGGCGGTACACCGAGTTGTTGGCCGAGTCGGCCGTCACCGCCATCGACCGGGGCAGGTCGACCCCGGCGCGCAGCATCGAGGCGAGCACGCGGCAGACGCGCTCGACGATCGCGGTCTCGGAGAGGTCGCCGAGCACCGGCAGCTTGAGCAGGATCTTGTCGAGCATGGCCTTGCCCTTCACGGTGCGGCGCATCGTGATGAACGCGCCGACCACGAGGATCACGAAGGCCGCCTCGAAGTACCAGTTGTGACCGATGAACGACGTCGTGTCGAGCAGCATCACGGTCACGAGGGGCAGCTTCGCGTTGAGGCTCTTGAAGAACACCTCGAAGCGCGGCATCACGAACACGGCGAGGACGACGACCACGACGACCGACATGACCGCCACCACCGAGGGGTAGATCAGCGCCGAGGTGACCTTGGAGCGGGCCTTCTCGTCGCGGTCGATGTAGTCGGCCAGCTGGTTGAGGACGTGGTCGAGGTTGCCCGTCAGCTCGGCCGACTCGAGGATGCCGACGTAGAAGTTGGGGAAGGCCTCGGGGTGGGTGGAGGCCGCCGCGGCGAAGGTGTCGCCCGAGCGCAGCCGCTCGGTCATGTCCTCCAGGACACCGCGGAGCATCTTGTTCTGGGTCTCCTCGGTGATGACCTCGAGGGCCTCCATGATCGGCACGCCCGCGCGCATGAAGACCGCGAGCTGGCGCGTGAAGTTGGTGAGGTCCTTGCGGGGCACCTTCTTCTGGGTGATCTCGAACTGGAGGATGCTCTTCTTCGGCTTGACCTCGAGCGGCTGGAGGCCGCGCTGGATCAAGGCGACGTGCGCCGCCCCGGTCGACACCGCCTTCTCGGTCCCCGAGACGGTCTTGCCGTCCTGGTCGAGGGCCTTGAAGGCGAAGTCGGAGAGCTTGTCGGACTTCTTCGGCGCCGGACGCGCCGAGCGCTTGGGCTTGCGGGGCGCGCGAGGAGGGGCCGTGGTCGAATCCTTGGGCGACCGCTTCAGCGGACTCATAGCGTGTACATCCCGCGGATGACCTCCGCTATTGACGTGATGTCGTTTTCCACAAGTCTTATCGCTTCTTGCTTGAGTGTGCTCATGCCCTGTTTAACGGCCATATTTCGCAGTTCCTCCTGGGTCGCCCAGCCGACGACGAGCCGGCGGATCTCCGAGGTCATCGTCAGCAGCTCGTAGACGCCGATGCGGTCCTTGTACCCGGTGTTGGCGCAGAAGTTGCAGCCGGCGCCGTGGTAGAAGACGCTCTTGGGGGCTCCGCCGGACTCCTCGTAGAAGACCATCTCCTCGTCGGTCGGGGTGTAGGTCGTCTTGCACGACGGGCAGATGCGACGCAGGAGGCGCTGGCCGACGACGCCGAGCACCGAGCTCGCGATGAGGAACGACTCGATGCCCATGTCCAAGAAGCGGTGCAGCGCCGAGACCGAGTCGGTGGCGTGCAGCGAGGAGAGCACGAAGTGGCCCGTGAGGGCCGACTGCACGGCGACCCGCGTGGTCTCGACGTCGCGGATCTCGCCGACGAGGATGACGTCGGGGTCCTGGCGCAGGATCGAGCGCAGCCCGTTCGCGAAGGTGAGGCCGGCCTGCTCGTTCGTCTGGATCTGGTTGATGGCGGGGAAGACGTACTCGACGGGGTCCTCGATCGTCATGATGTTGAGCGTCGGGTCGTTGACCTCGCTGAGCGACGCGTAGAGCGTCGTGGTCTTGCCCGACCCCGTCGGCCCCGCGCAGAGCACCATGCCAAAGGGCGAGCGCACGAGCTTGGAGAACGCCTCGTGCGTCGTGGGGGGCATCCCGAGCTCGGAGAGCTTGAGGACTGAGCGCGTCTTGTCGAGCAGCCGCATCACGCACACCTCGCCACCGACGGTGGCAACGGTGGCGACGCGCACGTCGACCTCGCGCCCGTCGATCATGATCGTGAGCTGACCGTCCTGGGGACGACGACGCTCGACGATGTTCATGTTGGCCATGATCTTGATGCGACTGATCAGACCCGGGCCGATCGAGCCCGGCAGGGTGAGGACCTCTTTCATCGCGCCGTCGATGCGGAACCGCACACGCACGGTGTCGCCGGTCGGCTCGATGTGGACGTCACTCGTGCGGTCGCGCATCGCCTGGGTGAGGATGCTGTCGACGAGCTGGACGATCGGCGCGTCCTCCGAGACGATCTCGGACTCGGACATCTCCTGGCCGCGTCGCCGGGAGCCCTCGACCGACTCGAAGACCTGGACGAGACGCTCGACGTTGCCGAGCGCGTGGTAGTTCGAGTCGATCGCCCATTTGATGTCGCCCATCGGCGCGATGAGCAGCTTCACCCGCTTGCCGCTGGCCTGGGCGAGGCGCGACGAGAGCTCGTCGCTCGGTTCGGCCACGGCCATGCAGAGCGCCTCGCCCTCGAAGCGCACCGGGAAGCACATGTACTCGCGCGCGACGTCCTCAGGGATGAGGTCGAGCAGCGCGCTGTCGATCGACTCGCGGCGGAGGTTGGCCACCTCGTAGCCGAAGAAGGACGCGAGGGCCTGGGCCAGGGCCTGCTCGGTGAGCGAGCCCATGCTGACGAGCACCTCGCCGAGGAGACCCCCGCCGGAGCTCTGCATGGCGAGGGCCTCGTCGAGCTGGGCCTCGGAGATGAGCCCGCTCGCGACGAGCTGCTCGCCGAGGCGCTTGCGACCGGCCTCGCCCTGGGGGTCGGCGCCGGGCTTGGGGCCGAAGCCGGTGGTGCGGTCGTGGGACGAGCCGTTGGACGAGACCGTGGGGACGTGGCCCCCGGCCGGGGGGGGCTCGGTGGTCGTCACCGACCCGCCCTCGCCGTCTCGAGACTTCCTGCGTAGCGCCACGGTTACCCCTTGCCCTTGTCTGTGCCCTTGCCCACCCCACTGATCCGTGGAGCCTGTGGTGGAGAGATGACGTCGCCGAGAGAAAGGGCCCGAGCGGTCGGAGTCGGCACCCGCCTGCTGCCGTCCGCTACTGCGCGGGAGCGATCAGACGAGGTCTTCGGCCCGACCACCGGAACCTCATTCGCCAGCGAGCGTAGTTCACGACCCAAGAAAAAACGAGCATCATTCTTCATGAATCGTCCCTAGAAGTACGCCCTTTCGCGGCTCCTCCACAACGTGGCGCGGTTGTGGCAAACCCCCGCGCCCATCCCAGTCCCTCTGGGAGAGTCCCGACAGTACGTGGTCAGCGTCAACGTTTCGTCAACTTATCCACACCTTCACCAAGGCCCCGCGGGGCGTGTCCGAGAGGGGCGTGGGAGGCGTGCGAAACGCCCCGAGACGGCGCGCGCGGCCCGACCGGTCGAGGCGGGTGGCGCCGGTGTCGCGCGATCGGGTGCGGGCCGGTGGACGCACCGCACCGTCGAGGAGTCGCCACGGGTTCGGGGGTCACGTGCCGACGGCCGTGGGCTTCTCGTCGGGACCCCGTCCTCACCACCCCGCTGACCAGGGTCACGAACTGCTGTCGCTCCGGCCGTGGAGTGCGCCCGTCCGGGGTGGGGCCGATCCGTGAGACGTGTGCGATAGAGCCATCGGCCCTGACGCACCAGCCCGAGTGCGCGAATGACGCGTGCGGGCTGTGGGGAAGGCTATAGCGCTAACCAGGTGCTACACCAGCGAATCCCGTGAGTCGAGGGATGGACGTGACCCGCCCGCCATCCCGTGGCCGGCCGCGGCCGCCCACGTCGAGGCCGTCAGGTCGAGGGAGAGCTCACGGTCCTCGAGGGAGTGGACCCGAGTCGAGACGATCAGCTCGTCGGCGCCGGTGCGACGAACGAGCTCCTCGAGTCCGGCGCGCACCGTCTCGGGCCCGCCGATCACGTGCCCGGCGAGGGCGTCGCCGAGGAACGCGCGCTCGCTCGGGGTGTAGGCGTACGCGGCGGCGGTCTCGGGCCGGGGCAGTGGGCCAGGACGCCCGACGGAGCGCTGCAGCGTCTGCAGCGCACTCGGCCCGGCGAGGTAGCGAGCGTCGTCGTCGCTCCTAGCGCACACCACCGAGACGCCGACCATCACCCGAGGGGCGAGGAGGCCGGCCGAGGGCACGAAGCCGTCCCGGTACGCCTCGAGGGCCTGGTCGAGGAGTCGGGGCGCGAAGTGGTAGGCGAAGGCGAAGGGGAGCCCGAGTGCTGCCGCGAGCCGGGCGCTGAAGGTGGACGACCCCAAGAGCCAGACCTCGGGCGCGTAGCCGGGACCGGGAGTGGGGGTCGGGTGGGCGCACCGGTCCGGACTGAAGTAGCCCAAGAGCTCGACCACGTCGTCGGGGAACGTGTCGTGGGTGAGGGCGGCCGCTCGGCGCAGGGCCCGCGTGGTGAGGTGGTCGGTGCCCGGGGCGCGCCCGAGGCCGAGGTCAACGCGCCCGGGGTGCAGCGCCTCAAGGGTCGCGAACTGTTCGGCCACCACCAGCGGGGCGTGATTGGGCAGCATCACGCCACCCGAACCCACCCGGATGGAGGAGGTGGCCGCCGCCAGATGGGCGATGAGGACCGGCGGGGCCGAACTCGCGACCGAGGCCATCGCGTGGTGCTCGGCCACCCAGAAGCGCCGGAAGCCGAGCCGCTCCGCGGCCCGCGCCAACGCCGCCGTGTCCGCGAGGGCTTGGGCGGGGGTCGTGCCGTCGCCGACCGTCGCGAGGTCGAGCACCGACAGCGTCGTCACGGGCCCACCCTAGGGACGACCGCGCTCCACTCGCCAGGCCGCTCGCGGGCGTGGCCCGTGGGTCGACGGCCACTCCACGCCCGGGCGGCGCGGACCTGGCCCCGGACGAGCTCATCCGGCGCCTCGAGGGAAACCGTGTTGAACAGGGGAGTCAGTGTTCCTAGGGCCATCGTGCGGGACGAGGTCGCGTGGTCGTCGAGCCGAGAGGACGGGTGAGGGGCGGGGAGAAGCCAGAGCGGAAGCGACGTGGAGCGTCCGGCGGGCTCGACGGGCGGGGTGCCGACACTTCGGGTGCGTCCTCGCCCGTCGCGAGCTGGCCACCCCGTCAACCAGGGATGACACCCGCGGAAACCCTCGCAGTCGCCTCTCCGCGGGATCGATGAGCGGCCAGCGGGGCGAGCGGTGGCGCAAGACGTCTCGGACCCTATATATATGGTCAGTCGAAGGCCGCCGCCCAAGAAGGGTGGGGAGATGTCCCGACCCGCCCCAGCTCCGTGCGCGGGGGCGTCCCCCGGCGCCCCCAGTGCCGGCCGGCCGGTCGGGTGTGCGTCGACTCATCGTGGCGCGCCACCCCGTCAACCAGGGTTGATACCTGGGACACCGGCCGGCGCCACCCGATCCCCTGGTTCCCGGTCGCGGTCGCTCGCGGGGACGTCGCTATCGGCAGAGCAGGGTCCGGCGCACGACGTCGTTGTCGGCGTCGGGGGTCGCGTCCGGGGGTCGTGAGCGTCCCGAGTCGTTGTCCCGCGACGGTGGGAGGGTCGTCTTGGGGACGTTGATAGTGGCGGGCGGGGTGCTCGAGAGGTTCAGGGTTCCCCCGGCGGTGCAGTGCAGGTAGACGTGCTCGTGCGAGACGTACAGGGCAATCCCCACGGCGATGGCGAGGACCGCGACGAGGGTCGCGATGAGGGTCTTGGCCCCCTCGCTGAGGCCCCCCTTCCCCGGCGACGGGCGGGGGCCCTCGATCGTGGGAGTGAGTTCGTCGGTCACCGCCCGTCGATACTAGGGGGAGAGTGACGTTGACCGACCCGGCGCGCGTGGCCAGACTGAGCCCGTGTCCCAGGGTGACCTCTTCGTCCTGACCGGGGTGATGGCCGCGGGCAAGTCGAGCGTCGCCGAGGCCCTGGCCCGTCGCTTCGAGCGCGCGGCCCACGTGCGCGGGGACGCGTTTCGCCGCTTCATCGTCTCGGGGCGGGACCCGATGGGCCCCCCTCTCAGCGAGGAGGCCGAGCGTCAGCTCGCGCTGCGCCGGGCCCTCGGGGCGGACGCGGCGCTGGCGTACCGGGCGGCGGGCTTCACCGCGGTCCTCCAGGACCTCTACCTGGGCCGGCACCTCGTCGAGGTCGTCGAGCGCCTCGTGGGCGCGTCCCCGCACGTCGTGGTCCTCTGCCCCAGTGTCGAGGCCGTGGCCGAGCGCGAAGCGCGCCGCGAGAAGCGGGGCTACCGCCACTGGGACGTCGAGGGACTGTGGCGCACGTTCATGGAGGAGACCCCTCGGCTCGGGCTCTGGATCGACACCACCACCCTCGACGTTGACGAGACGGTCACGGCGATCCTCGACGACCCCGAGGCCTCTCGAGTGGACGCGTCCGACCTCGAGCGCGTGGAGCGTCCGAGCCACGGGTAGGGTGGTGCGCCCTCGATCGGCGAAGGAGGTGAGCCCATGTCCTCGAAACCCCCGAGTACCCGGCCCCACCCCCGCGCCGGTGCTCGTTGACCCTCGTCTGAGCTAGCCGTCCCCTGACGGCCCCGGTGCGCCCGAGCCGCTGACCGCGTCAGTCGTCCCCTCGAACGTTCCTGGAGAGAGCCATGACCCTCATCCCCTCCCGCGGTCCCGCGACCGCGCGCGACCTCCGCGCCGGCGCCCGGCGCCGGCGTCGGGCTCGCCCGACCCCGTCGGGCCGCGCCGCCCTCGCCCCCGCGGCCCCGGTCGGGGCAATCCTCGACACCGCGCACGCGGGCGAGATCCGTGGCGCCCTGGGCACCATCGCCCACGGCGACGTCGCGCACCGGCGTGGGCTCTCGGCCAAGATGAAGACCCTGCTCGCGATCCTCGGGCCGGGGCTCATCGTCATGGTCGGCGACAACGACGCCGGCGCCTTCGGCACCTACACCCAGGCGGGTCAGGACTTCGGCACGCACCTCCTGTGGACCCTGCTGCTGCTCGTCCCGGTGCTCTACGTGAACCAAGAGATGGTCCTGCGCCTGGGGGCGGTCACCGGGGTGGGGCACGCGCGGCTCATCCTCGAGCGCTTCGGACGCTTCTGGGGGGCGTTCAGCGTCATCGACCTGTTCGCGCTGAACGCGCTCACCATTGTGACCGAGTTCATCGGGGTCACCCTCGCCGTGGGGTACCTGGGTCTGCCCAGGGTGCCCTCGGTGGCCGTCGCGGCGGCCGGAGTGACCGGCGCGGCGATGACCGGGAGCTTCCGGCGCTTCGAGCGGATGTGCCTGGTGCTCGTGGCGGGCTCGGTGGTGCTCGTGCCCCTCTACCTCATGGCCCACCCGCCGGCGGCCCAGATGGCCCACGGGCTGCTCGTGCCCGGCCTGCCCCGGGGCTCGCTCTCCTCCGAGATGCTCCTCATCATCGGCATCGTCGGCACGACGGTGGCCCCCTGGCAGCTCTTCTTCCAGCAGTCCTACGTCATCGACAAGCGGATCACCCCACGCTTCATCCCCTACGAGCGGGTCGACCTGTGGGTCGGGATCGTCGTCGTCGTGCTCGGTGCGGCGGCCCTGTTCGGGGTGGCCGACGCGACCTTCGCCCACCACGGGGCGTTCGGACACTTCACGAGCGCCGCCGGGGTGGCCCGTGGGCTCGGCCGCTACGTCTCACCGGTGGCGGGCGACCTCTTCGCGATCGCGCTGCTCGACGCCTCGATCATCGGGGCGGCGGCCGTGGGGCTCGCGACGGCCTACGCCGGGGCCGACGTGGTGGGGGCGAACCACTCCCTGCATCGCTCGGTGCGCTCGGCCGGGTCCTTCTACCTCACCTACGGGCTGCTCGTGGCCGTCGCGGCGGCGGTCGTCCTCCTCCCGGGCTCGCCGCTCGGGCTCATCACCGAGGGCGTCCAGACCCTCGCCGGGGTGCTGCTGCCCAGCGCGACGGTGTTCCTGCTCCTGCTGTGCAACGACCGCGAGGTCCTCGGGCCGTGGGTCAACGGCCGGCTCCTCAACGCCTTCAGCGCCACGGTGGTCGGCGTCCTAGTCGTCCTCTCGGTCGTGCTGACCGCGAGCGTGCTCTTCCCCTCCCTCGGCGCACGCCCCATCGCCGCGATCCTCCTGGGCGGGGGCGCGCTCGGTGCGGTCGGTGGGGCCGGGGCGCTCGTCGCGTCCCGCCGACGTCGTCCCCCGCCCGACCGGACCGGGAGGTCGACCTGGCGGATGCCGGCGCTCGCGACGCTGCGCCGCCCTCCGCTCGCGACGGGTCGACGGATCGGGCTCGCGGCCCTGCGCGGCTACCTGGTCCTCTCGGCGGTGCTCGTCGTGGTGAGGGTCGGCGCCGTCTGGCTCCATCGCTGAGCCGGGTCGCCGCCCTCAGCCCGCCGAGCGCGGGTGCAGGGCGGGGACCCCGTGCTCGACGATGGCCGTCAGTGTCCTCGACGCCCCTCGCTGGACCCAGTGGCCGGGCGCGAGGACGTTGGGGGACCGGATCTTGAAGAGATGGGCCACGTGGTAGATCCAGGTGACGATGACGCCCTGCATGAGCGAGAGGTCCTGGGTCTCGGGCCACGCGAACCTCAGGCGCTCGACCAGACGTCGCTCCTCCTCCGACTCCCCGCCCGGGTGGGCCAGCGTCGCCACGAGGCGCGCCACGACGTCGTTCACCTCGGTCGCGGTCCTGAAGCCGTGCACGCTGAGCGCGAGGAGGGACGGGTCGACGCCGACGAGGTCATGGGGCTCGCCGGCGCCCCAGTCGATGACCCCGGTGACGACCGAGCGCGTGCGATCGACCAGGATGTTGCCCAGGGAGAAGTCGCCGTGCTGCCATCCCGCCTCGACGCGCCGGCCGAGCAGTGACGCCGTGAGCTCTCGGGTGAGGTGGTCCCAGTGGGCCCGGTCGTCCTTCCACAAGAGGTCGCGGACCCAGCGTCGTCGGACGAGCTCGACCCGGCGCAGGACGGTCTGCTCGATGAAGGGGCCCTCGGCGACGACGGCGCGCGCGGTCTCCCTCCGGAGCGCGTCGATGACGTCGAAGGCGTCCGCCACCACCGACTCGTCCAGGCCCACCTCGCGCGCCACCTCGAGGGCCGTGTGGGGCGACGAGGACTCGTCCACGACGAAGGGACGAGCGGTGTCGGGCCGGGCGACGACCCGCTGGGGGAGATAGCGCAGCCAGTCCGAGTGGGCGAGATCGCGCCGCAACCTCTCCAGGCAGAGCGTCTCGGCGTCGAGCTCCTGTCGCGACGGGACGTCCGTGCCGGCCTTGAGAACGAGGACGCGGCCGTCGTGGGGGCTCGCCGAGACGGCGATCGCCATTCGCGAGTTGTTGTTCGCGATGGCCAAGTCCGAGCGCCCCTCCACGAAGCACGCGTACTGCGGGTCGGTGGAGGGCAGGCCCACCACCAGGCGGTGGAGGTAGCGCCTCTTGAGTCGGTGCCGCCGGTTGAACAGCGCCCAGGAGAGGTCCGACGCGACCGACTTCACCCACGAGGTGCCCACGGCTACGACACGCGCCAGCCCGTCACCTTGACGGCGACGTACGACTCGTCGCCCGCGGTGCGGTCCCTGCGCCACTCCGGATCATTGTGAGGGCGAATCTACACGGGGAGCGCCCGTGCGCGCGGGGGAGAGGGCCCGCCCGTCGGAGGGGTGGGTCCGGGGCGGCCGTCGCCGCGAGCGGCGGCGGCCGCGGGTCGAGACCGCCCCGGGGGGCGTCGGTCCCTACAGGTGGAAGGGGCGGAGCATGGTGGCCGCGGTTCGGGCCCCGGCGAGGGGCGTGAGCCCGAGGAGCTGCTCGGTGGTCCTGAGGAGGGAGTAGTGGTCCAGGTGCGCCCCGACCTTGAGCCCGCGCGGCACGCTCGGGGCCACCACGATGGTGGGCACCCGGTTCGACGAGTCCGAGGTGTTCTCGTCGAAGGTGATCGCCAGGACGAGGCTGCCCGCGCGGTACTGGGGACTCGAGAGCACCTTGGGGACGAAGGTCCGCATCCAGGCGTCACCGGCCCCGACCGAGCAGTCGTGCATGTCGTGGCACAGGTTGGGCGTGACGAAGGTGAAGGGCGCGCTGAACGTCGGGTGCGTGGGCAGGGCGACGTCGTTTCGAGCGCAGGTCGAACGGAGGTTGGTGTAGTAGGCGGCGGGGTTGTGCTTGGCCGCGTACTCGCCGGCCGACACCTTGTCGCACGGCGTCGGCATCGACTCGACGTAGGAGCGCCACTTGCCGCGCAGCTGCGAGAAGATGCTCGGGACCGACAGCGGGTGGCTGGCCGGGTCGTTGTCGTCGCTGATGCCCTGGGCCGAGCCCGAGGTGAGGGCGATGTAGTTCGGGAGGCTGGGGTGGGTCGTCCCGTGGTAATTGGTCGCGAGTCCGCACTGGGCGATGAGGTGGTTGAGGTACGGCGCCTGCGAGGAGCCGACGACCCCGTAGCCCACGTTCTCGAGCACGATCCACACCACGTGTTGGTAGGCCGTGGTCGCGCCCGGGACGCCGCAGGGCCGAACGGGCGTCGGCGTCGCCCGCGCCGCCCGGGCTCGCGTCGCCGACGCCGGCAGCGCCATGAGGGCGGTCGTGACGACGAGGGCGGCGCCCGCGAGGAGGGTGGCGCGAAGGGCGGACGAGGGTCTCACGTCCGTGAGGCTAGGACGGCGACCCTCGACGCGGGGGTCGGGGACTCGAGCCGTGCCGTCTAAGGCCTCTCGGCTCCCGGCCGCGTCGCCGGCGCCCGTGCGACGCGAGGAGCACCCCGTCGCTCACCTCGGGTCCGCTTAACATGGGCCGGTGAGGGACGTCGACCTCCTCATGGGGCTTGACGAACTCGTCGAACGGTCCTGGGCCGAGGCTTCCGCGGGACGGTGGCTGGACGCGTACCTGCTCGCCGCGGGCGCGTGGCAGGTGTGCGAGGACCGCCACGTGGGCACCGGGCACGCGCAGCTCTCGGTGCTGCGTCACGCGGTGGCCGATAGGTCGGACCGGGCCCTGCGGGTCGTCGAGTCGCTCTGGGGCCTGCGCGAGGCGACGGCCGCACTGGGGGCGCGCTGGGGTCGTGGGCGACGTCTCGGCCGAGCCGAGTCCGTGCTCGCCGGCGTCCTGGTCGAGCTGGCGCATCGGGTCCTCGGCTCGGCGTCGCCCTCGCCGGGTGACGGGATCGTCGCGCGTCTCGCCGAGGTCAGGGGCCTCGTCGGGCGACTCCCCCCACGGGACCGGACGAGCGTGGGCACGGTGCCGTCGTCCTTTCGGAGCTTCGACCAGCGTCCCGCGGACGTCGCCGCGCTGGTGGCGCGGCTGACGGCCCTGCGGACGCCGCTGGAGGCACCCGTCGTGGTCGGCGTCCGCACCTCGGGCGCGTACCTCGCCCCGCTGGCCCTCGCCGCCCTCGAGGACCGGGGGGTGAGCGGGGCGACCATGCTCTCGATGCGTCCGGGAGCCCATCTCAACCCCTACGCCCGCGCGCGGGCCCGACACCGAGGGGCGGCCTCCGAGTTCATCGTCGTGGACGACCCACCGACCTCGGGTGCGGCGCTCGCCGCGGTCGCCCGCGGTCTGGGCCGCTTCACGGCCGGGCCCGAGGGGGTTACGCTCCTCGTGGCGACGGTCGGCGACGACGGCGCGCTGCCCGCGGCGCTGGACCCCTATCCCCGGGTGACGCTCCCTTTCAGGGAGTGGGCGGTGCACCGCGAACTCGCCCCCGAGGGTCTCGCGCCGCTCATCGCGCCGCTGCTCGCGCCGGGCGAGAGGCTCGGCGGCCTCGAGGTGGCCGGTCTCGACCCGCCGAGCCCCCGCGGTCACCAGCGGGTGGTCGCGCGCGCGCGCGTGGTCTCCACGGGCGCGCTGGAGGTCGAGAGGCTGTTCGCGGTGCGCGGGGTGGGACTCGGCTACCTCGGCCGAGACGCGCTGGAGGTGGGGAGGGCGATGAGCTCGGCCGTGGCGCGGCCCCTGGCGTTGGCGGGGGCGGTCCTCGTCGAGGAACCCCTGGAGGACGTTGGTCGATGGCCGCCCCCACCGGTGGTCGTGGTCGAGTACCTCGCCCGACGGGCGGCGGCGCTCTCGGCCCCGCGCGACGCCAGCGCCGACCGGGGCCTCGCCCGCAGCGTGAGCGAGGTGGCCGCGTCCCTCGTGGCGCGCTCACTCGGGCCGCGCGCGTCGGGAGTGGCGGCGGTCGCACTCGGTCCGGTCGTGCGGCGGGCGCTGCGCGTCGAGCGCCCGGTGGTCATCGACGGGGCCATCGGCCGTCAACACTGGGGCCAGCGCGAGGGCCTCTTCGTCAAGCGCGACTACGCCGACGGGGCGTTCTCCAATCGCGACCTCGCCTGCTACGACCTCGCCTACGACCTCGCGTCATCGGCTCTGGACGGAGACGGCGATCGAGCGTCGGCCCTCCGCGAGCTCTACGCGACGTCGCTCGGCGCGGAGGTGGACGACGCGCGCTGGATGCTCTACACGCTCGTCGCGCTCTGGGAACGCCGACGGGCCGGCGAGATCGACCGGTTCGAGTACGCCCGTCGTCGGTCGTCGGTGACGATCGACTTCCTGTCACGCCTCTACCTCGGCGACCTCACGCCCACCCGGGACGGCCCGATCGCGGTCCTCGACCTCGACGGGGTCCTCGAGACCTTCGGTGGGGGGTACTCGGCTCCGGGCAGGCTGGGGATGATGTCCGTGCGCGCCCTGGGCGCGCACGGCTACCGCGTCGTGGTCGCGACGGGGCGCAGCGCGAGCGAGGTGGCCCACCGGGTGCGGTCCCTGCGCCTCGCGGGTGGGGTCGCGGAGTACGGGTCGGTCGTCGTCACGGCCGACGGGACGGTGCGCACGACGCTCGCCCCGGAGGACCTCGCCACGCTCGAGGCGCTCCGCGCGAGGCTCACCCGGTTGGAGGGCTTCGAGGTCGACCCCGGCTTCGCGCACAGCGTGCGGATCGCCCATCGCCACCACGGTGGTCGCCTGCCCCAAGAGGAGTGGGACCGCCTCTCAGGCGTCTTGGAGCGGGGCGAGACGCTCCCGCTCACCGCCTACCCCGGCGTTCACCAGGTCGACCTCGTGAGGGAGGGCGTCACCAAGGCGACGGGGCTCGCCGCGCTGGTCGGTCGGGCGGACGCCGACGGGCCCCTCGTGCGCCTGGCGGTCGGCGACACGGTGGCCGATCGCCCACTCCTCGAGCGCGCCGAGGTCGCGGTCGTCCCGCGCAACGCCGCGGGGGACCTGCGTCGAGGGGGCTTCGTCGTGACCGCGGGACGGTTCCAGGCGGGTGTGGCCGAGGCGGTCGCTCGAGAGATCGGCCATCGCCCGGGACGGTGCCCCACCTGTCGCGCCCCCGAGCGAGACGCCGGGCTCGAGACCCTGGCGCGCGCCCTCTCGCTCGACGAGGCCGGACGCGTACCGGCCCTCCTGCGCACCGCGAGCCTGCTGGCCGAGGGGTGGCTGCGCCGTTAGTCCCCCGCTCGCGGCGCGACGCGCCGGGGTAGCATCGCGCCGTCGTGGAGCCGCTCGCCCCCAACGCCCGCGTGACCCTCCTCTCGATGGGGGGCACCATCGCCTCGGTGGCGCCCGCGCCGGGGGCCGGTGTGATGCCGGTGCTGGAGGCGAGCGACCTCGCGCGCGCGGCCGGTGGCCTCGAGGGGATCGACCTGGTGGCGCGCGCGGTGCGGCTCATGCCCTCGGCGAGCTTCACCTTCGAGGACGTCCTCGCCCTCGCCCGCGAGGTCGAGGCCGCCCTCGCCGGCGGAGCGACGGGGGTCGTCGTCACCCAGGGCACCGACGACCTCGAGGAGGTGGCCTTCGCCCTCGACCTCCTCGTCGACGACGAGCGGCCGGTGGTCGTCACGGGCGCCATGCGCTCGGCCGACGTCACCGGGGCGGACGGGCCCGCCAACCTGCGCGCCGCCGTCCTGGTCGCGGCGAGCCCCTCGGCGCGGGGGCTCGGCGCGCTCGTGGTGATGGGCGACGAGCTCCACGCCGCGCGCTTCGCGCGAAAGACCCACGCCTCGCGCCCCGCGGCCTTCTCCTCGCCCGAGGCCGGCCCGTTGGGGCGCCTCGTCGAGGGCGAGGTCCGCCTGGTGACCCGGGTCGCGCCCCTCTCCCTCGGGGCCCGGGTGGAGGTGGTCCCCCCGGTGGCGCTGTTGCGCTGCGCGCTCGGCGACGACGGCCGGCTCGTGAGCGGCCTGGCGCAGGCGGGCTATCGGGGACTCGTCGTCGAGGGGATGGGTGGGGGCCACGTGCCGGCCTCGATGGTCGGCCCCCTCGAGGCCCTCGCGCACGAGGTGCCCGTGGCGCTCGCCACGCGAGCGGGCTCGGGATCGGTGCTGCGGCGCTCCTACGGCTACGCGGGATCCGAGATCGACCTGCTCTCGCGCGGGGTGCTCTCGGCCGGGGCGCTCGAGGGGCTGAAGGCCCGCCTCGCCCTCGCCCTCGCCCTCGGGGGCGGCGGGGAGCGGGCCGAGGTCGAGTCGCGCTTCGCCGCCGTGGTCGCCGCCGCCGGCTAGGGACGGCGACGTCGGCGCCGTAGACTTCGGCGGTGACCCCCACCGTCATCGTCTGTGACGGCGACGAGACCGGCCAGGAGCTCTTGGAGGAGTCCCTGCGGGTCGTCGCCTCGGGCGCGCTCGGCGTCGCGCTCGACCTCGTGCACTTCGACCTCTCGCTGCGCGCGCGCCAAGAGAGCGACAACGGCGTCGTGCGCGAGGCCGCCGCGGCCATGCGCGAGGCGGGGCTCGGCCTCAAGGCCGCCACGGTCACCCCGCCCGAGCGCGGTGGGGTCGGCTCGCCCAACCGCCTGCTGCGCGAGGGCATCGGCGGCTCGGTCATCGTGCGCACGGGTCGGCGCATCCCCGGCGTCGCCCCCACCGTCACGGGGATCAACGCGCCGATCGTGGTGGTGCGCATGGCGGTGGGCGACGCCTACGGTGCCGCCGAGGGCCGCGACGGCGAGCCCGGGGGCGCCGACGAGGTGGCCTGGCGCACCGAGCGCGTCGAGCGCGCGGTCTGCCGGCGCGTCGCCGAGTACTGCTTCATCGCGGCCGGTGAGATGGACGGCGTCGTCTTCGGCGGGCCCAAGTGGACCGTGTCGCCGACCTACGAGGGGATGCTCAAGGAGGAGATGGACGCGGCCGCCGCCCGCCACCCCGGGGTCCACTACCGGCCACTTCTCATCGACGCCACCTACGCCCTGCTCATGACCGAGAACCACGAGCGGGCCCTCGTGATCCCGTCGCTCAACCGCGACGGGGACTGCCTGAGCGACCTCGTGATCGCGATGTTCGGCTCGATCGCCGGCGCCGAGTCGGTCCTCCTCGGCCTCGACGACGACCTGCGCCCGACGGTGGCCATGGCCGAGGCGCCCCACGGCACCGCGCCCTCCCTGCAGGGCAAGAACGTCGCCAACCCGATGGCCATGCTGCTCGCGCTCGCCGCCGTCTGCGACCAGGCCGGGGCGCGCACCGGTGACGACGCCTACGTCGCGGCCGGCCACCGGCTGCGCGCCGCGACCCTGGCCGGGGCCGCCGAGGGCGTGCGCACCTTCGACCTGGGGGGCGAGGCGACCACGAGCGACGTGGTCGACGACGTCATCTCTCGCCTGCGCGCCTGATCGAGGGGGCCCGAGGGGGCGGTGGCATACTCGTCTCGTCGCCGGGGCGAGCCGACCGAGGGGGTGCCGTGAGCGAGTCGACCGAGCTGTTCCGAAGGGCCCGCGACTTCCTGGTGGAGAAGCGCGAGGACTACGCCGCGGCCTACGCGGGCTTCGCCTGGCCCCGGCCCACCCACTTCAACTTCGCCACGGACTGGTTCGACGCGGGGCTGTGCGCGCGCCACCCCGACGCGGCCGCCCTCACCGTCGTCGAGGAGGACGGCACCAGCGCGTCGTTCACCTTCGCCGAGCTCGCCGACTCCTCGGCGCGCCTCGCGGGGTGGCTCTCCGCCCACGGCGTCGGGCGCGGCACCCGGGTCCTGGTGCTCTTGGGCAACCAGGTCGAGCTGTGGGAGGTGACCCTCGCCGTGATGCGCCTGGGGGCCGTCATCATCCCGGCGACCACCATGCTCACCGGGGACGACCTGGCCGACCGCATCGCGCGCGCCGGGGCGGGGGCGGTCGTCGCGCGACGGGACGTCGCCCCGCGGGTGCCCGGGGCCGAGGAGGGCCTCGTGCGCGTCGTCGTGGGCGGTGCGCTCGAGGGGTGGCTCGACTACGAGGCGAGCCGGGCCCACCCCGACCCCTTCGTGCCCGAGGGGCCGACCCCGGCGCACGACCCGCTGCTGCTCTACTTCACCTCGGGCACGACGGCCCGGCCCAAGATGGTCGAGCACTCCCAGGTCAGCTACCCGATCGGCCACCTGTCGACGATGTACTGGATCGGCCTTCGCGAGGGGGACGTCCACCTGAACCTCTCCTCGCCGGGCTGGGCCAAGCACGCCTGGAGCTGCGTCTTCGCCCCGTGGATCGCCGGGGCGACCACCGTCGTGTTCAACTACGCGCGCTTCGACGCGGCGGCCCTGCTCGACGTGCTGGTGCGCGAGGGGGTCACCACCTTCTGCGCGCCGCCCACGGTGTGGCGGATGCTGGTGCTCGAGGACCTGGGGCGCTGGACGACCCGGCTGCGCGAGCTGGTCTCGGCCGGTGAGCCCCTCAACCCCGAGGTGATCGAGGCGGTGCGCCGGGCCTGGGGTCTCACCGTGCGCGACGGCTACGGTCAGACCGAGACGACCCTCCAGGTCGTCAACTCCCCGGGCCAGGTCGTCAAGACCGGCTCCATGGGCCGCCCGGCGCCGGGCTTCGTGATCGACCTGGTGGACCCGGTGACCGGGGAGCCCGCCGACGACGGCGAGATCTGCGTGCGCCTGGGCGACGCCCGGCCGGTCGGGCTCATGACCGCCTACCACGCCGACCTCGGCCCGAACGACGACCTCAACGAGCGCGCCACCGCCGGGGGTCGCTACCACACCGGCGACATCGCCCACCGCGACGAGGACGGCTACATCACCTACGTCGGGCGGGCCGACGACGTCTTCAAGTCGAGCGACTACCGCATCAGCCCCTTCGAGCTCGAGAGCGTCCTTATCGAGCACCCGGCCGTCGCCGAGGCGGCCGTGGTGCCGGCGCCGGACCCGGTGCGCCTCTCGGTGCCCAAGGCCTACGTGACCCTCGCCCCGGGCTACGAGGCGGGCCCCGAGCTGGCCGCCGCGATCCTGGCCTTCTCGCGCGAGAGGCTCGCCCCCTACAAGCGGGTCCGACGCCTCGAGTTCCGGGCGCTGCCCAAGACCATCAGCGGCAAGATCCGCCGGGTCGAG
>JAKBNI010000117.1 GCA_021831125.1 Actinomycetes bacterium | reverse complement strand
GGGGTCAGGGGAGCATTACGGTGCACGGTGGCCTCCTTGGGTTCGTGTGTGCTTTGGACAGCTCCACACTGGCCCAGGAGGCCCCTTAGTTCACGTGACCAACGTGCCTAGGCATTACAGCTAGCGCCGTCGGGCGTGGCGGCGCACCGGCGCCGAGCGCCAGAGGTGCTCGAGGTCGTAGTACTCCCGGGCCGACTCGTCGAAGACGTGCACGACGACCTCGCCGTAGTCGAGGGCGACCCACTCGGCCGACTCGAGCCCTTCGACGTGGGTGGGCGCGACGCCCACGCGCCGGCGCACCCTCGCCTCGATCTCCTCGGCGATCGCCCGGACCTGGCGGTCGGTTCGCCCCGAGGTGAGGACCATCGCGTCGAAGGCGTCGGTGAGCCCGCGCAGGTCCAGCACCGCGGTGTCGTAGCCGAGCTTCTCGTCGCCGGCCTCGATCGCCGCGTCGATGACGGACTCCGTGAAGGGATCCTGAGGCGCCTCGGACGGGGCGGCGCCGGTCACGGTCTCACTCAGCGGGCGTCTCCCCCACTCAGTGGGCCACCCCCAGGGCGACGAGCGCCACGACGAAGGGCACCCCGACGAGGGCGGCGCCGAGCAGTCCCAGGCGCTGACGTCGACGGCGCCGGGCGCGACGGGTGAGCGACGAGTCGACGGGCCGCGCCGGCGCCGAGCGCACGTCGCGGACGTCGAAGCTTCGTACGGCCATCGAGTCGACTCTAGCCCCGAGACCCCACGTAGAGGGGTATGACGTCGGGGGGCAGGAAGTCCTCCAGGCGCTCGGCCGAGGCGAGCTCCCTGATGAACGTGGAGGAGAGGTCGACCGGCTCCATCTCGATGACGTAGCCGCGCCACCCCGCGGGCACCGCCGGCGCGGCCCCGGGACGGGGCACCACCCCCACCTCGACGAGCTCGCGCAGGGCGTCGGCCTCATGCCACGAGTCGAGCTGTTGCGCCAGGTCGGCACCGACGACGAGGTCGACGGCGTCGGACTCGCCGAGCAGCTCGCGCACCGTGTCGACGGTGTAGGAGGGACCCCGACGAACGATCTCGCGGTCCGACACCTCCACCAGCGCGAGTCCCTCGAAGGCCGCTCGGGCCATCGCCAGGCGCAGCTCGGCCGGCGCGACCCCGGGGCCCTTGTGGTACGGGTCACCGGCCACGACCACCTCGATCCGATCGAAGCGGCCCGAGCGCGCCGCGGCGGTCAGGGCCGCCACGTGTCCCCGGTGCGGGGGGTCGAAGGTGCCCCCGAAGAGGCCGACGCGGCGTGCTCGCACCCCGTGAGCCTAACGGGAGTGGTGGGAGGGAACGGGGCCACGTACGCTGGGGCCATGTCCGAGAGCGCGTGGACCCCCGACGCGTGGCGCTCGCGCCCCCTCACCCAGTCCCCCGACTGGCCCGACCCGGCGCACCTGGCGAGGGTCGAGCGCGAGCTCGCCGCGAAGCCCCCCCTGGTCTTCGCCGGTGAGGCCCGGACCCTCCAGGCCCACCTCGCCGAGGCCGCGGCCGGGCGGGCGTTCCTCCTGCAGGCGGGCGACTGCGCCGAGTCGTTCCACGAGGCGTCGGCCGACCAGATCCGCGACAAGCTCCGGGTCATCTTGCAGATGGCCGTGGTCTTGACCTACGGCTCGGGGGTCCCGGTCGTCAAGGTGGGTCGGATCGCCGGGCAGTTCGCCAAGCCCCGCTCCGAGCCCTACGAGGAGCGCCACGGCGTGCGCCTGGAGGCCTTCCGCGGCCACATCGTCAACTCCGAGGAGTTCACGCCCGAGGCCCGCCGGCCGGACCCCGAACGACTGCTCGCCGCCTACCACCAGAGCGTGGCCACCCTCAACCTGCTGCGGGCCTTCACCACCGGCGGCTTCGCCGCGCTCAGCCGGGTCCACCAGTGGAACCAGGAGTTCGTCGCCCACTCCCTCGAGGGCAAGCGCTACGAGGTGCTCGCCGACGAGATCGAGCGGGCCCTCGCCTTCATGCGGGCCTGCGGCATCGACCTCCACGACGACCAGGCCCTCCAGGGCGTCGAGTTCTTCACCAGCCACGAGGCGCTGATCCTGCCCTACGAGCAGGCCCTCACCCGGCGCGATTCGCTCACCGGCGACTGGTACGACTGCTCGGCCCACCAGCTGTGGATCGGCGACCGGACCCGCCAGCTCGACGGCGCCCACGTCGCCTTCCTCGCCGGGGTGGCCAACCCCGTCGGGCTCAAGGTCGGCCCCTCGATGGGGGGAGATGAGCTGGTGCGCCTGTGCGAGCGGCTCAACCCGCACAACGCCCCGGGCCGGCTCACCCTCATCAGCCGCATGGGCGTCGAGCAGCTCGAGGAGCGCCTCGCCCCCCTGGTGGCGAGGCTCGCGGCCGAGGGCCGCACCGAGCACTGGACATGCGACCCCATGCACGGCAACACCTTCGTCACCGTCGCCGGCCAGAAGACGCGACGCTTCGACGACGTGGCGGCCGAGACCGCCACCTTCTTCCGCGTGCTCTCGGACCTCGGGACCTGGCCGGCCGGGCTGCACGTCGAGCTCACCGGCGGGGACGTCACCGAGTGCCTGGGGGGCGGCTCGCGCCTGGGCGAGGACGACCTCACGCTGAACTACACCTCGATCTGCGACCCGCGGCTCAACGCCACCCAGAGCCTCGACCTCGCCTTCCACGTGGCCGAGTACCTGCGCGACTACGGCGCGTCGAGTGGCGAGCGGTCGTTGTAGCGCAGCAGGCGCGCCCGACCCGCGTCGAACTCGATCTCGGTCATCGAGCAGTGCTCGATCAGCGGCGCCAGGCGCGTCGCGGCCCCCAGCCCCTGGTAGATCTTCAGGGCCTGCTCGATGACGCCCCCGTGGGTCACCACGACGACCAGCTCACCAGGGTGCGTGGCCACCAGCGCGCCGAGCGCCGACCGGCAGCGCTCGAAGAAGCCCACGAGCGACTCCCCGCCGGGCACGTTGGGGCGCGTCGGATCGAGGTCCCAGTCGACGGCCTCGAAGCGCTCGGCGACCTCGCCCCAGCGCAGCCCGTCGGCCTCGCCCACGCGCAGCTCCTCGAGGTCCGCGCGGGCGGTCGCCTCGAGCGCGGGCGCGATCGCCGGTGCGACGATCGTGCCGGTCTCGATCGCCCGGGGCAGCGTCGAGGTGTAGAGGGCGCTCGCGCCGTCGAGCTCGCGGGTGCGCGCCAGGCGCCCGGCCAGGGCCGCCGCCTGGGCCCGGCCCCGCTCGGTCAGGCCGCCGTCGCCGAGCGGCCCGCCCGCGCGGCCCTCGGCGTTGGCGACGCACTCGCCGTGGCGGATGAGCACGAGTCGCGTCCCGCGCGGGGCGTGACCCCGCTGGCGGAAGCCCGGCGGGGGCAGCAGGCCGTCGGGCAGGACGCTCACGCCAGCTCACCGACGAAGGCCTCGAGCTGGCGCAGCGTGCGGCACTCGACCACCCGATCGCAGTGCGCCCCGTAGTGGGCGATCACCGAGTCGCCGCTGTTCCAGTAGGCCGCCGGCTCGGGATTGAGCCAGTAGAGGGCCTTGGCGCGCCGGCGCAGGTCGGCCACCACCTCGGCGTGGGTCTCGTGGTAGTTGTTGCGCCCGTCGCCCAGGATGAGCACCGTCGAGCGGGTGGTGAGGTCGCGGGCGAAGCGCTCGTGGAAGGCGCTGAGCGCCCGACCGTAGTCCGAGTGGCCGTCGAAGGCGACGACGTCGGCCTCGGCGTTGATCCGCGCGACGGCCTCGGCCGGGTCCTCCACCCCCTCGAAGAGGTGGGTCACCTCGTCGAGCCCGTCGACGAAGACGAAGCTGCGCACCTTGGAGAACTGCGAGCTGATCGCGTGCACCAGGTGGAGGGTGAAGCGCGCGAAGGAGGCCACCGAGCCCGACACGTCGGCCACGACGAAGATCTCGGGCTTGGCCGGGCGCGGCGGCTTGAAGCGCAGGTCGAGCGGCACCCCGCCCGTCGAGAGGCTGCGGCGCACGGTCTGGCGCAGGTCGACCGGCCCGCGCTTGCGCCGGCGGCGCCGTCGCGCGAGGCGCACCGCGAGCTTGCGGCTGAGGGGCCGCAGGGCCCGCTCGAGCTGGGCCATCTCGTCGCGGGTCGCGTGCATCACCTCGACGTCCTCGGGCAGGGGCTTGCGCACCGACTTCGCCAGGGCCGCCGCGCCGCGGTCGGCGACGAGCCGCTCGCGGATGACCCGCTCGACCTCGTGGCGGAGCCGCTCGATCCGGGCCGCCACCTCGTCCTCGACCAGCCGCGCGGCGAGGTTCGAGCGCTCGGACCCCAGGGTCCCGCGCAGCCGCTCGGCCAGCGCCTCGAGCTCGAGGCTGCGCAGCGTGCGGTACAGGTAGTAGGTGCCCCCCACCGGGCGGCCCGGCTCGAGGCCGGCGTAGCGGCTCACGGCCTCGGAGGCCCCCTGGCGCAGGGCACCCGCGTCGCCGTCGCGCAGGGCGCGGAAGATCATCTCGGCGACCTCGGCCGCCGAGAGGGCCCCGCCCCCGCCCCCGCCGCGGCCCGGGTCCGGGCCCTCGCCCGCCCCGGGC
>JAKBNI010000116.1 GCA_021831125.1 Actinomycetes bacterium | reverse complement strand
CCGCGCGCACCCGCGGCTCGGGGACCCGGCGGGTGAGCGGCGCGACGAGGGCGAGGGGCACCAGGGCCAGCGCGAAGAGCCAGCGGAAGGAGTCGGGTCCGCGGATCAGCCCGTGCACGAGCGCCGAAAGTCCCGAGCCGATGGCCGTGCCCGCCGTCATCACCGCGAGCAGGCGCATCCGGTGCGCCTTCGTCGATAGCTCGACGGTGACCACCTGCACCAAGGTCGTCGTGGCCCCGAGCAGCGGGCGGGCGAGGGCGAAGCACGCGACGAAGAACCAGTAGGCCGGGCTGAGGGCCGCGAGAGCGGTCACGAGCAGGCCCGCGACGAGCGTGTGGCGCAGGACCGGCGTGCGCCCACGGCGGTCGGCGAGCGAGGCGAGGGGCAGTGCCAGCAGCGACGCGGCGCGCAGCGTCGAGAGCCCGAGCCCGAGCGTCGACCCCGAGAGCCCGACGATGTCCTGGATGGAGTGGCCCGCGACCACGTGGCCGAAGTGGCGGGACACGTCGTCGAGTGCCGTGACCGACCCGAACGTGGCGAAACCCGAGCTGAGGGCCACCGCGAAGAGCACCACGGTGACCGGGTCGGTGATGCGCGCGAGCGACGGCGCCCGCTGGCCCGCTGCCCGGTCGCTCTCCATCGGGCTCACGCTAGAGGGCACCACCCCCCTCCCCCGGCGCGCGGCCGCACGCGCGCGGCGACGTGGAGCCCGTGAGGTCGGCGCCGTCGCCGCACGAGACGGGCCTCGGGGGACCGGTCAGGGGACGCGCGCCACGCCGACGGTGAACTGACTCCAGGGCGCGGGCCCGCGGGCCTGTCCCTCCTCGTGCCACTCGACTTCGAACCCGGCGGCACGCACGAGCTCGAGGGGCCGGCGGGTGAGGTGACAGCCGCCGGCCAGGCGCACCTCGAGCGGGTCGAGGAGGTGCTGGAGGGCGAGGACCCCCGCGCGCTCGGCGGCGCCGTGCTCGAGGAAGTGGAGGGTCCCCCCGGGGCGCACGACCCGGCGGACCTCGGCGAGGGCGCGCGCCGGGTCGGGCACGGTGCACAGCACGAAGGTCGCCAGCGCCGCGTCACACGAGTCGTCGGCGAGTCCGATCGACTGCGCGTCGCCGCCGGCAACCACCACGCGGGTCGCACTGCGCGCGAGGCGCGCCGCGGCGAGCTCGAGGGCCCGCGACGAGGGCTCCACCGCGTAGACGACGTCGACCTCGTCGGGGTAGAAGGGCACGTTCGTGCCCGACCCGAAGCCGATCTCGACGACGGCGCCCGCGAGCCCGGCGCACGCGCGCTCGCGCCAGCGCGTGAAGATCCTCGACGCGCAGACGCGATCGATCACCAGGGGCAGGACCCGGTCCCCGTAGAGGCCCACGACGGCGAACCTACCGGTTCGCCCCGACGCGCGCCACGGCCCCCCCAACCAGGGCTGACCTATATTGAACCGATAGCCCACGACCCCGTGACCCCCCCGCCCGCGAGGCGGTCGTCGGTCGGCCGCGTGGTCGCCGTCGTGGTGGCCGGCGTCGCCCTGTACGTGCTGATGCCGGCCCTCGTGAAGGTGCTCGACTCGTGGCCGCGCCTGTTGCACCTCGAGGTCTGGTGGTTGGTCGCCGGGTTGGCCGGCGAGGTCGCGAGCTTCGTGTGCGCCATGGCCCTGTTGCGACTGGTGCTGCGCACCCCGAGCTGGTTCGCGGTGGTGACGGCGGGCATGGCCGGCAACGCCGTCACCAACACCCTGCCGGGCGGCGACGCCGTGGGGGCCAGCGTCCAGTACCGCATGCTCGCCGGCAGCGGCATCGACACGGTGCAGGCCGCGAGCGGGCTGGCCGTCTCGTCGATCATCGGGGTGAGCGCGCTGTTCGCCCTGCCGGTGTTCGCACTGCCGGTCATCCTGGGCGGCACCACCGTGAGCCCGGGCCTCGTCCACGCCGGCGAGCTCGGCGCCATCGGCTTCGTCCTGCTCGTCGCCTTCGGCGTCACGGCCCTCAGCACCGACCGGGTGCTGCTCACCCTGGGGCGTGCCCTCCAGTGGGTGGTCGACCACCTGCCCCCGCGCGTGCGTCGGGTCCGCACCGACCAGCCGATGGGCGAGCGACTCCTCGCCGAGCGCGACGCCGTGCGCGAGGACCTGGGACGCAACTGGTGGAAGGCGGTCCTGCTCGTCGCCGGTCGGATCGGGCTCGACTTCTTCAGCCTCATCGCCATGCTCGAGGCCGCCGGGACCCGCCCCCACCCGGCGCTGGTGCTCCTCGCCTACTCCGCGACCGCCGTCCTCGCCCTCTTGCCGCTCACCCCCGGCGGGCTCGGCATCGTCGAGGCCAGCCTGAGCGGCCTGCTGATCCTCGCCGACGTGCCCAGCGCGAACGCGGTCGTCGCCACCCTCGCCTTCCGCATCGGCTCGTACTGGCTCCCCACGGCCGCCGGGGCCGTCTGCTACGTGCTGTACCGGCGCCGCTACGGCGCGCTCGGCGCCAACGGCACGCCGCGCGTCTAGCTCCGCTGGACGTCGGCGCGGATCCGGTCGACGGCGTCCGCGCCCAGGTGGGCCGAGGGATAGACGGAGAACCGGTCGACCGCGCCGGCGTAGCGCGCGAGGACCGAGCCCCCCAGGGACTCGAGGGGGCCCACGACGCTAAAGGCGTCGAGCACCTCGTCGTCGATCAGCTCGCCCATCTCCTCCCAGCGACCCTCGCGACTCATCTCGTTGAGCCGAGGCTGCAGGTCGGCCCACCCGTGGAGGTCGAGCACCCCCCGGTACGCCGGGGTCGAGGCGTAGAAGGCGATCTGCCGGCGCGTCTCGAGCGCGTGGCGGCGGCGGTCGCCCTCGTCCTCGGCCGCCACGACCATGCCCGAGAGGGCCACCTGAACCTCGTCGCGAGTGCGCCCCGAGGCCGCGAGCCCGCGCTCGAGGGCCGGGAGGGTCACCTCGCGCAGGTAGCGCTCGGTGGTGAAGGGGTGGACCAGCAGGCCGTCGGCCACCTCGCCGGCGACCTCGGTCATGCGCTCGCCGACCGCGGCCACGAAGACCTTGGGCGGGCCGTAGGGGTTGGGGCCGGGGTTGAAGAACGGGGTCATCAGGGTGTGGCGGTAGAACTCACCACGGAAGAAGAGCCGCGTCCCCTCGTGCCAGGCGGACCAGATGGCCCGCATCGCCAGCACGTACTCGCGCATCCGCGCGGCCGGGTGGGACCAGGGCATCGAGTAGCGCTTCTCGATGTGGGGCTTGATCTGCGAGCCCAGCCCGAGCAGGAGCCGGCCGCCCGAGAGGATCTGGAGGTCGTTGGCCATCGTCGCGGTGATGAGCGGGCTGCGCCCGAAGGCGACCACGATGGCCGTCCCGAGGGCCACCCGCGAGGTGGCGGGTGCGGCGAGGGCGAGTGTGAGGAGCGGGTCGTGGCCCGTCTCGGCGCTCCAGAGCCCGTCGTAGCCCGCGGCCTCGAGCGCGGCGGCGCGGCTGGCGACGTCGCGCGCGTCGAAGCCGATCGCGCCGTCCACCAACACGGCGCGCATCCTAGAACCCCGTGCGCCACGGGCCCGGCCGGTAGCGTGAGGAGGGACCAGGAGACGCCGTGGACGACGCCCGCGAAGAGGCAACAGCGCCCGGGACACGCCGGGGACGGCTCTTCGCACGGGCGCGGCGCTCCGAGGTGCCCCTCGCCACCATCCTCACCACCGTCGCCGTGGTCGCGCTCGTCTACGTCGCCGGGCTCGTCCTGTACCGGCTGCGCGACGTGCTGCTCTTGATGCTCGTCGGCGGCTTCGTGGCGATGCTGCTCAACCCGTTCGTCAACCGACTCGAGCACACGCGACTGCGCCGGCGCGGGCTCGCGGTGGCCGTCGTCACGGTGGTCGCGGTCCTCGTCTTCATCGGCCTCGCGGTCGCCTTCGGGTACCCCCTCGTGAACTCCACGACGCACCTGGCGAACGCCCTGCCGGCGTACGTCTCCAAGGCCGAGAAGGGTCAGGGGTGGATCGGCCACCTGCTGAAGCACTACCACGTCCAGAGCTGGCTCAGCCGCAACTCCTCCAAGCTCGTCACCTTCGCCCAGGACCTCTCCAAGCCGGCCCTGTCGCTCGGGCGCGGCGCCGTGACGATCCTGCTGGCCCTGGTCACCATGTTCGCCTTCGTCGTGCTCCTACTCCTCGAGGGCCCCAAGATGCGCCGGTTCATCCTGGACAACCTCGCCGGCGAGCACGCCGAGCGGGTGGTGCGCGTGGCGAGCCGCGTCGCCCAGGCGACCGCGGGCTACATGCTGGGCAACCTCCTCACCTCGGTCATCGCCGGCGCCGTCGTCTTCATCACCCTGGTCAGCGTGTCGGTGCCCTTCGCGTTCCTGTGGGGGCTGTGGGTCGCGCTCGTCGACTTCATTCCCCAGATCGGCGGAGCGCTCGCCGGGATCCCCACGATCCTCTTCGCCTTCGTCCACTCCCTCGCGGCGGGGGTGATCACCCTCGTCGTCTTCGTCGTCTACACCAACGTCGAGAACCACGCCCTCAACCCGGTGATCATGAGCCGGACGGTGCGAATCAACCCCCTGTGGATCTTCGTCGCGGTCCTCGTCGCCGCCGAGATCGGGTCGTGGGT
>JAKBNI010000022.1 GCA_021831125.1 Actinomycetes bacterium | reverse complement strand
CTCGGACGCCGCCCGGGCCAAGGAACTTGACAGGTTCCTCCAGCGCTACAACACTTCTCGCTACCACACGGCCGTCGGGGGTCCTCCTATCAGCCGCGTGATGAACGTGGCTGGGAGTTACAGCTAGCCCCGCGCGGTTCCGGCCCCGGGCGCGTCCGGCGCCGCGACAGAGCGTCGAGAAGCCCACGCAACGCCTCCGCGTAGCGGTCCAGGAACGCGCCGCCTCGTCAGCGCAACCAGGGCGCGGGCGGTAGGGCGGGCCGACCGCGGCGTTCGGGACCAATTGCCGTGTCCCTCAGCGCGAGGACCTGCGATCTTGATTCGGGAGTAGCCATGCCCGTCATACCCTCGTCCGACCCGACCACCGTGCCCCTCGAGTCACTCCTTGCCAACCTCGGCACCGGGGCCGACGGGCTCTCGAGCACCGAGGCCGCTCAGCGGCTATCGCACTACGGACCCAACGAGGTGGTCGAGCGTCGCCGCAACGTGGTCCTCGAACTGGTCGGGTACTTCTGGTCCCCTATCCCCTGGATGATCGAGGTCGCGCTCGTGCTCTCACTCGTCGTTCGTCACTGGACCGACGCCGCCATCATCGGCGTGCTCCTGGGGATGAACGGGCTCGTCGGGTTCATCGAGGAGCACCAGGCCGCCAACGCCATCGCGGCCCTGAAGAAGCAGCTCCAGTCGACCGCCCGGGCTCGCCGGGACGGACGGTGGACGGAGATACCGACTCGCGAGCTCGTGCCGGGTGACGTGGTGCGGGTGCGCCTGGGCGACGTGGTTCTCGCCGACGCGCGCCTCCTCGACGACGCCGAGCTCCAAGTCGACCAGTCCGCACTGACCGGCGAGTCGCTGCCGGTGACCCGGGGGCGTGGGGAGGTCCTCTACTCGGGCGCGATCATCACCCGCGGCGAGGGCGACGCCCTGATCTACGCGACCGGTGCCGCAAGTTACTTCGGCGAGACGACGGCACTCGTTGAGAAGGCGGGCACCGTGAGCCACTTCCAGCGGGCGGTGATGCGCATCGCCAACTACCTGATCGTGATTGCCCTCGTGCTGTTGAGCGTCACGGTCGTCGTCTCGCTCGCGCGGGGCGACCCGACCTTCCAGACTCTCGAGTTCGCCCTGGTGGTGGCCATCGCGTCGATCCCGGTGGCCCTCCCGGCGGTGCTCTCGGTCACCATGGCGGTCGGCGCCCGCCAACTCGCCCGTCGCGAGGCGGTAGTGAGCCACCTTCCCGCCGTGGAGGAGCTCGGGGGCATCGACGTCCTGTGCTCGGACAAGACCGGGACGCTCACCCAGAACCGGCTGTCGGCCGGCGACCCCTGGTGCGCACCGGGAGTCGACAGCGCGACGGTCCTGTCGGTGGCGGCCGCCGCCTCCCGGGCCGAGGACCGCGATCCGATTGACCTCGCCGTCCTTGCCGCCGCCTCCGACGCGCCGCGCCCGCCGCAAGCCCGGATTGAGAGGTTCACCCCTTTCGACCCGGTCACCAAGCGCACAGAAGCCGTGGTGGCGACGCGCGAGGGAACCTTCGTGGCGACCAAGGGTGCACCCCAGGTGATCGCCGCGCTGTGCGCGGACGACCCCGCCGGACCGGCCGCCATGGACCAGGTGGACGGGTTCGCCCAGAGGGGCTACCGATCGCTCGGCGTGGCCCGCTCAACGGCGAGTGGCCACTGGCAGCTTCTCGGTGTGGTGCCGCTGTCGGACCCCCCGAGGGACGACTCCGCCGCCACCATCGTGGCGGCCACCGGCCTCGGGGTCGAGGTGAAGATGGTGACCGGTGACCAGGCTGCCATCGCGGTGGAGATCGCTCGCCAGGTGGGGCTGGGCCAGGACATCGTGGCCGCGTCGGTTCTCACTGAGGCCGAAGGAGAGTCCGAGGAGCGCCTGGCCCAGCTCGTGGAGGACGCCGACGGCTTCGCCCAGGTCTTCCCCGAGCACAAGTACCGCATCGTGTCCCTCCTCCAGTCGCGTGGCCACATCATGGGCATGACCGGCGACGGGGTGAACGACGCCCCGGCTCTGAAGCAGGCCGACGTCGGAATCGCCGTCGCGGGAGCCACGGAGGCGGCACGCGCGGCGGCCGACGTCGTGCTCATGGCTCCCGGGCTGTCGGTCATCGTCGAGGCCATCCGCCTCGCCCGGGAGAGCTTCTCCCACATGACCAGCTACGCCACCTACCGCATCGCCGAGACCATCCGGATCCTCCTGCTGGTGTTCCTCGCCGTTGTCATCTACAACTTCTTCCCCGTCACCCCGGCGATGATCGTGTTCCTCGCCGTCCTCAACGACGGGGCGATCCTCTCGATCGCGTACGACCACGTGCGCGGCCCCGACCGGCCGGCCCGCTGGGACATGCGTGCGGTGCTGACCATCGCCAGCGTGCTGGGCGTCATCGGGGTAGTCGCCACGTTCACGCTCTTCGCCCTAGCCACCGCCGTCTTCGGGCTGAGCCACGACGTCATCAGGACCCTGATCTACCTGAAGCTCTCGGTCGCCGGACAGCTCACTATCTACATCACTCGTTCGCGCGGCCCGTTCTGGACCACGCCGGCTCCGGCTCGCCTTCTCCTGGGCGCCACGGCGACGGCGCAGCTCGCCGCCACGCTCATCGCGGTCAACGGGGTGCTCATGACCCCCATCGGCTGGGGCCGGGCGGGTCTCGTCTGGGCCTACGCGCTGGCCTGGTTCCTGATCAACGACCGGGTGAAGCTCGCCGCTTACGCCTGGCTGGATCGCCACCCGAAGTCACCGAGGACCGAGCCGTCCGAGGAGGTCGCCACCAGGGGGTGACCTCGTCGAGTGCCGTCCACTCACGTGACCGCGTCGTGCCCTACGACGCGGGGGGCGCGCTGATCCGGTCGAGCAGCGACGCGTGGGCGAGGCGCTTGTGGTGGGCGAGGGTCGCCCGGTCCAGGTGGGCACAGCGCGTCGCCGCCGCGACCGCGGCCTCGAGCACGTGGCCCTCGTCGGCGACTTCCTCGACGATGCCGGTCGCCAGGGCCTCGGGCCCGCCGTAGCGCCGGGCCGTCGTCATCGCCTCGATCGCCGTCGCGCGCGGTAGCCGGTTCTCCAGGATCGCCCACAGACCCTCGGTGAGGGCGAGGCCGATCTCGGCCTCGTTCATGCACCAGTACCCCCGGTCGGCGCGCATGACCCGCCGGTCGAAGGCGCAGCCCAGCAGCGCACCCCCGGCGAAGCAGTGGCCGTTGATCGCCGCGACCGTGTACACGGGCAGGACGACCAGGCGGGCCACGAGGCGCTCGAGGCGCGCGACGAGGTCGTAGACGCCCCCGAGGTCACCGTCGAGCGAGGCCAGGTCGAGGCCGTTGGAGAAGAACTTGCCGACCCCGGTGAGCACGATCGCGAGCGGGCCGTCGCGCTCGGCGAGCTCGGCTGCGCGGCCGCCGAGCTCGTCCATCGAGGCCGGGTTCAGCCGGTTCTCCCCGTCGTCCCACGTGAGGACCGCGACCGGCCCCTCGAAGCTCAGCGTCACGCCCATGGCACGAGCGTAGAGGGGGGTTACAGTGAGCGCATGAGCGACGCCACCGTCCCCGAGCCCGACGTCTCCGCCGACCACCCGGTCTCCGAGCACTGGGTGTGGACCGGGCCCCACCGACCGCCGACCCCGCGCGCCCTGGTCGAGCACATGACGGCCAACTGGGCCCCCGAGCCTGCGAGCCCCGAGATCCACCCGGCGGCCCCCTTCACCCGGGCCCGCCGCGAGCGCCTGGGCGCCCACTTCGTCGGCCGGCCCTTGGTCGTGCCGACGGGCAACCCTAAGGCGCGCGCCAACGACACCGACTACCGCTTCCGGGCCGGCACCGACTTCTTCTACCTCACCGCGAGCCACGACCCCGACCTCGTGCTGGTGGTGACCGACGCCGGCTCGACGCTCTACGTCCCGCGCCGACGCGACACCGCGACCCACGAGTTCTTCACCGACGCCCGCTACGGCGAGCTCTGGGTGGGGCCGCGCCGCGGGGTCGAGGAGTCGGCGCACTACTACGGGATCGACTGCCGGCCGCTCGAGGAGCTCGAGAAGGACCTCGCCCAACTCCACGCGGCGCCGATCACCCTGCGCGGGGCGGACGCCTGGGTCGACGCGCTCGTCGCCCCGAGCGAGGACGACGCCACGCTCCCCCGGGTCCTGAGCGAGATGAGGCTCGTGAAGGACGAGTTCGAGGTCGCCCAGCTCCAGCTCGCGATCGACCACACCGTGGCCGGCTTCGCCGACGTCGTGCGGGCCCTGCCCAGCGCGCTCGCGCGCGGCGAGCGGGTGATCGAAGGCGTCTTCAACCTGCGCGCGCGCGTCGAGGGCAACGACGTCGGCTACGACACGATCGCCGCCGCCGGCCACCACGCCACGATCCTGCACTGGACGCGCAACACCGGCCCGGTCCACGCGGGCGACCTCCTCCTGCTCGACGCCGGGGTGGAGGGCCCCGAGCTCTACACCGCCGACGTCACCCGCACCCTGCCCATCTCGGGGACCTACAGCCCGGCCCAGCGGCGCGTCTACGAGCTGGTGCTCGCCGCCCAGGAGGCCGGCATCGCCGCCGCGCGGCCCGGCGCCGCCTTCCTCGCGCCCCACGACACGGCGACCCGCGTGCTCGTCGAGGGGCTCTGCGATCTGGGGATCCTCGAGGGCTCGCCCGACGCGGCCCTGCGCAAGGACCGCCAGCTCTACCGGCGCTACACCCTCCACGGGGTGAGCCACATGCTGGGGCTCGACGTGCACGACTGCGCGAACGCCCGTGACGAGATGTACCGCACGGGCGAGCTCGGCGAGGGCTACGTGCTCACCGTCGAGCCGGGACTCTACTTCCAGGCCAACGACCTCAGCGTGCCCGAGGAGTACCGCGGGATTGGGGTGCGCATCGAAGACGACGTGCTCGTCACCGCCGACGGCGCGCGCAACCTCTCGGGGGCGCTCCCCCGGGGCGCCGACGACGTCGAGGCCTGGATGGCCCGCGAGGGGGCGGCCGGCTCGCCGGCGCTCGGTCTCTAGCCCACCCGGATCGGGAGCCGGCGCGGGCCGCGGATCTGACCCTGGGACCAGGTGACCTGGTCGGGGTCGGCCAGGGAGAAGCGCGGGTAGCGAGCGATGAACTCCTCGAGCGCCACGCGCAGCTCCAGACGCGCCAGGTTCGACCCGGCGCACCGGTGGATCCCGAGGCCGAAGGCCACGTGGCGGTTCTCGGCCCGGTCGATGATGAACCGGTCGGCGTCGACGAAGGCCGCAGGGTCGCGGTTGGCCGCCGGGAAGCCGAGCAGGATCCAGTCGTACTCCTTCATCGGCACGCCCAGGTACTCCATGTCGTGCTTGACGAGCCGGGCCATCGTCACCGGGGCGTAGAAGCGCAGGAACTCCTCGATCGCCACGGGCATGAGGTCGGGCTCGTTCACCAGGCGCTCGAGGTCCGAGGGGTTCTGGGCCAGGTGCCAGAGCGAGGAGCCGATCGCCGACCAGGTCGTGTCGATGCCCGCCACGAGGATCAGGATCATCGTGCCAAAGACGTGCTCGACGGCCAGCTTCTGACCATCGATCTCGGCGTTCAGCAGGAAGGTCGTCAGGTCGTCGCGGGGGTTCGCCTGGTGGTCCTCGATCTGGCGCACGAAGTACTCCTCGATCGGCTCGAAGGCCGCGATGCGCTCGTCCATCGGCAGGTCGACCGACTCGGTGACGGTGTGGACGATGTCGATGAAGACGTCGGTGTCGGCCTCGGGGAAGCCGAGCATCTGGCGGATGACCGAGGGCGGGATGAGCCGCGCGTAGTCCCAGCTGGCCTCGACGACGTCGTGGCCGGAGCCGCGCTCGAGCAGCGAGCGGCACAGGGCGCGCACCTGGGGCTCGAGCGGGTTGATCGCGCCCGGTGAGAAGGCCGGCAGGATCAGCTTGCGGGCGATCTGGTGGAAGGGCGGGTCCGAGGTGATCGGCGGCGCGACCCCGATCGGGCTGGGCAGGGCCAGCTCGTCGGGCCGGCCGTCGTTCATGATCACCGTGCGGCTGGTGAAGTTCTCAGTGTCCTTGGCGATCTGGGTGACCCCAGCGTGGGTCGCCGGGAACCACGCCCCGCCGTAGCGCTCGGTGTGCGCGACCGGGCAGCGCTCGCGCAGCTCCTCCCAGATCGGGTAGGGGTCGGCCACCCAGGCGGGGTCGGTGTGGTCGAAGTCGGTCGCGAAGTCGCGCACCGGGGTCTTCTCGATCGTCACTCGACCACCCCCACCGCGTGCTCGGGGCAGTTGGCCTCGGCGAGGCGCGCGAGCTCGAGATCGCTCTCACCGAGCTCGCCCGAGGTGAGCACCACCCCGTTGCCCAGCTCGTCGAAGCCGAAGACGCTCGGCGCTATCGAGAAGCACCGGCCCTGTCCCTGGCAGAGATCCGCGTCGATGACGACCCTCATGACACCCCCCGTACTGCTGTTTCGCGAACCTTACTACCCGGTAGTGGGACCGCCGCCGTCGGGCTCACCGGCCCCGTCGGCCTCGTCGATCTCCTCGCGCGAGATCCCGAGGAAGTACAAGACGGCGTCGAGGTAGGGCACGCTGAGGGCTGCGTCGGCGTGGGCCGCCACGACCGGCTTGGCGTTGAAGGCGATCCCCAGCCCGGCCGCGGTGAGCATGTCGATGTCGTTGGCCCCGTCGCCCACCGCCACGGTCTGGGCGAGCGGGACCCCCACCTCGTCGGCGAAGCGGCGCAGCGCGGCCGCCTTGCCCGGTCGGTCGACCACCGCGCCCCGGAGCCGGCCGGTGAGCCGGCCCCGCTCGACCTCGAGCCGGTTGGCCGCGAGGTGGGTCACCCCGAGCTCGGCGAGCAGCGGCTCGAGGACCTCGACGAAGCCCCCCGAGACGACGGCCGGGACGTAGCCCAAGCGCGCCAGGGTCCGCACCAGGGTGCGGGCCCCCGGGCTGAGGCGCAGCCGGGCGCGCACCTCGTCGAGCACCCGCGCCTCGAGGCCCGCGAGCAGCGCCACCCGGCGGCGCAGGGCCTCGGCGAAGTCGATCTCGCCGGCCATCGCCGCGGCCGTGATCGCGGCGACCTCCGCGGCCCGACCGGAGGCCTCGCCCAGCAGGTCGATCACCTCGTCCTGGAGCAGCGTCGAGTCGGCGTCCATCACCACGAGGTGCTTCGCGCGCCGGTGCAGCCCGGCCCGCTGGGTGGCCACGTCGAGGCCGACGGCGCCGGCGGACTCGGCCATCGCGGCGCGAAGGCGCACGAGGTCGGGACCGGCCACCACGAGCTCGTAGCACTCCACCGGGTAGCGCGCGAGGTGGACGATCCGCTCACACGTCGCCCCGCAGGCCGCGATCGCGGCGAAGACCCGGTGGAGCTGGTCGGCCCGGATGGCGGGGGCGAGCAGGGTGACGAGGAGGCGCCGTCCGATCACCTCGTCGCTCGGGGTCACCGCCTCGACGCGCACCTCGATGCCCCGGCCGGCCACCTCGCGGGTCGCGAGCGCGCCGGTGATCGCCTCGGGCCCGAGACCCTCGCCGGCCACCTCCGCGCACAGCACCAGGGTGCCGCGGATCGTGATCTGGGCCACGTCCATCAAGGCGACGTCGTCGCCCTCGAGCGCGCCCAGTGCGGCGAAGAGCTCCGCGCCGACCCCGACCCGGTCCGGGCCGCTCACGGTCACCAAGAAGGTGGGGCGCGGCATGGCAGCAGGTTAGAGGACCGCCTCGGGACCCTCGCTCGCGCGCAGCGCGCGCACGCGCTCGACGTGGGGGTCGCGTCGCGCGTCGAAGCGCCACAGGGCGGGCAGTGCCCCGCCGACCGCCACGACCGAGCCGGTGCAGGCGACCCCGCCCAGGGCGAGCGAGGCGCGCAGCCCCACCCCGGCCGCCATCGCCCCGACCCGGAACTGGCCGGCCGTCGGGCCGAGGGAGTACGAGATCATCTCGAGGCCGGCCATGCGCCCGCGCACCTCGGGGGCGATCGACTCGTTCCACAGCGTCTGGCGGAAGATCCCCGAGACCGCGTCACCGGCCCCGCCCACGACCAGCCCCACCAGGGCGAGCGGCAAGGAGCGGGCGACCCCGAAGAGGGCCACCCCGAGGCCCCACAGCGCGGCGCTGGCGACGACGGCCCGCCCGTAGTGGTGGACCCGGCGGGTCCAGCGCGAGCTGACCGTGGCGACGAGGGCCCCGAGCGGCAGCCCGACGTAGAGCAGGGCCAGGGCGTAGCGCTCGGGGAAGCGCGCCGCCACGAAGGGCACCATGGTGACCGGGTAGGCCAGCACCATGGCGAGCAGGTCCACGACGTAGGTGCCCGTCACGTCGGGGCGACGCCGGGCGTAGCGGGCCGCCTCGCGCAGGGCCGCGAGGTCGCCGCCGCCGCCGCCGGCCCCGCGGCGCACCGCCGGGGCGAGGCGCACAGAGGCGAGCAGGGCGAAGGTCGCCGCGACGGTCACGAGGTTCGCCCCGTAGACCGCGCGCGGCCCCCACACCACGGCCGCGAGGCCCCCGAGCGCCGGGCCGAGGATCGAGGCGACGGTGCCCGCCAGGGTTGAGAGCGTGGCTGCCGAGCGCTGCAGGTCGTGGGGGACGAGCACCTGGTCGAGGGCGGCGAGGCTCGGTGACTGGAGGCTCTGGGCCGCGGCCACGAGCCCGGCGAAGACGTAGAGGACGACGACGGTGGGACGAGCCGAGAGCGCGTTCACGAAGAGCGCCACGGTGGCGACAGCGACGACGACCTCGGTGGCGACGACCAGGCGCTGTCGGTCGACGCGGTCGGCGAGCGCCCCGCCCCAGAGGCCGAAGGCGACCAGGGGCACGAGCTCGACGAGACCGAGCGCGCCCACCGAGACCGTCGAGTGGGTGAGGTCGCGCAGCTGGAAGGGGGCCGTGACGAAGGTGGCCTGGTCCCCGAGCATCGAGACGAAGCCCGCGAGGTAGAGCCGGCGGAACGCCACCGACGCGCGCAGCGGCGCGAGGTCGACCCCGAGCCTCACGCGCGCTCCGCCATCCAGCCCTCGCCCTCGACGTAGCGACGCAGCACCTTCGCCGGCACCCCCCCGAGCACCACGCGGTCCGGGAACGTCCCGCGCACCACGGCCCCCGCGGCCACGACCGTGTTGCGACCGAGGGTCGTGCCCGGCAGGATCACCGCGTGGGCGCCGAGCCAGCTGCCCGAGCCGATCGCGACCGCCGCCTCCTTGGGGCGTTGCCAGCCGATCGGCTCGTCGGGGTCGTCGTAGGAGTGGTTCTGGTCGGTGACGTAGACGTAGGGGCCCGTCTGGACGTCGTCGCCGATCTCGATCGACCAGTGGCCCACGATGTGCGACCCGCGCCCGATCACGCAGTGGCGCCCGATCGAGACGGTGGGGCGCTTCAGCATCTCCTGGCCCGGGCCGATGCCCGCGGCGAGGGTCACGTAGGGGCCCACCAGGGTGTCCTCGCCGATGGCCAGGTAGCCCTCGTTGTAGACGACGCCCTGGGGCGCGAGCAGCGCGGCGCCGCGCCCGAAGGAATGAAAGGTCGCCGCGTAGCGGTCGTCGGGGCCGACGGTGGCGACCTCGTCGAGGTACCGGCGCGCGCGACGGACGGCCGCGCCGAGCCGCCGGCGAATGACAAGGCGCGCGCGCACGGCGAAACGCTAGCCCCGGCCCTCGGACCCGCGGGCTAGCGTCGATCCGTGGCGCACGACGTGGTCGTGATCGGAGCGGGCTTCGGCGGGCTGGCGGCGGCGGTCGCGCTGCGCGAGGCCGGTGTGCGTGACGTCGTGATCCTCGAGCGCGCCGGAGAGATCGGCGGCACCTGGCGCGACAACACCTACCCGGGGTGTCGGTGCGACGTGGGCTCGACCCTCTACTCCCTCTCCTTCGCCCCCAACCCGGACTGGTCCAACACCTACAGCTACCAGCCCGAGATCCAGCGCTACCTCGTGGGCGTCGCCGAGCGGTTCCACCTGCGCCCCCTCCTGCGCCTCGGCCACGAGGTGACCCGGGTCGCCTTCGAGCGGACCTCGGGACTGTGGCACGTGGAGGGACCGTGGGGTGAGCGGCGCGCGCGCTGCGTCGTGCTCGCCACGGGCAGCCTCGCCGAGGCCCGCCTCCCTGAGATTCCCGGGATCGAGACCTTCGCCGGCGTGAGCATGCACACCGCCCGGTGGGACGACACCGTCGACCTCTTCGGCAAGAGGGTGGCAGTCGTGGGGACCGGGGCGAGCGCGATCCAGGTCGTGCCCGAGGTCGCGGCCGTCGCGTCCGAGCTCACCGTCTTCCAGCGCACGCCCCCGTGGATCCTCCCCCACGGCGGCCAGCCCGTGTCGCCCCGCACCCGAGCCCTCTACCGGCGCCTCCCACCCCTGCAGCGCCTGGCGCGCCTGCGCCACTACCTCCAGCGAGAGCTCCTGGTGCTCGGCTTCGTGAAGGACCCCACCCGCCTGGCCCGGGGCGAGGCGATGGCCCGGGCCCACCTGGAGGCCCAGGTGGCCGACCCGGACCTCGTGGCCCGGCTCACCCCCGACTATCGCCTGGGCTGCAAGCGCGTCGCGCTCTCGAACGACTACTACCCGGCCCTCACGCGCCCGAACGTCCGGCTCGTCACCGAGGCCATCGACCGGGTCGAGGCGACGGGGCTGCGCACCGCCGACGGCGCCCTGACCGAGGTCGACGTCGTCGTGTGGGCGACGGGCTTTCGGGTTACCGACAACCCCGTCGTCGCGCGGGTCACCGACGGCGACGGCCGTTCCCTGGCCGAGGCGCTCGCCGGGCGGCTCGACCACTACCGCGGTACCGCGTTCCCCGGCTACCCCAACCTCTTCATGCTGGGTGGTCCCAACACCGGGCTCGGCCACTCGTCGGTCGTCTTCATGATGGAGAGCCAGCTGCGCTACGTGACCGAGGCCGTCTCGCGCGCCCTCGACGAGGGGGCGCTCGTCGAGCCGACCGCCGAGGCGGCGCGGGCTTGGACCGGGCGGCTGCGCGAGCGGCTCCCCTCGACGGTCTGGGGGACGGGGTGCGCCAGCTGGTACCTCACCGAGGCGGGCGTCAACACCACCATCTGGCCGGACTTCACCTTCCGCTTCCGGCGCGCGACGCGGCGCTTCGATCCCCGCGACCACCGGGTGGCCGCGGCGCCCGCGACCTCCTAATCGAGGTTGATCGGGGCGTCCACGTCGAGCCCCTCGGTGGCGCCCACGACGTCGGGCATCTGAGCCTTGGCGAGGTGCGCGCGCACCCGCTCGTCGATCTCGGCCATGAGCTGGGGACTCTCACGCAGGAAGGTCTTCACGTTCTCGCGCCCCTGGCCGAGCTGCTCGCCCTCGTAGGTGAACCAGGCACCGGCCTTCTTCACGAAGCCGAGCTCCACCGCGACGTCGAGGACCGAGCCCTCCCGGCTGATCCCCTTGCCGTACATGATGTCGAACTCGGCCTGGCGGAACGGTGCCGCGCACTTGTTCTTCACGACCTTGACCCGAGTGCGGTTGCCCACGACCTCGGTGCCGTCCTTGATCGACTCGATGCGGCGGATGTCCAGGCGCACCGAGGAGTAGAACTTGAGGGCGCGGCCCCCCGGCGTTACCTCGGGCGATCCGTATAGGACGCCTATCTTCTCGCGGAGCTGGTTGATGAAGACCGCGACGGTGTTCGACTTCGAGAGGGCGCCGGTGATCTTGCGCAGGGCCTGGCTCATGAGCCGGGCCTGCAGGCCGACGTGGGAATCGCCCATGTCGCCCTCGATCTCGGCGCGCGGGGTGAGGGCCGCCACCGAGTCGACGATGAGCACGTCGAGGGCGCCCGAGCGGATCAGCATGTCGGCGATCTCGAGCGCCTGCTCACCGGTGTCGGGCTGGCTGATCAAGAGGTCGTCGACGTTCACCCCGATGGCCCGCGCGTAGACGGGGTCCATGGCGTGCTCGGCGTCGATGTAGGCGCACACCCCGCCGTTGCGCTGGGCCTCGGCGACGACGTGCATGGCGAGGGTCGACTTGCCCGAGGACTCCGGGCCGTAGATCTCGACCACGCGCCCGCGCGGGAGCCCGCCGATCCCGAGCGCCAGGTCGAGCGCGAGGGCACCGGTGGGGATGGCCTCGATGGCGAAGTCGGGGGCCTCGCCCATGCGCATGATCGAGCCCTTGCCGAACTGCTTCTCGATCTGGCTGAGCGCGGCGTCCAGGGCCTTCGCGCGGTCGTCGGTCGCCATCGGTGTCTCCTTAGCTCTTCTCTTCACTCGTTGTCGGCGGGAACGCTAGGAACCCGCTGTCACAACGTTCCCCCGCTCCCGGCAGCGTAGTACGAACAAGTGTTCGCCGACAGGACCCTAGGCCCGCGCGGCGTAGACGCTTCGCTCCAGGTCCTGGTGGAGGGGGTAGGTCCCCGTCGGCAGGAGCTGGGTGTAGAGGGCCGCGCTGATCCCCTCGGCCGGGTCGACGAAGAACGTCGTCGAGGCCGCCCCGCCCCACGAGAGCGTCCCGGCCGAGACCGGCGTGCGCGCGGCCAGAGGATCGAGCACGACCGACATCCCGAGCCCGAAGCCCAGGCCCGCGTTCTCGGCGAGGCCGTAGCGGTCGAGGGCGGTGGTGGCGAGGTCGCCGCCGCCGGGCAGCTGGTTCTCGGCGATCAGGTCGAAGGTCGCGGGCGCGACGAGGGTGACCTCGCCGCTCGTGCCCCGCCCGACGAGCACGTTCATGAAGCGGTGGTAGTCGCCGGCGGTCGACACCAGCCCGCCCCCGCCGTCGACCAGTCGTGGGGGGCGCCGCGCGAACCGGCCCCACTCCTCGAAGGGCGTCGCCCCCTCGGGCCCGGGCAGGTAGAGCTGGGCGAGGCGCTCGGCCTTGTCCTCGGGACAGGAGAAGGCCGTGTCGGCCATGCCCAGGGGCGCGAAGACGCGTCGCTCGAGGTGGGCGTCGAGGGGCTCGCCGCTCCAGATCTCGACGAGTCGGCCGAGCACCGTCGTGGCGACCGAGTAGGTGAAGGCCGTCCCTGGCTCGAAGACGAGCGGCAGCGTCGCCCAGTCGTCCACCGCCCCGGCGAGGTCGACCTCGGGCTTCATCAAGAAGTCGTAGCCCGCCTCGCGGTAGAGCGCGTCGACCGGGTGGCAGCGCTGGAAGCCGTAGGTGAGCCCGGCGGTGTGGCTGAAGAGGTGGCGCACCGTGACCGGTCGGGTCGCCGGGGCGAGCTCGGGCGCCTCGGCGGTGCCGCCGGCGAAGACCCGGGGCTCGGCGAAGGAGGGGATCCACCGGCTCACCTCGTCGTCGAGGTCGAAGTGGCCCTCCTCCATGAGTCGAAGGGCCGCGAGGGCCACGACGGGCTTGGTCATCGAGTAGATGCGCCAGATCGTCCCGGGCTCGACCGCGTGGTCCCGCTCGCGGTCGGCGTAGCCCGACCCGTTCGCGTAGACGAGTCGGCCCTCGCGCGCCACGGTGACGAGCCACCCCGCGAGGCGACCGCTCTCGACGTAGGGGTCGAGGGCCTCGCCGATCGCCGCGAGCCCACGCGGGTCGAAGCCGGCCTCTCGGGCCTCGACGTCGGGGGCGAGTTCCGACCAGTCGCGCACGCGACGACGCTACCGGCGATCGAGGGCTCGACGCAGCAGGTCGAGGGCGCTGATCGAGGTGTAGTGGCGTACCCGGGTGCGGTCCCCGGGCAGGTGCAGCCGGGTGGTGGTGACCTCGCCGTCGAGAGAGAGCCCCACGAACACGGTGCCGGGCGGCTCGCCGTCTTGGGACTCGGGGCCCGCGACGCCGGTCACGGCGAGGCCCACGTCGCTCGCGAGCGCCGCGACGACGCCGCTCGCCATCGCGCCGGCGGCCTCGGCCGAGACGACCGGCCCCTCGGGCACCCCGAGCAGGTCGAACTTCACCCGGCTGGCGTAGCTCACCACGCCGCCCACGAACCACCGCGACGCCCCGGCCACGCCCACCAGTCGGCTGGCGATGAGCCCACCGGTGAGCGACTCGGCCACCGCGAGGGTGAGTCCGGCCGCGCGAAGCCGGGTGGCCACCGCGACCTCCATCGACTCCTCGTCGACGCCGAAGACGATGTCCCCGAGGCGCTCGGCGATGATCCCGCGCACCCGAGCCTCCTCGGCGTCGAGGAGCCCGCGCGCCTCGCCCTCGTCGGCGCCGCGCGCGGTGAGTCGGACCTTGATCCCCTCGATGCCCGAGGCGAGGAAGGCGATGGTGAGCCGGCCGTCGCCCTCGAGCGCCTCGAAGCGCTCGGCGAGCGCCTCGGCCAGCGCCGACTCGCTCGAGCCCCACGTGCGCAGCACGCGGCTGGCGATCACGCCGCCCTCGCCGGCGGCGCGCTGGCGCTCGAGCAGGTCGGGCAGGACCGCGCGGACGAACATGTCGGCCATCTCGTCGGGCACCCCGGGCACGAGGTAGGCGACCTTCTGGCCGACCGGGCACACCAGACCCGGCGCGGTGCCCCGGGTCTGGGGGATGACCGTCGCCCCGCGCGGGACGTCGGCCTGGCGCAGGTTGTTCTCGGGCATCGCGCGGCCCCGGCGGGTGAAGAACTCCCGCATCACCCCGACGAGGCTGCCGTCACGCTCGAGGGGGACGTTCATCACGCTCGCCATGGCCTCACGGGTGATGTCGTCCTGGGTCGGCCCGAGGCCCCCGCAGACGATCACCGCGTCGCTGCGCGCGAGGGCCGTGCGCAGCGCGAGCACGATTCGGTCGTGGTTGTCGCCCACGTGTTGGTGGAAGTGGCTGGAGATCCCGTTGGCGGCCAGGTGCTCACCGAGCCACTGGGCGTTCGTGTCGGCGATCTGGCCCAGCAGCAGCTCGGTGCCGACGGCCACGACCTCAACGCGCACGCGCGAGGACCTTCTTGCCGTCGGCGTAGTACTGCCAGCCCGTGTAGAGGGTGAGGGCGACGGCGACCCAGATGGTGACGTCGGCGAAGACCGGGTGGTCGGCCGTGAAGGGGAGCACCGTGAAGCCGATCGCCCAGTCCTGGGCGAACGTCTTCCACTTGGCCAGCCGGCTCGCCGGCACCGAGAGGCCGCGGCGCGCGGCGTGGGAGCGGTAGACGCTCATCCAGAACTCGCGCAGCGTGATGAGGATCGCCGGCGCGATGAAGAAGGTGACGTGCTGGGGCCGCGACAGCACGCACGCCCACAGCCCGCCGATCACCACGACCTTGTCGGCGAGGGGGTCGAGGAAGGCCCCCGAGGTCGTCGTCCCGTGTCGGCGAGCGACGATCCCGTCGAAGTAGTCCGACGCCGCCACGGCGAGCCCCACCGCCACCGTCCACCACGAGACGCGGTGGTCGAGGAGCAGCCAGATGAACACGGGCGCGATGACCAGGCGAAAGCCCGTCATGAGGTTGGCGGGGGTCAAGAGGGCGGTCGGCCCGAAGCGCTTCTCCGGGGTGCTCACTCGAGCACCGCCTCAAGGTCCGTGCCCCGGCTCGCGACGATCGTGCACTCCACCACGTCCCCCACGCTACGGGCCCCCTCGACGTAGACGACGCCGTCGATCTCGGGGCACTCGCGCACCGTGCGCCCGACGCCCGGCGCGTCGACGAGCACCCGCTGACGGGTCCCCACCAGCGCGTCGCGGCGGCGCGCGGTGATGGCGTCTTGGACCTCGGAGGCCTCGCGCAGCCGCTCGAGGGCGAGCTCGGGGGCCACGCGGCCGTCCTGGGCGTGGGCCGGGGTGCCGGGCTCGTCAGAGAAGGTGAAGAAGCCGGCCCAGTCGAGCTGGGCGGCCTCGAGGAAGTCGAGCAGGACCACGTGGTCGTCCTCGGTCTCGCCGGGGTAGCCGAGGATGAACGACGAGCGGAAGGTGGCGTCGGGCTCGGCCGCGCGGATCGCCGCGATGCGCTCCAAGAACCGCTCGCCGTCCCCCCACCGGCGCATCCGGCGCAACAGGGGTCTCGACGCGTGCTGGAGCGAGAGGTCGAAGTAGGGCACGCCCGTGGCGAGGACGGCGTCGATCAGCGCCTCGGTCAGGCCGCTCGGGTAGAGGTAGAGCAGGCGCAGCCGATCGACCTCGTCGGTCAGGCGCCGGGTGAGCCCGACGAGCGGCTGGCTCCCGCCCTCGTCGAGGACCTCCAGGGCCTCGCCCCGCCCGGCGCGACGCCGGTCGTGACCCCAGCTCGCGAGGTCCTGGGCCACGAGCACGAGCTCCCTGACCCCGCCGGCGACGAGGCCGCGGGCCTCGGCGAGGACCTCCTCGGTCGACCGGCTCCGCTGGTCGCCCCGGAAGCTCGGGATGGCGCAGAAGCCGCAGCGCCGGTCGCAGCCCTCGGCGACCTTGAGGTAGGCCCACGGGACGCTAGCCGGCGGACGGGACAGGTTGAGCAGGTCGAAGTCGGGCACCGACGGCGCGCGCAGCGCCACCGGGGTCATCGTGAGGGAGTGGCCGAAGCCCGCGACCAGGTCGACCTCGGGCAGGGCGGCGGCGAGTTCGTCGCCGTAGCGCTCGGCCATGCAGCCGGTGACGACCAGCCGGGCGCCGTCGCGGCGTCGCTCGGCGAGATCGAGCACCGTCTCGATCGACTCCTCGCGGGCGGCCTCGATGAAGGCGCAGGTGTTGGCCACGACGAGCTCCGCTTCCTCGGCGGAGGCCGCCGGCCGATAGCCCTCGCGCGCGAGGTAGCCCGACAGCTTCTCGGAGTCGACGTGATTCTTGGGACAGCCCAGGGTCTCGATCCAGTACCGCACGCTGTCTCCTTAGGGGCGGCACCGAGCGCGCGGCGCTCGGTGACCTGGCGGAGAGGGAGGGATTTGAACCCTCGGGCCCACTTTCGCAGGCCGCATTCTTAGCAGGAATGTGGTTTAAACCAGACTCACCCACCTCTCCAGCACCCCCCATGCTAGTTGAGGCGTGCGGCGGCGCCCGAGGGGGCGCCCGGCGCGCTGAGAGCGCGCTTCGGCCCCGTCGCGACGGGCGTTACACTCTCGTCCCGTGGCCTCTTGGCCAGGGGAAGGGGAACTATGCGTAAGGTCCGCCTCGCACTGACGGCCGTGCTCGGCGCCACGTCACTGGTCGCGCTCGGGGTCTCGGGGGGCGCCGCCGGCGCGTCGTCCGCCTCGGCCCTCGCGGCGTGCAAGAAGTCGGTGCCCTCGCACGAGTACGTCAAGGGACAGCTCACCGTCGCGACCGACTCGCCCGCCTACACCCCGTGGTTCGTGAACAACACCCCGAGCAACGGCAAGGGCTACGAGTCGGCCGTCGCCTACGCGATCGCCGCCGAGCTCGGCGTCCCGCGCGGCAAGGTCCACTGGGTCGTCGAGCCCTTCGACTCGAGCTACGTGCCGGGCGTGAAGAAGTTCGACTTCGACATCAACGAGATCTCCTACACCGCCGCACGCGCCAAGGCGGTCACCTTCTCGACCAGCTACTACGACGTCACCCAGTCGATCGTGGCCCTCAAGACCGACCCGATCGTGAAGAAGCACTCGCCGGCCCAGCTCAAGACCTACCTCTACGGCGACCAGCTGGGCACCACGGGCCTCGCCTACATCAACGACCACATCAAGCCCACGCGCACCCCGCGCATCTACTCGACGCTCGACCAGGCCGTGGCGGCCCTGCAGACCCACCAGATCGACGCGATCGTGGTGGACACCCCCGACGGTCAGTACATGGCCTCGGCCCAGATCCAGAACGCCAAGCACCAGTCGATCGCCACCCAGGTCGGCCAGTTCCCCTCGACCGGCGAGCACTTCGGTCTGCTCTTCTCCAAGGGCAACCCGCTCGTCGGCTGCGTGAACACGGCCATCGCGGCCCTCAAGGCCAACGGGACCCTGAAGGCCCTCCAGGCGAAGTACCTCGGCATCTACAACCGGGTGCCCGTCATCAAGCCCTAGACGTGTCCTCGGCGATCGACGGGGAGCCGGTCCCCCCGGACCTCTTCGCGTCGCGCCGCCGGCGTCTCCTCGCGGGCCGCGGCGGCCTCGTGGCGAGCACCGTCTCAGGCGTCGTGGTGATCGGCGGCCTGGCGGCCGTCTTCTGGCTCGCCCCCGGGGGCGCGACGGTGCGCTACTTCTTCTTCAACCCCCACTTCATGTGGCAGGCCTTCGTCGGGGACCCCTCGAAGGGCTTCTACTCGGTGGGGCTGGGACTCCTCACGAACCTGTGGATCTTCGCGGTGGCCGAGGCGCTCGTCCTCGTGTGCGGGATGCTCATCGCCTCCGCCCGGCTGAGCCAGTCGCCGGTCCTCTTCCCCTTCCGCCTGCTCTCGACGGCCTACACCGACGTCTTCCGGGGCATCCCCATCCTGCTCGTCATACTCATGATCGGCTTCGGGCTGCCCGAGCTCAACCTGGGCTACATCTCGAACCAGTCGCCCGCGGTCTACGGCTGCGCGGCGCTGGTCGTCTCCTACAGCGCCTACGTCGCCGAGGTCTACCGCGCCGGGGTCCTCTCGATCCCCCACGGCCAGCTGCTCGCCTCACGCTCGCTCGGGCTCAGCCACGGCGCGACGATGCGCCGGGTCATCCTCCCCCAGGCCGTGCGCACGGTCATCCCGCCGCTGCTCAACGACCTCATCTCGCTCCAGAAGGACACAGCCCTCGTCTCGGTGCTCGGCGCCATCGAGACGACTCGGGCCGCCCAGATCTACTCCTCCACCGTCTTCAACTTCTCGGGCTACGCGGTCGCGGCCATCCTCTTCCTCCTCCTCACGATCCCCATGACCCGCTTCACCGACCACCTCATCGCCCGCGACCGGGCCCGGCGACTGGCCGGCGCGTGAGCGAGGTCGTCCTGGCGCTGCGCGGGGTGCGCAAGCGCTTCAAGGACCACGAGGTCCTCACGGGCGTCTCGCTGGCGCTGTCGCGCCACGAGGTCGTCTGTCTCATCGGCGCCTCGGGCTCAGGCAAGTCGACGCTGTTGCGCTGCGCCAACCTCCTCGAGCGGATCGACGGGGGCGACATCGAGCTCTTCGGCCAGTCCCTGCTCGACCCCCGGATCGACCCGGACCGGGTGCGCCGTCACATCGCGATGGTCTTCCAGTCCTTCAACCTCTTCCCCCACCTGAGCGTGATCGACAACATCCTGCTCGGACCGGTCCACGCCCTCAAGCGCCCGCGCGCCGAGGTCCGCGCCGAGGCCATGGAACTGCTCGAGCGCATCGGTCTCGCGGCCCGGGCCCAGGACTACCCCGACCGGCTCTCGGGCGGTCAGCAGCAGCGCGTCGCCATCGTGCGCTCGCTCGCCATGCGGCCCTCCCTGCTCCTGCTCGACGAGGTGACGAGCGCGCTCGACCCCACCCTCGTGGGCGAGGTGCTCGACCTGCTCACCGACCTCGCCCGCCAGGGCACGACGATGCTCGTCGCCACCCACGAGATGGGCTTCGCCCGCGACGTCGCCCACCGGGTGGCCTTCTTAGAGAGCGGCCGCGTGATCGAAGAGGGCCCCGCCCGAGAGGTGCTCGACCACCCCAGGGAGCCGGCGACGCGGGCCTTCCTCGAGCGAGTGCGCTGATCGGGGAAATTCGGACAGAGTCCGTAGTGCCTCATCACGGTCTCTTTGCTCAGGGCCGAATCCGACCCCTTCACCAGGGAGAGCCGGTTTCATCACCAGGGAACCACCCGTTTCTCACCACGACAGGACTGAGATACCCCGTTGCGGGCAGAACCCTTACGTGGGCAGAACCCGTGCGCGGGCTTAGCCCAGCCGATGCAGCCGACGTCATGGCACAGCGCATCCTGGTCACCAACCAGCAGCGGGGACGACTGTCTCTCGGGGCCCTCGCCACGGCCGATCAGTACATCGCCCACGCCGAGCCGGGCGGCGTCATCGTGCTGGAGCCCGCCACAGTCATCACGGAGACGGAGAAGAAGCTCCTTCAAGATGCGGGTCTCATGGCTGCGATCGAACAGAGCCGCCAGCACCCGGAGACGCTGAAGCGCCGGGACCGATCTGGCTCTCCCCGCAGCTGAGTCGCGCCGCTCTTCGTGGCGATTCTCTACCTCTCTGACCAGGCAAACAACCTCCTGGATGAACTAGAGGAGACTCCCAGCCGACACGACCTCCTCGGGCGCATCAATATCGCTCTCGACATGCTCGAAGCCGATCCGACGGATGCCCGATGCCGTCGTCGGCGCATTCAGAGCATCGGCTGCTGGGGCATCACGGTCCTTCACCACGGGGGAGACTGGCGGATCCTGTGGGAAGAGAGATGAGGCGTGCGCGGAGGTTGATGTCCGTGCGATTATCCGTGACCCTTGACTTGTCGCGGTTTGGCCGGGAGCTGGCCACTGCGAAGTCGTCCGAGCAGGCCCGCGCCCAACCGCGTGCGTCTTTGTCCGAACGTTTGCCCGAAAGTTGAGGGACCTCTTTCCGGATCCCTCGATCAGGCCGCGTCGACGATCGTGGTGACGACCTCGACGAGCTCGCGATCGCGGTCCCAGGTGAGCCGCTCGTGGACCTCGGCGAGGGGCACCCAGACCAGCTCGTCGACCTCGTCGTTGGGCGCGAAGGCGCCGTCGGCCACTTCCATGAGGTAGTAGGCGACGATCTTGGGTCGCCCCTTGCGGTGGGTGTAGTTGGTGGTACCCGCGAAGCGGGTGATCCGACAGCGCAGACCGGTCTCCTCGTAGACCTCGCGCACCGCGGCGGCCTCGAAGGTCTCGCCCTCGTCGAGCTTGCCCTTGGGGAAAGTCCAGTCGCCGCGGGCCTCGCGGTAGACGACCGCGACCTCGACCCGACCCGCCGTCCCGACGCGCGTGACGACGCCGCCGGCCGCTCGGATGAGGTCGACCGGGGCGTCCTCGGGGACGATGAGCTCGCCGCTCATGAGCACCACGACGCCCACCGTAGGACGGGGGCGGCGCCGACGTGGGGATGCGGACCCGGGGCGCGGAGGGGCACCTACGTAGAGTAGTGAGGTGCTCGCCGTCCTCGGGTCCGGGTGGCGCTTCGTCATCGTCGTCGTCGCCGGGGTCGCCGCGGGCGTGTCCAACGGAGTGGCCGGGGGCGGCACCTTCATCACGTTCCCGACGCTGCTGGCCCTAGGCGTGCCGGCCCTGACGGCGAACATCACGACCACGGTGGGCGTGGTGCCGGGCTCGCTCGGGGCCCTCGGAGTCTTCGGTCACCAGCTCGGCGACCACCGCGACCTCCTGCCCCGCCTGGCGGGGCCGGTCGTCGCGGGCTCGCTCGCCGGGAGCCTGCTCCTGCTCGCCGGGTCACCCGACACGTTCCGCGCGCTCGTGCCCTGGCTCATCGGCGCGGCGACGGCCCTGTTCGCCGTCTCGCCGCTCATCACGCGCCGGCTGGCCCACGTCTCGCACGACCACCCGGCCCGCCGGGCCGGGCTCTACGTCGGGACCTTCGCCATCTCGGTCTACGGGGGCTACTTCGGCGCCGGGATCGGCATCATGCTCCTCGCCCTGCTCGGGCTCTCCCTGCCCTTTGAGGTCAAGCGACTCCAGGGGCTGCGCAACGCGATCGCCGTGGTGATCACGGCGGTGGCCGCCGTCGTCTTCGCGATCCACGGCCACCTCGACGGCCCGGGAGTGGTGGCGCTGTGGATCGGGACGCTCGTCGGCGGCTGGCTGGGCGCCCAGGCCGTCGCCCGTCTCTCCCCGCTGTCGGTGCGCGTCGTCGTGGTGGCCATCGGGGTCGTGACGACCGCGAAGCTGGCGCTGGGCTAATACACCACAATTCCGATAGTCTTAGTCGGATGAAACGCCTCCTCGCCTTCCCCGACCCGGTCAACGAGGCGGCGGCGCGCACGGTCGCGCTCGGGGTGGTCGGCCTGTCGGTGCTCGCCCTGGCGACGGGCTGGGCCTGGCTCCTCGGGGTCCTGCTCTACGGCTTCGCCGCCCGGGTGCTCACCGGCCCGACCCTCTCGCCGCTCGGCCAGTTCGCGACGCGCGTCGCCGCGCCTCGCCTCGCGCGCTGGACCCGCTTCAGCCCGGGTCCACCCAAGCGCTTCGCCCAGGGGGTGGGGCTCGCCGTCACGCTGGCGGCGACCCTCACGTGGCTGCTCGCCGGGTGGTCCGTGGCGCGCTGGCTCCTGCTGCCGCTCCTCGGGGCGGCCTCGCTTGAGGGGTTCGCGGGGTACTGCGTGGGCTGTGCGATGTTCCGGGGCCTCATGCGCCTGGGCGTCGTGCCGGCGTCGGTGTGCGCCGCGTGCGCCGACCTCTCAGAGCACTACCGTCGACTCGGGGCGGTCGTCGACTAAGAATTCCCCAACAATCGACCATGCTCACTACCCCCTCGACGAGCCACTCCGTAGGCTGAGCGTCGTGACCCCTCCTCGCCACACCCGGGGCCGGGTGGCCCTCGCCCTCGTGGGGACCCTGGCCCTGGCCGGCCTCGCCCCGTTCGCGCCGGCCGGTGCCGTCTCGCCCCGGCTCTCCGTGCCCGGGACGGTGGCGAGCGCGACCTCCGACCCCGTGGTGGGCCGTCCCCTGGCCACCAGCTTCGACGTGGCCCTGCGTGGCCGGGACCCCGCCGGACTCGCGGCCCTGCTCGCGGCCCAGTCCGACCCGGCCTCGCCCCTCTACCACCGCTACCTGACCCCGCACGCCTTCGCCGTGCGCTTCGGCGCCTCGGCCGCCGAGATCGCGACGGTGCGCGGCTACTTCTCCTCCTTCGGCCTCGTCGTCGGACGCGCCTCGGCGGGGCGGGTCGTGGTGCGCGTCGCGGGCCCGAGCGCCGCCATCGCGCGCGCGTTCGCCGCACCGGTCGAGACCGTGCGGCTCGCCGACGGCACCCTCGCCGCCCACTTCGTCACCACGGGCACGCTGCCCGCGCGCGTCGCGCGTGACGTCGTCGCCGTCGCCGGGCTCGACACCGTCCACCCGCTCTCGACGAACCTGGTGCGTCACGTCGCGAGCCACCAGAGCGGCCCGGTGGCCACCTGCCCCTCGGCCGGCCCCTCGAGCCCGACGCCCAACGCCCTGGGCGGCTACACGGTCCAACAGCAGGCGGCCCTCTACGGGCTCGGCGCCGAGTGGGCCGCCGGCGACGTCGGCACGGGCTCGACGATCGGGGTCTACGAGCTCGCGAACTACGTGAGCGGCGACCTGTCGACCTACCTCTCGTGCTACGGGGTCACCCCGCGGGTCACGACGGTGAACGTGGACGGCGGGCCGACCTCCCAGGACAACGCCGGGGGCGCCACCAACGAGGCCACCCTCGACATCGAGGAGGCCCAGGTGCTCGCGCCCGGGGCGAACGTGGTGGTCTACCAGGGGACCCAGAGCGGCAGCGGGCCGACCGACATCTACGCCCAGATCGCCAGCGCCGACGTCGCCACGGTGGTGACGACGTCGTGGGGCATCTGCGAGGCCCAGACCCAGGGCGGCGCCCAGGCCGAGCAGCCGATCTTCCAGGAGATGGCCGCCCAGGGCCAGACCGTAGTGGCGGCCGCGGGCGACGAGGGGTCGGCCGACTGCGAGGACGCGACGAGCCCGGCGGGCGGGCTCGCGGTGGACGACCCCGCGTCCCAGCCCTACGTGACCGGCGTGGGCGGGCTCACCGTCTCGAGCGTGGCCCCCCTCGCCCAGAGCGTCTGGAACGACCAGTGCCGGCGGGCCAACTGCGGATCGGGCGGCGGGGGCCAGTCCTCCTTGTGGACCCAGCCCAGCTGGCAGCAGGCTCCCGGCATCACTACGACGGCCGCGACCGGTGGGCGCCGGATGGTGCCCGACCTCTCGGTCATGGCCGACCCCTCCACCGGGTTCATCGAGTACTTCACCGGGGGCAGCGGCTGCACGGGCAGCTGTCCGAGCGGCTGGGGCTCGATCGGCGGCACCTCGGTCGGGGCGCCGCTCGTGGCGGCCCTCGTCGCGGTGGGCGCCCAGGGCTGCCAGGCGCCCGGGGGGCGGCTCGGACTGATCAACCCCCTCCTCTACGCGATGGCCTCGACGGGCTTCACCGACGTCACGACGGGCACCAACGACCTCTTCGGCCTCGGCCAGTACGCGGCGGGTCCGGGCTACGACATGGCCTCGGGACTGGGCAGCCCCAACGGGGCCGGCTTCTTCGCCGGGCTCTGCCCGAGCGCGCTGTCGAACACCTCGAGCACCTTCACCGTCTCGAGCCTCTCGCCCTCGATCCACCAGGCACCCCCCTCGCTCACGGCCCACCTCGTCGGGGCGGCCGCGGTGCTGGCCGACGCCCCCCTCACGGTCACCGCGAGCGCCCCCTCGGGCACGCTGACCCTCAACGGCCTCGCCACCAGCTCGACCGGGCCGGGCCAGGCCTCGCTCGCGGTGACGACCGACGCCACGGGCAAGGCCGTCGTCACCGTGTCGTCGTCGCTGCCCCAGGTCGTCACCGTCGGGATCGCCTACGCCGGCCAGACCCTCTACACCGCGACGCTCGCCTTCAGCGCCACGCTCGTCGTGCCGGGCGCGCCGACCTTCGCGCGCCTCGTGGGCGTGCCCGGCGGCTTCGCGATGGTGCTGCGCGCCCCGCGCTACGACGGCGGGGCGCGCATCACGACGTACCAGTACGCCCTCAACGGCGGACCCTGGGTGTCGATCGCGCGCGGGCGACTGAGCGTCACGGTGCTCGGGCTCCGCCGCCACGCCGCCTACCGGGTCAGCGTGCGCGCCCGAAGCGGCGTCGGGGCGTCGCCGGTATCGAGCGCGCGCGTGGTCACCCGGTCCTAGCGCCCCGCCGACCGACGCGCCCCCACCTAGACTCGTCCAGGGTGAGTACGCGCTACGAACGCCGCGTCGACCACGCCAGGACGCCCCCGGTCCGACTCCGACTCGCGCTGGTCGGGCTCGTGCTGTGCGGCGCCCTCTACGTGGCGAGCGTCCCGCGAGGGGCGACGGCCGCGACGACCCCGGCGACGGCCCCGACCCACCCGCTCTACCAGTTCGCCGACACCGGCACCGAGCCCCTGCCGTGGAACGCGAACTCCCTCGAGCCCTACCTGCAGTCGACGACGATGCTGGGCGGTCCCCACGCCGCCACCGGGCCGTCGAACGGGGTGATCGCCTATCGCACCAACGCCGACGACCTGGCCCTGCTCACGATGGCCGCGAACGACACCTCCGTGTGGACCGACCTCTCGACCCAGGGGGCCATCCCCGCCCCGTCGGGCGACCCCGTCCCCTTCATCGACCCCAACGGCCACGCCGACGTGCTCTACGTGGACGGCTCGGGCGACCTCGAGCTCGTCGCGCCCAACGACCCGGTGACCCCGAACTGGAACCGGCTCCACCGGGGTCTGCCCTGGCGGCCCTACGTCGCGCTCGACCTCTCGGCCCTCACCGGCCAGGCCGCCCAGGGGCTCGCCAGCGCCGTGGTCGAGGGCACGAGCGCCGTGGTGACCTACCGCACGACCGCGAACGACCTGGAGGTCCTCACCCTGAGCTGGTCGCCGGGCCAGAACGTCCCGGTCTTCTCCGAGGTCGCCGCGTCAATCACCTCGCCCTCGACGGCGGCCGTCGGCCCCGCCGCGCGCGCGCCACGCTCGTCGACCACCACGACGACCGTCGCGCCCACCACGACCACGACCCGGCCCCGGCCCCAGCGCGCGACGCCCTTCGCCAGCGACCCGGTGGCCCTGCCCGGGCCCACGCCCACGGTGGCGGCGACCCTGGCCAACGGCGACCTCGCCGTGTTCACCTCGAGCGACTGGCTGCTCAGCGGCTTCACCCAGCAGAACCTCACGACGCTCACCGCGACGCCGCCGCTCGTCGGCGCCCTGTCGGTGGGCACCACCGGTGCCGCGATCGACCTCGCGGGGCTGAGCGCGAGCGGTCAGGTCGAGCTCTTCACCACGTCCTACCTCACCGCCACTCCGGGCCCCCTCGCCACGCCGAGCTTCGACGCCTGGAGCGCCCTCAACATCACCCAGGCCGCACCCGGCGCACCGCCGCTCGCCGGCCAGCTGGCCGTCGCGGTCACGCCGGGCCAGGTCGCGGTCGCGGGCCAGGCGGCCCACTGGGGTGACCTCTTCGTCCTCTCCGCCGTCCCGGGGTCGAGCGCGTGGAGCGCGACCGACGTCTCGGTCACCGCGGGCGCGTCGGCACGCGCCGTGGGCACGACGGTCACCGACCTGACCCTGGGCGGCCAGCTCACGCTCTACGCCGCGGGCTACGCCGCGCCCCCGCCCCAGGGCGTGGGGGTCTACGCGATCCCCTCGGCCAAGTGGTCGACCGCCATCGCCAACGGCTGGCCGATCCTCGCCGAGACCGGCGGTCTCGGCACACGCAGCGCGCCCTGGGTCGGCTTCGTCGGATCGCCGCCGGTGAACGAGTCGCCCGACTTCCTCATGGGCCAGGCCATCTACAACGCCCACAAGCGCGTCACCTGGCTGTCGTTCTGGACGGTGAGCGGTCCGCTCGCCAACGAGGTCCAGACGACCCAGACCTACTACACCCACGGCTACGACGCCGGCCAGTGGGTCGCGACCCAGATCGACAGCTACCGCTCCCTGGGCGTGGGACTCAAGCCCGACTGGGTGATCCTCGACCCGGAGGGCTACCCCGACAACCACTCCCACCTCGACGCGCCGGCCGGCTCCTCCAAGGCCACGAAGGCCACCTACGCCACCTACTGGGCGGCGATGCTCTCGGGCTGGCAGGCCGGGCTCAACGCCGTCGATCCGTCGCTCAACGCCGCGGTCTACGCGTCCCAGAGCGAGTACGCGAACTACGGCCTGGCCAACCTCTCCCTGCCCGTCTTCGAGGCCCTGGCCTTCGCCAACAACGGACCCGACCCGATTCCGGGGGCCAGCGGGTCGAACATCCGCGGCTACATCACCTTCGACGCGTCGTGCAACCCGCCCGCGACCCTCCTGAGCGAGGCCCAGACCCTGCAGAGCCCGCCGTGGTCGGGCCGGTTCAACACCCTGCAGTTCAACCCTGGCGTCTACTGCCCACCGCCGCCGTAGGGTTGGCCCGTGAGCGAGACCGACCCCGACGCCCCCGTGGCCCCGCCGGCCCCCGAGGGGCCGGCCGACGCCGGGGCGACCGGCCCCTCCGCGGTCGCCGAGCTGCGCCAGAGGCTGCGCCAGCTCGCCCAGCCCCTGGTCGACACGATCGACGCGCGCCTGGCCACCCAGGTCGACGCGCGCGTCGACGCGCGCGTCGACGCGCGCGTCGACGCCCTCTTGCGAGACCGGCTCGCGGTTCTCGAGCGGGCCATCGCCGACCTCGACCGGGCGGTCGCCGCCCTCGAGGCGCGCCTGGGCGAGTGAACGTGCGGATCGTCCCGGCCGGTGAGGAGCGACTCGTCGACCTTCGCGACCTCTACCTGTCTCTCCACCACGCCGAGCTCGCCGTCTCGGCCCTCGCGCTCACCGAGCCCGACGAGCGCGCGTGGGCGGCCCGGCTCGTCACCTACCGGGGCCACTTCGCCGCGGGCCGGGCCCGGCTCCTCCTCGCCGAGGACGGCGACCGACTCGTCGGCTACGCCCTCGGGCTGGTGGGCGAGGCCCACGACGACACGTTCCCGCTCGGGGCACGCGTCGGCGAGCTCTACACCCTGGTCGTGGCGGCGAGCGCGCGCGGCCGCGGCGTGGGCACCGCTCTTCTCGAGGCGCTCGACGCGGTCCTCCTCGCCGAGGGCGCCACGAGCCTGCGCGTCGAGGTGATGGCGGGCAACGAGGATGCGCTGCGCTTCTACCGGCGTCACGGCCTCGTCGAGGGCGAGGTGGTCCTCTACCGGGTGGCGCCCCCGAGCGCCTAGGGCACCCCGGGCCCGGACGGTCCCGAGCGACGCTCGCGGTCGCGCCGGATCGCCCAGCGCACGATGAGACTGCTCAGCACCACGAGCGCGAGCACGAAGAAACCGAAGACGGCGACGAACACGCCCGAAGGCTAGGCCGTGTGACAGGGCGTCGGCACACTCGACCCGTGACCATCGCCACCCTGAGTCCCGTGCTCGAGGCCCTGCGCGGCGACCCCGGGGCGCGCCCGGCCGTCGACCTCGCGGCCGCCGCGGCGCTGC
>JAKBNI010000021.1 GCA_021831125.1 Actinomycetes bacterium | reverse complement strand
ACCTGGCCCAGGTACTGCTGGCTCTGGCCGTAGGAGGGGTCGATGCACCACTCGAGCAGCGAACGCACCGCCTGGGCGACCGACGAGGAGGCCTGCTGCTTGTTCACGATTGCGTACTCGTAGTTGATGATCGGGTAGCCGCCCTTGATCTTGCCGTCGATCATCGAGATCGTCCCGTTGGCCGGGGTCTGGGCCTGGAAGCCCGCCGCCTCGGCCGCGGCCGACGTGACCGAGGGCAGCACGTACTGGCCGAGCCCGTTCTGGAGCGCCGCGTAGGTCTGGCCGTTGCCCAGCACCGAGGAGAGGTAGCTGATGCCGACGTAGGCGATGCACCCCACGGTCTTCTGGCAGGCCGAGACCATGCCGCCGTTCCCGTTCTCGCCGAGCGCGTTGGGGATCGCCGGCCACGAGACGGTCGTGCCGTAGCTGTACTTCGACGACCAGGCCGGGTTGGTGTCCGACAGGTAGGACGTGAAGATGAAGGTGTCACCCGAGCCGTCGGAGCGGTGCAGCGCCACGATCGGCGTGGCGGGCAGGTTGACCTTCGGGTTCAGCGCCGTGATCGCCGAGTCGTTCCACTTGGTGATCTGGCCCGTGTAGATCCCGGCCAGCACCGACCCGTTGAGGTTGAGGTGGGCGGTGACCCCGGGGATGTTGTACTCGATCATCTGGTACGAGATCCCCACCGGGATGTTGAGCAGGTTCGGCGTCGCCGAGAGCTGGCTCGAGGAGAGGTAGGCGTCGGACGAGCCGATGTTCACCGTGCCGCTCGCGGCGTCCGCGATGCCCGTGCCCGAGCCGGTGCCGCCGGTGGTCAGGCCGACCTGGGGGAACTCGGCCTGGTAGGCGGGCGCCCAGATGTTCCACAGCGGGTACAGGAGGGTCGAGCCGGTCTCGGTGAGGTTCGCCTGGGCCGGGTTCTCCACTTTGACTGAGGCGATCGGGCTGGGCGTCGGGCGCTTCTTGGTCCACCCCTTGGCGCAGGTGCCCCGGAACCGGTGGGTGTGCACGACGTTCTTCTCGAGCCGGAAGCAGGTGACGATCTTCTTGGGTGCGGCGCTCGCGGGGACCGTCGCAACCGAAAGAAGACCGCCCACGGCGAGGGCTCCCGCCGTCAGTGATCTCAGTAGGGTCTTCATCCTGAGCATTCCTCCTAAGGTCTCTCGCTCATTGACTCGACGTTTCGACTCTCGAACGTGTTGCCTCGGGCAACTTAGGGAGGGCAGGTAAACGCCTCGTGAAGCGCTCGGACGGACGAGGTGAAAAGTTCTGGAAGTCGTCGCGTCGGCTAATCGCAGCAGGAGTCACGCCAGCCGCACGACCGGCAGCGGTAGTGGGCGTGCTCGGGGGCGAGCGGGCCACCGCAGTGCGGGCACTCGGCAAAGATGGCGAAGCGGTTGACGCACGTCCCGGGGGCGGAGCGGCGGTCCTCGGCGGTCACCGGGGCAGTGTGCCAGGTCGGCGCGGCCGCTACGGGGATGCTCCGGCCGGGCCGAGCTGGCCGTGTCGATAGTGGGTGCGACACAGGACCTGGTAGTGCACGGCCCCGTCCGCCACGTCACCAGTGACGAACTGGGAGCCCTCTCGGGCGACGACCCCGTCGACCACCCGGGCGTTGCAACGCCCCTTCTGGCCGCACCAGCACGTCGAGGTGAGGGGCAGCTCGTGGGCCCAGTCGCTGATCGCGATGAGCCTCGCCGAGGCCGGGAAGACGTTGAGCAAGAAGTCGGCGGCCAGGCCGAAGGCGTGCACGTCCACCCCGTGCTCGTCCACCAAGACGGCGAGCTGGTCCACCTGGGAGACGGAGGCGAACTGGGCCTCGTCGATAACCAGCACCGCGACGCCCCGACCGAGGATCTCGGCGATGGGCCCCTCGAGGTTCACGCCGGGAGCGACGGCCTCGGCCGCTGCCTCGATGCCGATGCGACTGGTGACCATGCCCTCGGCGCTGCGGTCGCCGAAGGTCCACAGGGCGACGTCGTCACGACCCTGGCGCAGCTGCCAGCACAGCTGCAGCGCCAGGGTCGACTTGCCGGCCGCCATCGTGCCGTAGGTGAAGGTGAGTTCGGCCATGATTCCCGCAGAGCACGTTACCCAGGTCGCGCGCGAACCCCGGTGTCTAGGGTGACCAGATGCCCTACGAGGTCCGCGCCGTCGCCCGGGTCACCGGCGGCCGCCACGAGGTCGCCGACGACGGATGGGCCGGGGTCGTCGCCGTCATCGAGCTCGCCCCCGACGTCCCCGACGAGGCCCTGATCGGGTTGGACGCCTTCTCCCACGTCGAGGTGGTCGCCCTCGCCGACCGGGCGCGCGACGTCCCCCCGGCGCCCTGGCGCCGACGGCCGCGCGACAACCCGGCCTGGCCCGATGTCGGGGTCTTCGCCCAGCGCAACAAGGACCGGCCCAACCGCCTGCTCGTCTCGGTGGCGCGAATCGTGCGGGTCACCGAGCGGGCGATCGAGGTCGAGGGACTCGACCTCGTCGCGGGGACCCCGGTGCTCGACCTGAAGCCCGTCGTCGCCTGGAACGCCCCGCGCGGCACGGTGCGTACGCCGAGCTGGAGCGACGAGCTGGGCGCCGACTACTACTAGGCGGCCGTCGGAAGACCCCTTCCTATACTGCGCCCATGCCCGACCAGCCCACCACCACCGGCACCCTCGACTTCCGCGGATGGTCCACGTGGTACCAGGTGACCGGCGGCCTCGCCGGCGCGGCGACCCCGCTCGTCACCCTGCACGGCGGGCCCGGCGCGAGCCACGACTACCTCTTGAGCCTGGTCGACCTCGCCGAGGGGGGACGGGCCGTCATCCACTACGACCAGCTCGGCTGCGGCCTCTCCACCCACCTGCCGGACCGGGGCGTCGACTTCTGGACCGTCGAGCTCTTCCTCGACGAGCTGGACAACCTCCTCGAGCGGCTCGGGGTCGCCGAGGGCTACCACCTCCTCGGGCAGTCCTGGGGCGGGATGCTCGCCGCCGAGCACGCGGTACGCCGGCCCGAGGGCCTGCGCTCACTCGTGATCTCGAACTCACCGGCCTCGATGGCGCTGTGGGGTGAGGCGGCCGACGGCCTTCGCGCACAGCTCCCCGACGGGGTCCGCGAGACCCTCGAGCGCCACGAGGCCGCCGGCACCTACGACGACCCCGAGTACCTGGCCGCGACCGAGGTCTACTACGACCGCCACGTCTGCCGGGTCCGCCCGCACCCACCCGAGGTGCAGCGCTCCTTCGACCAGATCGGCAAGGACCCCACCGTGTACCACACCATGAACGGGCCGAACGAGTTCCACTGCATCGGCTCACTGCGCGACTGGACGATCGTCGAGCGGGCCGAGCGCATCGACGTGCCGACGCTGCTCGTCTCGGGCCGCCACGACGAAGCGGCCCCGCTGACGGTCCAGCCCTTCTTCGACGCCATTCCCGACGTGCGCTGGGAGGTCTTCGAGGCGTCGAGCCACATGCCCTTTGTCGAGGAGCGACCGCGCTACATGGAGGTCGTCGGCGCGTTCCTCGCCGAGCACGACCGCTAGCTCACCCGCCGAGGAGCGCCTCGGCCTCGGTCCGCGTGGGGCCCGTCGCCGGGCCGCGCCGGGTCACGGCGAGGGCCGCCGCGGCGTTCGCCCAGCGCGCGGCCGCCACGGCCGGGGTCCCGGCCAGGAGCTCGGCGAGGAAGACCCCGTTGTGGACGTCGCCGGCCCCGTTGGTGTCGATCGCCTCGACCGGGGACGGACCCACCGCGACCGCGCCGCCGGGTCGCAGGGCGACCACGCAGCCCCGGGGCCCGTCACGCACCACGATCGCGAGCCCCGGGCGCGCGAGCGACGACGCGGCGACCGAGGGGTCGGCCTCACCCGAGAGGGCCCGCGCCTCGCTCGCGTTGCACAAGAGCCAGTCGGCGCGCGCCAGCGCGGCCTCGAGGTGGGGCGCGGGCACGTCGGCGATGCGCGTCGCCGGGTCGAACGCCACCACGACCCCCTCGCCGAGCCCCGAAAGCCAGTCGAGGTAGACCTCGGCCTCGCCGGGGTACATCACGTTGTAGCCCGAGACCAGCACCACGTCCCCCGGACCGACGGCCAGGGCGTCGAGGTCGCGGGGGCGCACCCGGCTCTCCGCGCCGGCGGCGGTGACGAAGGTCCGCTCCGCGTCGGGCTCGACCAGCACGACGCAGATCCCGGTGTCGAGGTCGCGCACGCGCTCGAGCGGCGCCTCGATCCCCTCACGGGCGAGGTCGGCGGCGGCCAGGTCGGCGAAGGGGCCCGTGCCGAGGAGCCCGGCGTACGCGACGCGACGACCGAAGCGAGCGGCCGCGGACATGGCGTTGAAGCCCCCGCCGGTGGTGACGAGCTGATCGGCGGCGCGCACGTCCCCCGCGCGCTCGGGGATCCTCGGGACCGAGAGCACGACGTCGACCAGCACGGTGTCGCAGCACAGCAGCCGAGGCCCGGACGTCGGCATCGGGCCCACCCTAGCGACGGCGATCTCGAGGTTGGGGTCGGCGTCAGGCGTGGCGCGCCACGCGGAGCCAGAGGGCGCGCGGGCCGAGCATGAAGACCCCGTTGAAGGCCAGCGTGACCGCGACGAACGCCGCGGCCGACCCTTGGCCGACGAGCACGCGAAGGGCGTTCCCGACCACGACCATCGTGACGAGCACCACGGCACCGTCGGCGACCCGCGCCCCGGTGCGCCCGCGCACCGCCACCACCAGCCACCCGGCCCCGAGCCCGAGGACGAAGGGCCAGGCCGTCGAGACGATGCCCGTCGCGGTCTCCCCGTGGTGGTGCGAGGCCCGCCCGATCACCACGAAGGCGAGGACCACCACGAGGTCGAGGAGCCACCACCACCGCCGCACCCCTCCGAGGCTAGCGAGGCGACCGGTCCCCGCCCGGACCCGGCCCTAGACTCGCCGAGGTGCACTCGGTCATTCGCCTCGTCGGCGAGTACTTCTTCGTCATCAGCGTGGTGCTCGTGGCGCTGTACTGGCTGCGCTGCTCGCGCTCGACCAAGGTCACCCTCGGGGCGACCCTGGTGGTGGGCGGGGTCGTCAGCCTCATCCTCATGTACATCGGCGGCAAGGTCTTCTACGACACCCGGCCCTTCGTGCGCGACCACATCACCCCGATCATCCCCCACGCCGCCGACAACGGCTTCCCCTCGGACCACGCGCTGCTGACCTTCTTCCTGGCCTTCGCGCTCTGGGCGTGGTCCCGGCGGCTCGCGATCGTGCTGTTCATCAACGCCCTCCTCGTGAGCTGGGGTCGGGTCGCCGCGCACATCCACTCCCCGCTCGACATCACGGGGGGCCTCGTGTTCGGTCTCGTCGGCGCCCTCGTCGGCTACTACGCGGTGCGCGCCGTGATGGCCAAGCGCAACGCCCGCGCCTACGGCTGACCCGACGCTCTCACTAGGGTGACGGCGGGAGGGGACGTGGCCGAGACGAACGCAGGGCCCGGGCCCGTCGCCCTCGTCGGATCGGGCGAGTACCTGCCCTCGATGGCCCCCGTGGAGGGTCGCCTGCTCGAGGGCCGGCCCCCGCGCTACGTGCAGCTCGCCACCGCCGCGGTGCCCGACGGCCCCGAGGTCGTCGCGCGCTGGCACGACCTCGGTCGGGCCCAGGCCGAGCGGCTCGGCGTCGAGGCGGTGATCGTCCCCGTGGCCAGTCGCGACGACGCGCAGGACCCGGCCATGGCGGCGCTCGTCGAGGGCGCCGGACTGGTCTACCTGTCCGGCGGCGACCCCCACTTCCTCGCCGACACGCTGCGCGACACGCTCCTCTGGCGCGCCATCGTGGGGACCTGGCGCGGGGGGGCGGCGCTCGCGGGCTGCAGCGCCGGCGCCATGGCGCTCGGGGCGTGGATCCCCTCGATCCGCCACCCCCAGCGGTCGGCGACCGCGGGGCTGGGCCTCTTCGCCCGGCTCGGGGTGGTCCCCCACTTCGACGCCTTCGGCCGGTGGGTCCCGGACTTCCTCACCCGCATGGTGCTGCCCGACGAGGACGCGGTCACCGTGCTCGGCATCGACGAGGAGACGGCCCTCGTCGGTGGTCCGAGCGCGTGGCGGGTCGAGGGGCGCGCGAGCGTGTGGCGGCTCAACGCCGCGCGCCGCGAGCAGTGGCCCGCCGGGACGGCGGTGGAGCTGGCGCTGGGCTAGCGAGCGGCCTCGACCTTGTCGAGGTGGTAGCGGACCTGGATCGCCGCGGCCGCCCCCTCGCCCACCGCCGAGGCGAGCTGCTTGGTCGAGCCCCGACGCACGTCCCCCGCCGCGAAGACCCCGGGCATCGAGGTGCGGAACTGCTCGTCGGTCACCACGAAGCCCCGCTCGTCGAGCTCCAGCGCGCCAGCGAGGAACGACGTGTTCGGGTCCAGCCCGATGAAGACGAAGGCCCCCGAGGCCGGGTGGTCGCTGCGCACCCCGGTCGCGCGGTCCTCGAGCACGACGCTCCTGAGCTTGTGGGTCTCGCCCGCCACGAAGCCGACGACCGCCGTGTTGGTCACGACGGTCATCTGGGGGTGCGCGCGGACCTTGTCCTGGAGGAGCCGGCTGGCGGCCAGGGTCTCGGTGAACTCGACCACGGTCACGTGCCGGGCGAACTGGGTGAGGAAGAGGCCCTCCTCGAGCCCGCTGTTGCCTCCGCCCACTACGACCACCTCGTCGACGCCGCGGTAGAACGGGCCGTCACAGGTCGCGCAGAAGTGGATGCCCGCGCCGATGAGGTCGGCCTCGCCCTCGGCCCCGGTGCGCCGGTACAGCGAGCCCGTCGCCACCAGCACCGCGGGGGCCCGGTAGATGTCGCCGGTCGAGGTCGTGACGAGGAGCTCGCGCCCGTCGGGGGCGATCGAGGTCACCGCGACGGCCTGGAGGATCTCGACCCCGTAACGCTCGGCCTGGCGGCGCATCCGCTCGGCGAGCTCGTGACCGGCGACCCCGTCGGGGAAGCCCGGGTAGTTGTCGAGCCGCTCGGTGACCCCGGCCTGGCCCCCCACCGCCGACTTCTCGACGATCAGCACGCGCTCGTTCTCGCGCGCGGCGTAGATCGCGGCGGTCAGCCCGGTCGGCCCCCCGCCCACGACGACGAGGTCGTAGTGGGTCGAGCGCGCCGCGCGCACGAGGCCCAGCTTGTCGGCGAGCTCGTCGTTGCTCGGCTCGGCGAGGAGGGTCCCGTCGGGGAAGATGATCGTCGGGATCACGCGCGCGCCGTCGTTGTAGCCCTCGACGACGGCCGTCATCTCGGGTCGCTGCTCGAGGTCGACCCACTCGAAGGGGACGCGCTGCTCGCCGAGGAAGGCCTTCGCGCGCCGACAGTCCGGGCACCAGTTCGCCCCGATGACGGTGATCGTCTCACTCGTGTGGTCCACGCGGCCCCCTTTTGCGACCCGGCGGTCGGGACGCCACCCTAGCGTCCGACCCCCCGGGCGTCGCGGGCCTAGCCTGACCCCGATGGCCCGCGCCCACCGGCTCGCCACGGCCGCCCGCTCGGTCGCCGGGGGCCAGTCGGTCTTCGTCGGGGGACTGCTCTTGTGCGTCGCCCTCGACCCCCACCTGGTCCTCAAGGCCAGCGAGGTCGGGGTGAGCAACTTCGGGGTCCACGCCACGACCGTGGTGCCCTACAGCGCGGCCTTCGTCGGCTCGGTCATCGGACTCGCTCGAGCGTCCCTGCACGTGCGCCGGCCCTACGCCGGCGCCTTCGTCGCCTGCGCCCTCTGCTACGGCGCGGCCCTCGTCACGACCTACCCCTACCACCTGGACGCGGGGCTGACGGAGCTCCACGACGCGACCGGGATCGTCACCATGGTCGCCTCGTTCGGCCTCGGGGCGCTGGCCCTCGCGCGCGAGCGCCGTCTGGCCCCGGTCGTGGCGCTGCACCTGGCGGGCCTCGCGGTGGGCGCGATGACCCTGGTCGGGGCGTGGCACCTGCTGTTCCTCGCTCAGGTCTCGACCAGCGTCGCCTTCAGCGTGGAGGCCGTCGTCCTGGCCCAGCGCGTGTCGCTCGCGCGGCCGACCTAGATGATCGGCGCGGGACCCTCGGTCGGCTCGATTGAGGTGTGCGCGTGCAGCGCCGCCTCGAACCCCGCGGGATCGTCAGGGGTGACGAAGGGCCGCACGGCCCGCCCGAGGTCGAGGACGAAGCCCACCCTCTTACGCGGCCGGCCGGGGTCGAGGTTGGCCCAGTAGCGCGGGTTCGCCGTCCCCCAGATCCGCGCCCGGCCCCGCGCCAGACCGAGGTCGACCCGGGTCACCGCGCGAATCGAGCCGTAGGGGATGGTCTTGGTGCCGTAGGGCAGGTAGTAGCCGTGGAGCCGCACGGCGCTCTCGGTGCACTCGACGCGCGGATCGGCGTAGGTGTCGGCCACGACCGCAGCCTACGCCCGCCGTGAGGCGGACGGTAGGGTCGGCGCGTGCGCGCCCCCCCTCGCCTCGTCGACACGGGTTTCCGGGCCCTCAACCGGTTCCACCGGGGCGTCGTGCGCCTCAGCCGGGGGCGGCTCGGGCGTCGGGCCTTCGCCATGGCGGTGATCGAGCTGCACACGACCGGGCGGCGCTCGGGCCTCGAACGCACGACTCTTCTCACCGTGCCGGTGCGCGACGGCGACGCCCTCGTCGTGGTCGCCTCCAAGGGCGGGGACGACCGGGACCCCCAGTGGCTGCGCAACCTCCTCGTCCGGCCCGAGGTCGCGGTCACCCTCGAGGGCGTGCGCCGACCGATGCGCGCCCGGGTGGCGGGACCCGACGAGGCCGCCGCGCTCTGGCCGCGGGTCGTCGCGCGCTATCGCCCCTACGAGGGCTACCGGCGCCGCGCCGCGCGCGAGATCCCCCTCGTCGTGCTCGAGCCGGCGAGCGCCGAGTCGTAACGACACTACGAACTTTCTCGGGCCCAGCCCCACGCGGGTCTCTCGTGAGCTCCGACCCTCCGGGGGGCCCGTCGGACCCACCTAGCGTGGTCCCCCATGGGATGGGTCCGCAAGCCGACGATCTGGGGTGGGGTGTGCGCCTCGTGTGGGTCGCGGCTCGACCACCTCCACGAGGCCTGGCTCGACGGCGCCGGCGCCGTGCGCTGCCTCGCCTGCGGCCCGGGCGACGATCTCGGGCCCGGTGGCGACGCGCTCGCCTCGACCCTCCCGCGCACCGGCGCCGCCTCCCGGCGCCACCACGTGGCGCCCCCCGAGCTCGCGGCGCCCGAGCACCCGACCGACCGCGCCCTTTCCGAGCTCCTCGCCAGGGAGGGCTACGTCCTCACCAGGCGCGCCACGCCCCGCGGGCGGGAGATCGGCCACGTCGTCGTCGTCCCCTCGGGGGTCTGGGCCGTCGAGTCGCGCGAGTGGGCCGGGCGCGTCGAGTACCGGACCACCCCCACCTCGGGCGGCCGACACCGCCTCCTGGTCGGCGAGGTCGACCGCACGGCCGAGGCCGAGGCGGTGGCCGCGCTCGCTGACGACCTCGCGGCCCTCGTCGGGCCGGCGGTACCGGTCGAGGTGGCGCTCGCCATCACCCTGGGCGACTGGAACCTCGCGTCACTGCCCAGCCTCGTGCTCAACCGGCCCTTCCAGCACGGCCCGGTCTGGATCGGCCCCCCGCGCCTGCTCGTGGCGCGGATCAACGCCGCCGGCCCGCTCGAGCGCGCCGCGGTGGAGCGACTCGGCGCTGTGCTCGAGGCGCGCCTCAGCGTTCGCTGAGGGGCGGGGCCCCGAGCAGGCCCACGATCCTCGCGCGCACCTCGGCCCAGCGCTCACGGGTCACCCCGAAGAGCGCCGAGTCGCGCAGGCGGCCCTCCTCGCCGCGCACGAGCGAGGGGTGGGCCCGCGTCAGGGTGCCCTCGCGCACGAAGCCGAGGCGCTCCATCGCCGCGATCGAGCGCGCGTTGCGCACGTCGGTCTTCAGGTCCACCTTGGCCACGCCGTAGACATCGAAGGCGTGAGTGAGGAGCAGCAGCTTGGCCTCGGAGTTCACGGCGGTGCGTTGGGCGGGGGCCGAGAGCCAGGTCCCGCCGACCTCCACGAGATCGGGGAAGGGCCGGGCGAAGTACCAGCGCAGGTTCATGAAGCGCGTCGCGCCCACGACCACGCCGTCGCGGCGCAGGACGAACGGGACGGTCTCGGCGCGCCGGCGCTCCTCGAGCAGTCGCTCGACGTAGACGAGGGCTTCCCCCCTCCCGTCGGGCACGACGGTGTAGCCGTAGCTGGAGCGCTCGACGGCGGCCGCGGCGGCGAGGCCGTCGACGTCGCGGGGACCGAGCGGCGCCACGGTGACGTGGCGACCGACGAGCGTCGCGTCGAGGTGGGGGTGGGTGGGCGCGACCACCGCTCAGGCGTCGAGGTCCTTGGCCATCGAGACGGCGAGCTCGCGGTAGCCGAGCGAGCCGTAGAGCGAGCGGGCGACCGCGTTGTTGCCCCAGACGTTGAGCCCGACGCGCGTGCCGCCAGCGGCTCGCACCCACGCCTCCACGAGCTCCATGGCGAGGCGCCCGTGGCCCCGCCCGCGCTCGGCCTCGGCGACCACCACGTCGTAGACGTAGTACTCGCCCGCCCCGTCGCCGTCGCCCGAGGGCCGGCCGATCCAGACGACGCCCACGGCGCGCCCGTCCACGAGGACGTCGAACACGTGGTTCCCCGGGGCCAGGCCGTCGCCGCTCGTGAGGGCCGCGCGGTTGCGCGCCACGTTGGCGTCGGCGGCCTCCTCGGTGTAGCCCGCCGCCACGATCGAGGCCCGGTAGTCGGCCCACATGCCCGGGAGCCACTCCCCGAGCCGCGCGGGACCCATCTCACGCAGTTCCCCGGCCATCACGTCCCCCCTCGCGTGTCGCCTGACGTCGGCGCGACGACCCGGCTCACGATCCACGCGTGCTTGCCCACCTGGCGGCCCCGGACGAAGCCGTACTGCTCGAAGAGCTCGACCGTCGCGCTGAAGAGGAAGCGGCCCTGGGCCACCCGGCCCGCGGTCGTCTCGGGGATGGCCTCGACGAGGCCACCGCCCGCGACCGCGATCTGGTCGAGGGCGCCCTCGAGGGCGCGCCGGGCGACACCCCGGCCGCGGTGGGCCTTGTCGACGAAGACGCACGCGATGCGCCAGCGCGCCGGCGCCGGCGGGTCCTTTCGATAGGCGCGCTCGTGCTTGAGCTGGAGCGCCTCGGACGGCCCGTACTGGCACCAGCCCTGGGCCCGGCCGTCGCCGTCGAACACGAGCGCGGCGTGGGCCCGTCCCGAGCGCACGAGCTCCTCTTTGAGGGTGCGCGGGTCCGAGACCCGCCGCTCGTACTCGACGTGGTTGGGGGCGCACCAGCACCCGCCGTAGATCCCGTTGTTGCGCTCGACGAGCTCGGCGAAGGCGTCCCAGGTCGAGGCGTCGAGGGGACGGACCGTGAGGCTCCCGGTGGCGTCGGCCCGGCTCAGACGAACTCCGCGATGGCCCACGGGACGCTGACCCACAGGGGCCACCACCCCTGGACCCCCCCACCCGTGACCAGGATCACGGCCCAGATTCCCCAGAGAGTGCCGACCGAGCCCACGAAGCGGCGCAGGTGCCGGCGGGCCCGGCGCCCGCGCGGGGCCGCGGGCGGGACCGGCACCGGCAGGTCCGCGGTGAGGACGGCCACCTCGCCGTGGGTCCTCGCCCTAAAGAGGGCGTCGAGGCGCTCGCCGAACTCGGCCACGTCGAGGCGGCCCTCGGCCGCGGCGTCGCGCAGGCGCGAGGCGACGGTCTCGCGCTCGCCGTCCGAGAGGCGCAGGTCGGGGTTCTCCATCGCGATCGATACTCCCACGCGCCCCGGGGACGGTCAACGCACGATCCGCTGGGTCCCGGGACGAACGTCACTAAGGACCAAAGCCCCCCGTCGGCGGGCGCGCGCCGCCGGTACGGTCGCCCTGGGAGGAAGGGGAGAGGCGTGTTCCAGGTGCGAATCCACGGTCGAGGGGGCCAGGGCGTCGTCACGGCGGCCGAGCTGCTGGCTGTGGCCGCCTTCGACCAGGGCCGCCACGCCCAGGCCTTCCCCAGCTTCGGCTCGGAGCGCACCGGGGCCCCGGTCGTCTCGTACTGCCGGATCGACGACCGCGAGATCCGCACCCGCGAGCCGATCGACGAGCCCGACGCCGTCATCGTCCAAGACGTCACCCTGGTGGGCCACGTCGACCTCTTCGCGGGACTGTCGCCCACGGGCTACGTGCTCGTGAACACCTCACGGCCCCTCGCCGAGCTGGTGTCCTCCGCGGAGTTCGCGACCCTGCCCGAGGGCCACGTCGCCGGGTGCCCGGCCACCGAGCTGGCCCTCGCCCACGTGGGGCGCGCCGTGCCCAACGTCCCGCTGCTCGGGGCGTTCTGCGCGCTGACCGGCGAGGTGCCCCTAGAAGCACTCGCGCGAGCGCTGCGCCGCCGCTTCAGGGCGGAGGTCGCCGAGCGCAACGTCGCGGCCGCCTCGGCCGCCTACGAACTCGTCTCTCGCCACGAGGAGGCCCACCGTGCTCCAACAGCTTGAGGGGTCCCGGGCGATCGCCGAGACCGTGGCGCGCTGTCGGCCCGAAGTCGTGTGCGCCTACCCGATCTCGCCTCAGACCCACATCATCGAGGCCATCGGCGCGATGGTGAAGGACGGACGGCTCACGGGCTGCGAGTTCATCAACGTCGAGTCGGAGTACGCGGCGATGTCGGTCTCGATCGGCGCCTCGGCGGCGGGCGCGCGCAGCTACACCGCGACGGCGAGCCAGGGCCTGCTGTTCATGATCGAGGCCGTCTACAACGCCGCGGGCCTCGGCCTGCCCGTGGTGATGACACTCGCGAACAGGGCCATCGGGGCCCCGATCAACATCTGGAACGACCACAGCGACGCCATGGCCGTGCGCGACGCCGGGTGGATCCAGCTCTTCGCCGAGACCAACCAGGAGGCCGCCGACCTCCACGTCCAGGCCTTCCGCCTGGCCGAGACGCTCTCGGTGCCGGTGATGGTCTGCATGGACGGATTCATCCTCACCCACGCCGTGGAGGCCGTGGACCTGATCGACCCGGCGGTCGTCGACTCGTTCCTCCCGCCCTACGAGCCCCGTCAGGTCCTCGACCCCGACGACCCCGTCTCGATCGGGGCGATGGTCGGGCCCGAGGCGTTCGAGGAGGTCCGCTACCTCGCCCACCTGCGCCAGCTCGACGCGCTCGAGCTCATCCCCAGCGTGGCCGAGGAGTTCGCCGCCCTCACCGGGCGCCCGAGCGGCGGACTCCTGCACCCGTACCGTCTCGAGGACGCCGAGACGGTGATCGTGGCGATGGGCTCGGTGCTCGGGACCATCAAGGACGCCGTCGACGCCCGGCGCGAGGCGGGCGAGCGAGTCGGTGTGCTCGGGGTCACCGCGTTCCGACCCTTCCCCGTCGCGGCCGTGGCGAGCGCCCTCGCCGGGGCCCGACGGGTGATCGTCCTGGAGAAGGCCTTCAGCCTGGGCATGGGCGGCGTGCTCGCGACCGACGTCGCGACGGCCTCACCGGCCTCGGGCCACGACCTCGCGACCGTCGTGGCCGGGCTCGGCGGGCGACCCATCACCCGGCGCGACGTCGAGGGGATCCTGGAGCGCTCGGGGAGAGGGACGCTCCCGCGTCTCAGCTTCCTCAACCTCGACGAGGACGTCGTCGCGCGCGAGCGCGCCCGCATGGCCGCCTCTCGCCGGTCGGGGCCCTTCGCCGAGAACGTGCTGCGCGACGTCGCGAGCGGAGGCGCCTTCCGATGAGCGAGAGTCGCGTGCACTTCTACCAGGTCGGCAGCTTCGCCGTGGGGAACCGACTCCTCGCCGACGCGGACCGGACGGTCCAGGCGAGCCCCGAGAGGACCAACTCGCTCGACTCGGGCCACCGGGCCTGCCAGGGCTGCGGCGAGGCGCTCGGTGCGCGCTACGCCCTCGACGCGGCGATGCGCGCGACCGGTGGCCAGCTCGTCGCGGTGAACGCCACCGGATGTCTCGAGGTCTTCTCGACCCCGTTCCCCGAGACCTCCTGGCGCATCGCCTGGCTCCACTCGCTCTTCGGCAACGCCCCAGCCGTCGCCACCGGCGTCGCCGCCGCCATGCGCGCGAAGGGACGCCACGACGTGCGCGTCGTCGGACAGGCCGGCGACGGCGGGACGGTCGACATCGGCTTCGGGACGCTCTCGGGGATGTTCGAGCGCAACGACGACGTGCTCTTCATCTGCTACGACAACGAGGGCTACATGAACACCGGCGTCCAGCGCTCGGCGGCGACGCCGCCCGCCGCGCGCACCGCCACCAGCGAGGCCCTCGGCGCGGACCCCGGCAACGTGTTCGGCCAGGGCAAGGACCTGCCGCGCCTGGCCATGGCCCACGACATCCCCTACGTCGCGACGGCCACCGTCGCGGACCTGCACGACCTCGAGCGAAAGGTCGAGCGCGCCATGACCTTCCGCGGGGCGCGCTACCTGCACGTCCTCGTCCCCTGCCCACTGGGCTGGGGCGCCGCGTCCGCCGACACGGTGCGCCTCGCGCGCCTGGCCGCCGAGAGCGGCTTCTTCCCCGTCTTCGAGGCCGAGCACGGCGTCGTCACGGGCGTGCGGCGGATCCGCCGTCGCGTGGGGGTCGAGGAGTACCTGCGGCCCCAGCGGCGCTTCGCCCACCTCTTCGCCGGGGAGGGCCGTCCCGACCTCGTCGCGCGACTCCAGGCCATCGCCGACGCGAACGTCGAGCGCTACGGGCTCGCCCCGGAGGAGGAGTGATGGACCGCCCCTTCGCGATCACCCTGCCCGTGGGATCCAGCCGGGCCAACCACACCGGCTCGTGGCGCGTCGAGCGCCCGGTGTACGTCGACCGGCTGCCCCCCTGCAACGACGCCTGCCCCGCGGGCGAGAACATCCAGCGCTGGCTCTACCACGCCGAGTCAGGCGACTACGAGACCGCCTGGCGGACCCTGGTGGAGGAGAACCCGCTGCCGGCGATCATGGGCCGGGTCTGCTTCCACCCCTGCGAGAGCGCCTGCAACCGGGTGCGGGTCGACGAGGCGGTCGGCATCAACGCCGTCGAGCGGTTCCTCGGCGACACGGCCATCGCACACGGTTGGCGCCTGCCCGAGCCGGGACCCGACACCGGGCACCGGGTCCTCGTCGTGGGCGCCGGCCCGGCCGGCCTCTCGGCGACCTACCACCTGCGCCGCGCCGGCCACGCCGTGACCCTGGTCGACGGGGCGGCGCGGCTCGGGGGCATGATGCGCTACGGCATCCCGGCCTATCGCCTGCCGCGCGCCGTGCTCGACGCCGAGATCGAGCGGGTCCTCGAGATGGGCGTCGAGGTCGTGTGCGACCGCTCGGTCGGCGACGTCGCGGCCGCCCGCGACGAGTTCGGCGCCGAGGCCGTCTTCCTCGCCGTGGGAGCCCAGCTGGGTCGGCGAGTGTCGATCCCGGCGGGCGACTCGGCCAAGGTCATCGACGCCGTCACCTTCCTCCACCGGGTCGCCGAGGACGACCCGCCCCTGCTCGGCCGGCGCGTCGTCGTCTACGGCGGCGGCGACACCGCGCTCGACGCGGCCCGCACGGCGCGCCGCCTGGGGGCGACCGACGCGACCATCGTCTACCGGCGCAACCGCGCCAAGATGCCGGCCCACGCCGAGGAGGTCGAGCAGGCCCTGGGCGAGGGCGTCACGGTGCGCTGGCTCTCGACCATCGAGCGCTTCGAGGGCGAGCGGCTCCTCATCGAGAAGATGGCCCTCAACGCCGCGGGCTTCCCCGAGCCCACCGGCGAGCTCGAGGAGCTCGACGCCGACGCCCTGGTCCTGGCCCTCGGCCAGGACACGGACCTCTCCCTCCTCGAGGGCAGCGCCGTGCGGGTCGAGGACGGCGTGGTGCCGGTCGGAGAGTCGATGATGACCGACGCCCCGGGCGTCTTCGCCGGCGGGGACGTCGCGCCCTCGGACCGCACGGCCACGGTCGCCGTCGGCCACGGCAAGCGCGCCGCCCACGGGATCGACGCCTACCTCACCGGTCGGGACTTCTCACGTCCCGCGCGCCACCCGCTCGCCACCTTCGAGCGGCTCAACACCTGGTACTACGCCGACGCCCCGCGCACCGAGCGACCCGAGCTCGAGCGCATCCGACGTCAGACCAACTTCGAGGAGGTCGTGGGCGGCCTCACCGAGGACAACGCCCTGTTCGAGGCGCGGCGCTGCCTCTCGTGCGGCAACTGCTTCGAGTGCGACAACTGCTTCGGGGTCTGCCCCGACAACGCCGTCATCAAACTCGGCGGCGCCGAGCGCTACGCGTTCGACTACGACTACTGCAAGGGGTGCGGGATCTGCGTCGCGGAGTGCCCCTGCGGGGCGATCGAGATGGTCCCCGAAAGGATCTGAGGCGAGTCCACGGGGGCTGACCGGCGCCCTCGCGGCGCGTCAGCCCTCGACGAGTGTCTCGGGCGAGGCCTCGGCCACGTCGGAGAGCCCCGTGAGGCCCATCGTCACAGCGATCTCCTCGCCCATCACGCGCAGCACGTGCGCGACGCCGCGCTCGCCGCGGGCCGCCACGGCGTAGGCCCAGGCCCGTCCGACCATGACGGCACGCGCCCCGCGGGCCAGCGCCTTCATAACGTCGAGGCCGCTGCGCACCCCGCCGTCCATGAGGACCTCGGCTCGCCCGTCGACGACCTCGACGATCCGTGGAAGTGCCTCGATCGTCGAGGGGACCGAGTCGAGCTGGCGCCCCCCGTGATTGGAGACGATGAGACCGTCCACGCCGCGGGCCACCGCCTCGCGGGCGTCGTCGGGGTCGAGGATGCCCTTCAGGACCAGTGGCCCCGACCAGTGGGCGCGGACCCAGTCGATGTCGGACCAGGTGACCGTGGGGTCGAACTGGCCGGCCACCCACGACTGGAAGTCGCTCGGGACCGCGGCCGCCCCCATGACGGCCGCCAGGTTGCCGAAGGTGAGAGGCCGGCCCGAGAGGGCCACGTCTCGCACCCACGCCGGGTGGGTCGCGACGTCGAGTGCTCGGCGCAGCGACCCGAGCCGTCCCGGCCGCCCCGAGACGCCGTTGCGCGCGTCGCGGTAGCGCTGGCCGACGACCGGCAGGTCCACCGTGAGCACGAGCACCGGCACCCCGACGGCAGCGGCGCGGGCCATGAGCGCTTCGGCGACCCCACGGTCCTTCATGACGTAGAGCTGGAACCACGGCGCGGCGCCGCTAGCCGCGGTGACCTCCTCGAGGTCGCACACCGAGAGTGTCGACTCGCAGAAGGCCACCCCCGCCGCGACCGCTGCCCGCGCGGCCTGGGCCTCCGCCCGTCGGGCCATGAGCCCGCCGAATCCGATCGGCGCGAGCACCACGGGCATCGAGAGGCTCTGGCCGAGCACGGTCGTCGACATGCTGCGCGCCGAGACGTCGCGCAGGACCCGCTGGCGAAAGTGCAGGGCGGCCAGGTCGGCCAGGTTGGCGGCCATCGTGGCCTCGGCGAAGGCCCCTCCGTCGAGGTAGTCAAAGATCTGGCGGGGCAGGCGACGCCGCGCCAGGGCGCGGTAGTCCATGACCGACGCCGGCACGAGGTTCAGACTGCGCTCGACCACCGGCCCATTATGCCCACGTGTGCGTCCTGGCCAGCACGGCGCCGCCCACAGAGGGGCGGCACCCCTCCGTCGCCGGGAACCCCGTGATCCCGAAAAGTGCCCCCGGCAGGATTCGAACCTGCGCACACGGTTTAGGAAACCGATGCTCTATCCCCTGAGCTACGAGGGCGGGACTTCCGCGTGAAGCTCCGCGGAGAGTCCCGCGCGAAGGTCGACCCCAAGCCTAGGTCCCTCTCGTGCAGGGGACCGAGTTGCTTCACGGCTGTTCAAGGCCCCGGTTGACCCAAGGCGATCCAAGGTCGCTGTCTGGCCGAGCCACGGTGGAGGGGGGCGGTAGGCTCGCCAAGCTAGCCACCCAGCGAACACGCCCGGGCACGACACCTCCTTGATCAATACACTTTGCCGCGGAAGGTTATGGTGAAGACCACAGGAAGAGACCACCCAACTCGGTTCTCGCTACTCCTGTCAGGACTCCGCTGGCGCCTTGGAAGTTCTCTGGCCATGTTGGTCATGGCCGTAGCAGCCATGGCAATCGGATCGTTCGGGCCGATCTATCTTCACAGCGCTGATCAGTCAATATTGAACAGTACGCTCGCCGCCGCCCCCTCGGGGAACCTTGGGCTGACGCTGCAACTCGCACACCGAACGGGCAACATCCATCGACTGGAGGCGACGGCGCGCAATTTCCCTCGACCAGGTGATGGTCACCCGTGGTTCGGCGAGGGGATCGCTACAAACGAGGTGGGATTCACCAGTGTTGCTCACGGCCAAGCGTATTACTCCAGTCTCATGTATCGATCTGGAGTCTGCGCTCACCTGATCATGGTGGTGGGCACGTGCTCGAACCGGATCGGAACAGTGGTCTTAAGCACTCGAAGTGCGCGAGAACTCGGTCTCGGTGTTGGCCAGACGCTTCATCTGTCGCTCGTTGACTCGACGAGAACTGGGTCGCTCAAAGTCACCGGCCTCTGTATGCCCAATCCCTCGAGTCCCTATTGGTGGGGGAACAACTACTTCGGTTACGGGACGTCCACCCTCGGCAAGCCGGGCATCGATAACGCCTTCACGACCGCGAGCACCATCAAGGCGATTGCCCCCGCGGCGCTCATCTACCGCATGATTCAGATTCCCTTCCACAGAAGATCCCTGGTGGTCGACAGCGCATCCACCCTCAAGTCACTGCTGGGGCACTACAAGGCGTCGGCTCTGGCCGATGACGGCGTCGTCGTGAGCACTCAGCTTCCACACGCCCTGACCGCTGCGAGCGCAACCGAGCACACCTCCAACTCCATCGTGCTCGTCGTTGACTTCGAGCTGCTCCTGCTCGCAGTCTTCGCGCTCTACTTCGTTGCCTCTCGAACGGCGTGGGAACGGTTGGCTGACGTCCAGCTCGCCGTGCTGAGGGGCTACCGGCCCCTCAGCACGCTCGCGGTTGCCTTGGCAGAACCAATCGTCGTCGTCCTGGTCGCTCTTCCCGTCGGGCTGCTCCTCGCGTGGACCGTCGCTGTGACGGCCGCCAACAGCCTCTTCGGGCCTGGCGTCGGTGCGTCTGTCACATTGCTGTCTCTGGGCGGTGCCTTGGTGAGCGGTGTGATCGGCATCCTGGCGGTGGGACTCGGAGTCAGACGCGTCCTCGGGGCGGCCGACGTCGGAGAAGCGTCCGGGGTCTCATCAGCCAGGCCCTCGACCTGGAGACTCGTCGGCGACGTCGCAGCGATCGCAATCGCGGGGGCGGCCTTCGTGGAACTCGCGGTGACGGGCGTGTCGAGGCGGAGCGGCGCAACGAACACCGATCCGTTGTCGGCCTTCGCACCAGCACTTCTCGCCCTGGCGCTGGGTGTCGTGGCGGCCCGACTCCTTCCGGCCCTTCTCCGTCGGACACATCGCGTCATGCGCTCGAGAAGCATCGCTTGGGTGCTCGCCACCCGACGCGTGGCTCGACGACCGGAGTTCTCCTCGGAGATCGTTCTGGTGGCGATGTGCACCGGACTGGCCGTTTTCGGTGTCAGTGGTTGGGCGATAAACGCCCGGAACCACACCGTGCAGAACTCCTTCGCCGTGGGCGCCTCGCGAGTCCTGGTCGTCTCGGTCCGTCCGGGCGTGCGCTTCCTGCCCGCGGTGAGGTCGGCGGACCGATTCGGGCACTCGGCCATGGCGGCCATCGTGGAGCGCGCCAGCGACGGCACCGCACTGGCGGTCGATACGAGAGATATGACAGAGGTGATGTCGTGGCCGCCAGGCCTGAGTGCCGGCGGGTCTGCTCGAGTCTCCCACCTCCTCGTTCCCAAGGGCTTGTCGCCAGCCGTTCAGCTGTCGGGGACCGAGTTGCGCATGACCGTCACCGCTACGGTGAACGCTCGGCCCGCTCCGCAGCTGTCGGCCGATGTCATCGACGAGGGATCCCAGACCGTCTACCAGGTTGTGTTCGGATCGTTAACCACGGGCACTTCGACCTACGAGGCGTCGTTAGCGGGAATGTGTCCGGCGTCCTGTCGGCTCATGGACATGGCGGTCGCGTGGAGTCCGCCGACGGTGACGCCGACGAAGTCGGGGAGCGCGAAACTGACGATCTTGTCGTTCTCAGAGCTCAAGGGCGGCCGGTGGGAGCCAATCCATGCCGGGTTGCAGGACCCTCGCCGATGGGTGAACCCAACGGGTGGCGCGCATCTGAGCACATCGCCGAAGGGCCTGACGGCGTTGGTGAACCTCAATCCCGACGGCTCGCCCGTGGAGGTCTCGCCCCACGACGTCCCTCCACTCCTGCCCGCAGTCCTGACGACGACGCTTGCGACCTATGACTCGACCCCCGGCTCGCCACCCCCAATCGTTGGACTCGACGGGGGGACGGTCTTTGGACACGCCGTGGGCCAGGTCCCGGCGCTGCCCCGAGTCGGGGGGGACGCGGCCCTGGTGGATCTCGAGATGGCGCAGCGATTTCTCTCCGGACCCCTCACCTACGACACGACCGAAGTCTGGCTCTCGAGCAGCGCTCCGGCGGACATCGTCTCTCGCCTGGCGGCACGGGGCATCTCGGTCGTCGGAGTCGACAGCCTCGAGGCGCGGGGACGGGCGTCAGAGCACAGCGGTATCAACCTCGCCTACACCTTGTTCCTCATCGCGGGGATCGCCGCCGCCATCCTCGCCATCGGCTCGGCGAGTTTCGCGCTCGTGGCGAGCGCCCGGGGGCGCGACGCGGAGTTGGCCGCCATGCGGGCCATCGGAATCTCTCCGAGTTCCCTGCGCCGCTCGGTCGAGGCAGAGCAGACGCTGGCGATTGGAACCGGGGTGCTCTTTGGCACCGGCGCCGGCCTGGGGGCGGCGGCGCTGACCTTGAGATCGGTGCCGGAGTTCGTGCGACTGGCGCCCGGGCCCCCGCTCGAACTGGGACTTCCGGCCGTCCTGTTAGCGACAGGACTGGCGACGACGCTCATCGTCCTCTCCGTGGTCGTGCAACTAGGCTCCTCTGCTCTCGTGAGGCGCGCTTCGATCGAGAAGCTCGGAGGGTCCTTGAGATGACCGTGCCGCCGGTGACTACGGGCCCTGACGAGCCACGTGTGGTGGCCGGTGGCGTCGACGTCCAGCTCATCGGAGTCGTACATCTGTATCGGCAGTCAGGGAGTGACATCGTCGCGCTACGGGGAGTCGATCTCGACGTCGGCTCCGGCGAGATGGTCGCCCTGCTGGGACCCTCTGGCATGGGCAAGTCCACGGTTCTGCGACTCATGGCGGGTCTCATGACGCCCTCGGCGGGGATGGTCAAGGTGGGCCCGCACGACTTCGGGCGCCTGAGCGCGGCGGATCGGCGGGCACTTCGGGCCGGTGAGATCAGCTTCATGGTGCAAGGAAGCGGTACCAACGTCCTTCCGTTTGCGACGCCCTTGCAGAACATCTGGTTCGCTCAGCACGGTACGAGGGCCAGCGGTAAGTCACCCCCGTGGACACCCCGGGAGCTGCTGGAGATGCTGGGCATTGAAGACATCGCGTCCACACCCGTAGCCGCACTCCCCCTGGGCTTGAAGCAGCAGGTCTCGGTGGCCGCCTGCGTGGCCTCGGCACCTCGCTTGCTCCTGGCCGACGAACCGACGGCCCAACTCGCGAGCGCGGCCAGCGCGGACGTGGTGCGCCTCTTCCAGCGCATCAACGAGGCACTGGGAACAACCATCGTGATCGTCACCCACGACTCCTCTGTCGCAGCCATGTTCCCCCGTACGGTGACGATTCGTGACGGCCGGGTCGGGGCAGAAGGTCGCCTGGGAGAGGAGTACGCGGTCGTCGACGGCTCGGGCTCCATCCAACTTCCGCCCCGCGTCCTCGAGGCGCTTCCACCAAACTCCCGAGTCCGGGTAATCGAGACCCCACACGGTGTCGAGCTGCGCAAGGCGGAGGCGCACGAGTGACCACGAGGACCGCTCCTGAGAGACGAGAGATCCAGCTCGTCGACGTCGAACTCGAGATGGCCGGCCGACGAGCCCTCGCGGACGTCAACCTCGAGTTCGCAGGCGGAGTCCCCGTCGCAGTGACCGGACCGTCGGGCTCGGGTAAGAGCGCGTTGTGTCTCGTCCTCGTCGGTGCGGTGGAGCCGACGGGGGGCGCGGTCCTGGTCGATGGCCAACCGATTTCGAGCCGGGGTCGGGAGGGCACCGGTTTGATCCTTCAAGTCCACGGGCTGGTCGGTGGCCTCACCGCGATCGAGAACGTTGCCCTACCACTACTCGCCCGACGCCGACCGGCTGACGACGCACTTGATCGTTCGATGAGGGCCCTGGCTTCGGTCGGTCTTGGCGAAGACGGGCATCGAGTCGTCGACGAGCTGTCAGGGGGTGAATGTCAGCGGGTCGGGATCGCGCGGGCCCTCGCCGGGGACCCTGACGTCATCGTGGCAGACGAGCCCACCGCTGAGCTCGATCCGGACAACCGAGAGATCGTCCTCGAGATCCTTCTGGCGGCCGCCGACCAGGGGAAGATTGTGGTCGTCGCATCTGACGACCCCATCGTGATCTCGCGCTTTCCGGTGGTAATCGAACTCGCGGAGGGACTCGTGGCTCGAGTGACGAGGCCCAAATGAATGCGATGACACACTGCTGCCCACCGCCGATTGGGTCTGCTCCGACTTCACCTTGGGCGCATTAGAGATTCGACATCACTGCGGTCACCGCTGGGTGGGTTGGCCGTCCGGTTGGTCCCCATCCGCTGTGCGGGGGTCGGCCCCCACTGTTCGGTCTCAATCGCCCCGGGTCTGGTGACCGACTGGCCGGCTTGGACGAGGGCGACAGCCCGTCGTCGAAACTCGGCGGGATACGCGGTGGTCATGGGTTGAGCCTTTCATCAGGGCCCGAACTCAACAAGTGAGGTGGAAAGAAACCCTGGCGCAGCTCACTCCAGGTCTAGAAGTCCTGATCACGACTAATTCGCGGAAGTCCCACGGGGCGAGACCCCCACGCAGAACCCTGAGGATGGTACTACGCGAACGTCGAGGCGCATCCTAGGCTCCTCGGGCACTGCGCTGGGGTCCGCTCTCTGTGTAAGCCGCCGCCACGGCCACGGCCTGCACAGACCATCGCGGTCTCAATTCGCTCGGAGTGTCCGGACGTCGTCACGCGTGCGGGATCTTGGACGGGGAAGGCGGCCCTGCGAGATCGAGATACCCGCGAGAATCACTAACGCACCGACTGGCTCATTCCATCTCAAGGGCTCGCCCAGAAACGCGACACCGACGGCGACGGCAAAAGCGGGAGTGAGGTACGTGACACTGCTGGCGACGGTTGCGGGAGCGTGTCGAACCACGTGGAAGTTCAGAATGTAAGCAACTCCAGTGCCGAGAATCCCTAGGGCTGCGAGGGCCAGGAGCGGTGACAGCTGGCCATGAGTATGCACGTGACCGAACGCAAGGGAGAGCGGAAGCACTTGGAGTGTCCCGCACACGACCTGACCCGCCGCCAGAGCTACCGGCGAGTTTGGGAGTCTGCTCAGGTGCCTTCGGGCGAACGTGAAGCCAAAGCCATAGCTGATGACAGCGCCAAGGCACGCTCCGATGCCCAGCACCTGACTCACGCCAAAGCCGCTCCAGACGCCGATAACCACGAGCACGCCGAGGAGTCCCGTGCCAATGCCCGCCATGACGAAGGGGCGGAGAGGCTCCTTTCGCAAGACAAAGAGGGCGACGATCAACGTGGCAAGGGGTGTGCACGAGTTGAGCAGACCCGCAAGTACTGCAGAAATGCGGGTTTCGCCATAGGAGAACAGGATGAAGGGAGCGCTGTTCAGCAACACAGCGAGGACGAACAGGTGACCCCATGTCCTCGCTCTGCTCGGCAGCGCCGTACGTGTACTGGCGGCGATCAACAGAAGGGTCACGGCACCGAAGAGGAGTCGAGCGAAGGCAACGTCCACTGGTGACGCCACGAGCAGCCCAAGCTTGATCCACCAGAACGAACATCCCCATATCGCACCGAGCAACACAAACGAGACCTGCCACCCGGCGATACGCCGGCGAATCATGAGCGACGTGACGGATTCACGTGGCGAAGCGGCAGGGCCCCTTCGACCTCGAGAATCGCCTCTTTCGTCTTCAGTCCCCATCGGTATCCAGCCAACGTGCCATCAGAACGCACCACACGATGGCACGGAATCACGAGCGCCACCGGGTTGCTGGCGCACGCTTTCGCGACGGCGCGAATCGCGGTCGGCTCTCCGATCATCCTGGCTACGTCCGCGTAGGATCGCGTCTCTCCCAGGGGGATTACTTGAAGCGCGCTCCACACACGCGCTTGAAACGCCGTCGCGGCGATGTCGAGCGGCATGTTCAGCACACTCGTCTGGCCCAGCGTCGCGGCCAGAACCGTGCGCGACTGCAGAGCAAGTAGTCCGTCGTCACGTCGTATATGAGCCAACGGGAACTCCGCACGGACTTCTCGGACCATCTGTTCCTCTTCGCCAATACGCACCGCCACGAGGCCCGTCTTAGAGGCCGCGATGAGGATGCCGCCGAGAACCGATTCAACGACGGTGTAGACAATGTCTTCGCCACGACCGCCGTCTCGCCATCGACGCGGCGTCATGCCCAGCCCCGACCTCGTTTGGGCATAAGCGGTGCTAGTCGAATTGAAGCCAGCGTCAAACACCGCGGACGTCACGTCGCTTCCACTTCGCAACTCGTCTCGCAGGTTCTCCAGACGCCGAGCCTTGCCGTACTGGTGAGGGCTCACTCCCACTTCACGGGTGAAGATTCGCTGCACGTGAGACGGGCTGAGTCCGACCAGCTGGGCCAACTCCCTTAGCGGAGGAACACTGCCCGGTTGTTCAAGTCTCCGACAAAGCGTGGCGATCCACGGGAAAGAGCTGCCGGCACCATCGTCAGGGCTGCATCGATGACATGCTCGATACCCGGCGTCGCGGGCTTCTTGTGGCGTACTGTAGAAATCAACGTTGTCTCGAAGAGCCCGCCGAGAGCGACACGAGGGTCGACAGTAGATTCCCGTGGTACGGACCGCGAAGACGAATGTGCCGTCGTGAGCCCGAGATCGCTCTTGGACGGCACGCCACCGCTCCTCGTCGTCGACGCTCGCGGGCTCTGGAGTCAATGAGACCATCAATAGACCTCGGCGAGGCGCGAACCGTGGACTTGATCGCCAAGGCCGTAGAACTTGAGAAAGCTCATGATCAGCGGACGCCAGCGATCGGGAGAGACGTGGTGTCGTGACTCCGGGTCAAGCAGTTCCTCGTCGATGTGTACTCGAACGACCTCTACTTCAATACTGGCCGAGTAGTCCTCACGCGCGCCTACCGAATGGATGGACTTGACCATCGCCTCCAGCTGGACAGGGCACTGCGTCACCCGAGGCGGTCGCACGAGGTCAGAGGGGGAGGCGGTCAGTCCTGCCTCCTCGAACTTGTTTCTCACGTGGCGGAATCCCATCGCGACTTTGTAGTCGGGAACGGGATCTGAGCCGGTCGTCAAGGCGAGTCGGTCGACCGCCGCGACTTGCTCAACCGAGGGGAGGTTCAAAACACACTCGTGCTCTCGCTTCAGGTTGGCGAAGGTCTGGCCCCGGGTTCCGAGTCCCAGAACTCCCGTCTGGTCTAACCACCAGGCCGATGACATGGGGGCGAGATTCACCGACCCATCGTCATTCATCGTGCTGATCAAGACGACGGGCGTTCCAAGATAGAGGATCTTGGGGGATACGGTCTTGTGCATGACAACGAAAGTACTTGGGCGATCCTCGCGAATGCTTCCCGAATCGTGCGCTCATATTCCGCAGGTTGAACTGCCTCGCGAATGGTGGCTGCACCCGGGATGCGTGACCGAGTTTCGAAGAGCGGACAAGGCAGCAATAACCCGCCCCGCCTGCTCCATTCTTGCTCCACAATTCTCGCTTCGCACCTCTCTCGTGGTCCCCGGGAGGCCACCGAAAGCCATTGGGGACTCCCAGCCAGACCCGCACGAATCGTGGGACGAGGAAACCGATGCTCCCTCCCCTGAGCTACGGGGGCGGGATTTGCGCGAGGAACTCCAGGGAGTTCCGGGCGAAGGTCATCCGTCAGCCTCGGCCTGAGAGGCCTCCATCGACGAGGTGAGGCGGCGGCGGGTCGCGCCTCCCAGGACGCGGCGGTCCAGAGTGTCGACTCCCGCTCCCGGACCAAGCACGCGGGCCGCGCGATGGGTGCTCGAGGTCGTCCACCGCCGGTCGATTCGCGAACCTCGACCGTAGGTCGCGGAGCCGAGCGATCGGGATGCGGGTAAGGGCATCAGACGACTCCATCGTGAACCAGCCGACGGCACCACGAGGAGACAGGCGGGGCTGCACCCGATCATTCACGACGCTCAGCGCCGACGGGAGATCCGGTGGCCGACGAGCGCTCCCAGCGCCGTCAACACGGGTACACAACTCCAGAGGAGGCCCTGGGTCTCTCGTAAGAGACCACCGCTCCTCTCCAGCGTGGGATTGACGAGTACGTAGACCAGTGACGACAGGGTGAACCCCACTAGGGCCCCAACGATCGAGCCACCAACTCCCCGAAACCCGCGATGCGGGCGGTTCACGCCCAGGTCACCCACGATCGCTCACGCGAGCCCATCGCTTCGGGCACGGTGCACGGAGTGGGTCGAAAGTGGCCACGGGACGCCTCCCACGACGAGACTAGCCAAATCCAAGGCACGCTCGAGTGCCACGCTCGACGGTTCGACGACACATCGCATCGAGAACCGAGCGACGGGCTCCGCCGCGACACCCTTGAAGACCACCCCCTCACCGAAGCGGCGACCCCGCCGAGTCCCACCGCCGACACGATCGAAAGGCGGCCCACCGACCACGTGGACGGTCGACCACTCCCCCGACGGCTGGGGACCCGTACGGGGCTCGGCACGCCAGCCCCTCGATCAGCCCGAACCCGCGCGAGCGCATCGGAGAAAGGGCACCACCGAGGCGGTGCCGGTGGGGACCGGCGGGACTTAGGACCCTGGTCGGGTTGGGGGTTCCTGACGAGACTCGAGACGTGCCCACCATCGACATCGCCTTGCGCGTCCTCGAACCGACCGCCACCGCGGTGGTGCGCGCGAGCGTCTATCCGAGCGAGATCTCGGACCTGCTCGGCCGCGCCTACCACAGCGTCGAGGAGGCCCTCTCGCACCAGGGCGTGTTGCCGACCGGACCACCCTTCGCGCGCTATCACCACCGCGAGGGCGACTTCGAGGTGGAGGCCGGGTTCCCCGTCGGTCGGGACGTCGCCCCGTCGGGCGACGTGGTCGCGTCGTCGCTCCCGGGCGGGACGGTCGCCGTCGCGACCTTCGTCGGTTCCTACGACCGGGTGGGCGCGGCGTACCGGGAGCTGCGCGAGTGGGTCGACGCGCGAGGGGGCCGTCCCCAGGGCGAGCCGTGGGAGGTGTACCTCACCGATCCCTCGGCGTCCCCCGACCCGTCGCAGTGGCGCACCGAGATCGTCCTGCCCTTCGTCGTGGGAGCCTGACGTCGGGTCCGGGAGTAGTTTCGCTCGGTGAGCGCTGACGACCCGGGGCTAAGGCGGCTCGCGCGCCTGCGCCACGGCGCCGTGCCCGCACCGGGGCCACTGCGCACGCTCACCAAGGCCACCCTCGCCAACACCATCGGCAACGGCCTCTACTACACCGTCGAGGTCCTCTTCTTCGCCCGCTCGGTCGGCATCCCCGTGCACCGAGTCGCCCTGGGCCTCGGGGTGGCGGCCGTCTTCGGGCTGCTCGTCTCGATCCCGGCCGGGCACCTCTCGGACCGCTGGGACCCGCGCTTCGTCGTCGCCGTGGGCACCCTGGGCCAGGGCGCCGTCATGGCCGGCTTCACCCTCGTGCACTCCTTCGGGCCGTTCCTCGTGCTCAACGTCGTCGCGGGTGTCTTCCAGGGCGCCACCGGCGCCGGCCGATCGGTCGTCCTCGGTCGGATGGGCGAGGGCGAGAGCCGCGTCCAGGTGCTCGCCTACCAGAGGGCGGTGACGAACCTCGGGATGTCGGTCGGGATCGCCCTGTCGGGCGTGGGCCTCGCAATCGACACGCGCACCGCCTACGTCGCGATGGTGCTCGGCAACGCGTTGACCTTCCTCGTCGCCTCCGGCTTCGTCCTGCGACTCCCGCCCATGCCCGCTCGCCCGGTGGCGGCCGGTCAGCGCCGAG
>JAKBNI010000115.1 GCA_021831125.1 Actinomycetes bacterium | reverse complement strand
CGGGAGGGGCGCGGCGCCCCCTCGTCGGGGGCCGCCTCGAGCTCGGCGTGGAGGCGCGCGAGGGCCGCCGCCTCCCTCGCGAGGAGGGCCGCGGCCTCGGGGGCGCCGAGCTCGCCGGCGGCGAGCTCGCGACGAGCGTCGTCCATCGAGGCCTCGCGCAGGGCGATCTCGTCACGCAGCGACTGGGCGCTCCTCATCGCCGTCGCGCCACCCGGATCGCCCCGGCGACGACCGCGAGCGCGACGAGCAGCGGCCCGACCCAGAGCAGCGCCCCGAGCCCGCTCGTGGGTGGGCTGAGCAGGATCGAGGGGCCGTAGGCGGTCTCGAGAGAGGTGAGGATCGCGGCGTCGCTGAGTCCCCGCGCGACGTCGGCGGCGATCTCGTGGCGCACGGCGATGGCCGAGGTGGCGTCGCTCTGGGCGACCGACAGGTCCTCGCAGCTCGGGCAGCGCACGATCGACTCGAGGTGCGCGACCCGGGCCGTCGCGCCCGTGGCCCGCGGGGCGAGGGCGAGGGCGAGGGCCACGACCGCGGCGAGGGCGAGCGCGTAGAGGCCGGCCGAGCGGACGAGCGCCGCGAGCCGGCTCACGCGGCCACCCGGGCGACGACGGCCTCGAGCTGGGCCGTCGAGACCGGCCCGAGAAGGGTCGCCGCGACCCGGCCCGAGCGCGAGATCACGAAGGTCGTCGGCGGCGAGGTGACCCCGTAGCGGTTCGCGATCACCCCGCCCGGGTCGACGACCGAGGGGTAGAGCGAGCCGTAGTAGCGCGCGAAGGCGCGCGCCGCCGACACGGTGTCGTTGAAGACGACCCCCACCACCACCACGCCGCGCCGGCGCATCTGCCAGGCGGCGCTCGAGAGGTCGGGCGCCTCGGTGCGACACGGCCCGCACCACGACGCCCAGAAGTTCACCACGACGACGTGGCCGCGCTCGCGCGCCAGGTCGAAGCGGGCCCCGCCGAGCTCGCGCCCCACGAGCGCCGGGGCGGGGCGCCCGAGCAGCGGGCTGGGCGCCTCGGTGGCGTCGGTCACGGGGTGGCGGGTCGAGAGGAAGAGGGCGAAGGCCGCCACGACCACGAGCACCCCGATCGAGGTGAGGGCGACCGAGCGCCTCACGAGGACTCCCCCACCCGGCGTCGCGCGAGGGTGAGGGCGCTGCCGAGGGCGATCACGAGCCCCCCGACCCACAGCCAGGCGAGCAGGGGCTCGACGGTCACCCCGAGCACCACCGAGCCGGCCGGCAGGCCGTTGGCCACCTGGGCCCCCGACGCCGACCCGGTCCCGCCCACGGCGTCGAAGGTCACGTAGACGTCGCGCAGGAGGTTCGAGTCGATGGCCGGGGTGCCCACCGTCTGGCCGTTGCGCCCGTGGAAGGTCGTCACGGCCGGGTAGAGCGCGTGGCCGTCGACGGCGACGCGCAGCGACGTCGCGCTCTCGAGCGCGCTGCTCACGTGGCGAAAACCGCCGAAGGACACCAGCTGGCCGTCGACGAGCGTCGACTGTCCGGTGGCGAGGGTCACCTCGTCGCGCTGGACGAAGGTGCTCGAGGTGACGACCCCGAGGGCGAGCACCACCACCCCGAGGTGGACCACCATCCCGGCCGTCGAGGGGGCCCGCCACCAGCCGCGCGCCTCGTGGCGGCGCAGCGCCGCCACGAGCGATCCGCGCAGCGTGCGCACCGCGGCGCCGGCGGCGAGCACCGCGAGGTACACCGCGACGAGCTCGGTCGGGCGGCGCACGTCGGCGAGCACGAGCGCGAGCACCGTCGCGAGCGCCACCCAGGCCGAGACCCGCAGCCGCGACCAGAGCACGCGCGCGCTCGCGTGGCGCCACCCCACGAGCGGGGCCAGCGCCATGAGGGCGAGGAGCACGACCCCGAGGGGCGCGGCCACCGAGACGAAGTAGGGCGAGCCCACCGTGACGGCCGCCCCGTTGACCGCCTGGTAGAGGAGGGGGAAGACGGTGCCGAGCAGCACCACCAGGGCGAAGCCGACGAAGAGCACGTTGTTCGCGACGAAGAGGCCCTCCCGGCTGAGGGGGTGGTCGACGCCCACCGGGGCGCGCAGCCGGTCCCCGCGCCAGGCGAGCAGCCCCCCGCCCACGAGCACCACGGCGAAGAAGAAGGTGATGAGGATCGGCCCGAGGGTCGAGGAGCTGAAGGCGTGCACGCTCACGAGCACCCCCGAGCGCGTGAAGAAGGTGCCGAGGATCGTGAGGGCGAAGGTCGCGATCGCGAGCGACAGGTTCCAGACCCGAAAGAGCCCGCGGCGGTCCTGGACGATGACCGAGTGGATGTAGGCCGTCCCGGTCAGCCAGGGCAGCAGGGCGGCGTTCTCCACCGGGTCCCACCCCCAGAAGCCGCCCCAGCCGAGGACCTGGTAGCTCCACCACGCCCCGAGCACGATCCCGAGCGACAGCGCGCCCCAGGCGATCACCGTCCAGCGCCTCTGCTCGAGGGGCCAGCGCTCGTGGACCCGTCCGGTGACGAGCATGGCGATCGCGAAGGCGAAGGGCACGCTGAAGCCGACGAAGCCAAGGTAGAGCAGCGGCGGGTGGACCGCGACGAGCGGGTTGTCCTGGAGCAGCGCGTTGGGACCGGCCCCCTGGTGCACGACGGCCGGGTTGGCGACGAAGGGGTCGGCCGGCCCGGCGAGCAGGAGGGCGAAGAACGCCCCGACGCAGAAGAGCACCAGGGTGGCCCAGCGCACCACGTCGTCCTCGCGCCGACGCCGGTAGACGAGGACGACGGCTCCGAGCACGAGGAACTGGATGAGGACCCACAGCAGGAGCGAGCCCTCCAGGGCCGACCACATCCCGGTGATCGAGTAGAGCAGCGGGGTGAAGGTCGCGTTGTTCTCGGCCACGTAGGCCAGGGCGAAGTCGTGGGTTATGAGCGCGTACTCCATCACCGCGACCGCGCCCACCACGCCCGCGAGCGCCGCCCCGAGGAACCACCGGGCGTGCGCCGCTCGTCGGCGGGCGAGCGCGTAGGCGAGGTCGACGACGCCCGCGAGCGCGCCGAGCGCGCCGAGGTAGACGAAGGCCCGGCCCAGCCAGGTCAGGGTCATCGAACCGTCCCGTTGGGGGCTCTCACCCGCGCGGGGTGCTCGGCGATGTAGGACGCGGTGTGCTTGACCAGGATCTGGTCGGCGCGGAAGGTGTCGGAGGTCGCGCTGGTGAAGTGTCCCTGGACGACGACGGGGATGTCGTTCTGGAAGAGCTGGGGCGGTGTGCCCACCGCGCGCACGAAGACCCGCTCCCCCCGGCCCCCGCGCACCCAGAAGTCGGCGCCCGAGGAGGTGCGCTCGATGGTGCCCGCGACGACGACCCCCTCGAGGCGGAACTCACTCGTGCCGAGCTTCGCGCGCGAGGCCAGGGCCTGGTCGACGGTCTCGAAGTAGTTGAGCGAGTGCAGGAGGCCCTGGCTCAGCAGCGCCAGCACGGCCGCCGCGAGCAGGGCGAGCACGACCCACACGCGCAGCCGGCCGCGCCGGCGCACCGGCGGGGCGGCGACGGGGGTGAGGTCGCGGGACGGCTCAGCGTCGAGCACGTCGACCCCGCCACCAGATCGAGAGCGCGTAGAGCGCTAGCCCCCCAAAGGCGACGGCGTAGCCGGCGTCGACGTAGCCCATCAGGCGACCCCCTCGCGCCGGCGCAGGTCGAGGGCCTCGGCGAAGGCCGCGGCCTCACGCTCGGCGCGCGCGACCTCGAGGCGGTAGCGCGCCCGCAAGAGCCAGAAGAAGAGGGCCGTGAAGCCGAGGAAGCTCAGCAGCAGCGTCCAGGCCATGATCCCGTGAATCAAGAGGGTGCGGTTCGCGGTGAAGACCGTCGCGTTCTGGTGCAGCGTCTTCCACCACTGGACCGAGAAGTGGATGATCGGCACGTTCACCGCGGCGACCAAGGCGAACACGGCCGAGCGCGTGGCGCGCGCCTCGGGGTCGTCGATCGCCCGGCGCAGCGCCAGGTACGCCAGGGCGAAAAGCCCGAGGATGGCCGTCGAGGTGAGCCGCGCGTCCCAGGCCCACCACACCCCCCAAGTGGGCCGCCCCCAGATCGAGCCGGTGACGAGGGTGAGTGCGATGAAGACGACCGAGACCTCCATCGCGCAGTGGGCGACCCGGTCCATCGTCGCCGAGCGGGTCCGCCGCCAGAGGAAGAGGGCCGAGGCGATCGTCGCCGTGCCGAAGGAGACGTAGAGGGCCACCCAGGCGATCGCGGGGTGGACGTAGACGAGGCGGGCGAGGTTGCCCTGGACCTTGGCCGGTGGGGTAACGAACAGCCCCAGCCAGAAGGTGAGCGCCAGCAGCCCGAGCGTGACGGGTCCCAGCAGGCGTGACGCGACCGATTTCACCATGATTCCTCGAGAACACCGTAAAGGAGAACGCCGAGGGCCACGTAGGCGGCCAGGGCGACGAGGGAAATCACCCACCACTGCCACAGCGCCCCCCCGACCAGCGCGCTGTGGTAGGCCCGCTCGCCGGCGATGAGCAGGGGCACGAAGCCGGGGAACGAGATCGCCGGCAGCAGGGTCGCCGTCCCCGCCCCACCACAGAGCGCCCCGTAGAGCGACCCGGCCGCGGCGAGGGCCCCCAGGGTCACCGCCACGCTGGGGAGGGCCTCAAGGGTCCCGACGAGGGCCGCGTGCAGGACCAGGACCGAGCCGCAGAGCAGGACCGCGCCGATCGCCCAGAGCTCGAGCGCGAGGGCGAGCGCCTTGCCGAGGAAGACCCCCGCGGGGTCGAGCCCGAGGGTCGCGACCGAGGACCGGGTGCCGCTCGCCCCCTCGATCTGGGTGGAGCGGTTGACCGCGAGGAGCGTGACGAAGAGGGCCA
>JAKBNI010000114.1 GCA_021831125.1 Actinomycetes bacterium | reverse complement strand
CTCCTCGGGCCGGGCCTCGAGCGCGGGCCGGGTCGAGAGCGCCCCCACGACCGGGACGATCGCCGCGGGCGCCACCCGGGTCGAGAGGGGGCTCAGCCAGCCGAGCGGGCGCACGGCCCCGGGGTCGAGGCCGACCTCCTCGTTCGCTTCGCGAAGGGCCGTCGCCCACGGCGACTCCCCGGACTCGCGGCGCCCGCCGGGCAGGGCCACCTCGCCGCGGTGGGCCCGCAGCGTCCGTGCCCGCCTCGTGAGGACCACCCGGGCCTCGCCGCCCTCGTCGAACAGCGCCACGAGGACCGACGCGCCGGGCGTCGGGGCGGCGGGCTCGGCCGGCTCGGGCGGAGGGCCGTCCTGACCCCGTCGGGCGAGGGCGCGGGCCACCCGCTCGACCGAGAGGCCGCGGCGGGCCGTCGGGGCGAGGTCGGCCCAGGGAGGGCGGCCCCCGGGGCGGACCTCGTCGGGCTCGGGGATCACCTGGGGGTACTCGTGACCGGGGAAGCGGTGACGTTCGTCCCCCGCCCCACGCGCCATGTCACCCCTAGACTTCATCTTCCTCCCACCGTACCGGTCCGTTCCCTCGAAAAGGCCTCGTGAAGAACCTCGCCCGCCTCTGCGTCCGCCACCGCTGGGTCGTCCTGCTCGTCTGGGTCCTGCTCTTCGTCGGGATCAACGCCGCGGCCCGCGCCGAGGGCTCGGCCTACGCCAACACCTTCACCCTGCCCGGCACCAACTCGACCCACGCCTACGACCTGTTGAAGTCGGCCTTCCCCGGCCAGTCGGGCGACACCGACCAGATCGTCGTCCACGCCACCAGGGGTACCGTCGCCACCCACGAGCGCACGATCCAAGCGGCGCTCGCCGCGGTCGCCCGCCAGCCCGTGGTGGCGAGCGTCGTCTCGCCCTTCTGCTCGGCCCCCTTCTCCGGCGAGCGACTGGCCAACGGGTCGTGCGCCGGATCGGCCCAGGTCTCCAAGGACGGGACCATCGCCTACGCCGTCGTCCACTTCGCCCTGCCCGGGTTCAAGCTGCGCACCGCCCAGATCCAGGCGATCGAGTCCCAGGCCCTCACGATGAAGGCGCCCGACCTCTCGGTCTACTTCGGCGGCAACGCCTTCGGCCAGGCCTCCTCGCCGTCGTCGAGCAAGGGCGAGGTGGTGGGGCTCGTGCTCACCGCCGTCGTGCTGGTGCTGGCCTTCGGGTCGTTCCTCGCGATGCTGCTCCCCCTCGGGATCGCCCTCTTCGCCCTCGGGGTCGCCCTGGCCGGGGGCGAGCTCTTGAGCCACGGTATCGCCATCGCCCAGTTCGCCCCGATCCTGGGATCGCTGATCGGCCTCGGGGTGGGCATCGACTACGCGCTGTTCATCATCACCCGCGCCCGCCAGGAGTTCAAACGCGGCGCCTCGCCCGAGGACGCGATCGTGACGGCCATCAACACCTCGGGTCGGGCCGTGCTCTTCGCGGGCTCCACGGTGTGCGTCGCCCTGCTCGGCATGCTGGTGCTGCGCCTCTCGTTCTTGAACGGCGTCGCGGTCATGGCCACCCTGGCGGTCCTCGTGACGATGCTCGCCTCGGTGACCCTGCTGCCGGCCCTCGTCGCGGTGATCGGGCGTCGCGTCCTCAGCCGTCGCGAGCGCCGGCGCCTGGCCGAGCACGGGCCCGAGCCGGTGCTGGCGAGCGGGCCCTGGCAGCGCTGGGCCCGGTTCGTCTCGAACCACCCCCGCGCCCTGAGCGGTCTCGCCCTGGTCGTGATCGTGCTGTTCGTCGTGCCGTTCTTCTCGTTGCGCCTGGGTAGCTCGGACCAGGGGACCGACCCGGTGGGCTCGACCACCCGCCAGGCCTACGACCTCCTCGCCCAGGGCTTCGGCCCGGGCTTCAACGGGCCCCTCAGCGTCGTGGGGGCCATCCGCGGCCCCGCGGACACCGCCGCCATGACGGCCCTCGACCGGCGTCTCGCCCACGACCCGGGCGTCGCCTCGGTCCTGCCCCTCTACGAGAACCCCGCCCACAGCGTGGGGATCATCACCGTGGTGCCCACGACGAGCCCCCAGTCGGTCCAGACGGCCGACCTCATCAACCGGCTGCGCGACCGCTACATCCCCCGCGCCACCGCGACGAGCCACACCGCGGTCTACGTCGGGGGGATCACCGCGATCTACGCCGACTTCGCCCAGGTGCTGGGCTCGAAGCTCCCCCTCTTCGTCGGGGTGATCGTCCTCTTGGGCTGCCTGCTCTTGATGGTCGCCTTCCGCAGCCTCCTCATCCCCCTCGTCGCCGCGATCATGAACCTGCTCGCCGTGGGGGCCTCCTTCGGACTCGTGGTCGCGGTCTTCCAGTGGGGCTGGGGCTCGGCGCTCATCCGGGCCGGCACCGGGCCGGTCGAGTCGTTCCTGCCGATCATCATGATCGCGATCCTCTTCGGGCTCTCGATGGACTACCAGGTCTTCCTGGTCTCGCGCATGCACGAGGAGTGGCTCAACACCGGCTCGAACGAGGAGGCGATCGTGCGCGGCCAGGCCAACACCGGACGGGTCATCACCGCGGCGGCCCTGGTGATGGTCTCGGTCTTCTTCTCCTTCGCCTTCGGCGGCCAGCGCATCATCGCCGAGTTCGGCGTCGGCCTGGGCGGCGCCGTCGTGATCGACGCGTTCATCATCCGCACCGTCCTCGTGCCCGCCCTGATGCACTTCATCGGCCGGGCCAACTGGTGGATGCCGGGCTGGCTGGAGCGCCTCGTCCCCCACGTCGCGGTGGAGGCGACCGAGGAGTGAGGGCCTAGACCCGGGTCGTGACGACGAGCACCGACGCCGGCCCGCCGACCTCGAGCACGATCCTCACCCGCACCGCGACCCGGGTGAGCAGGTAGCGGCGCACGACCTCGGCGCGCGCGCGGCGGGCCGACGCGTCGCCCGGACCGCGCGCGACCAGCGACACCGACGAGCCCGGGCGCAGCCTGGTCACGAGGTCGCCCAGCGCCCGCCGGTCCGACTCGCCCAGGACGGGTCGGGGCCCGAAGCGCACCGTCACGGGGCGGACGCGCAGGGGTGGCGGGACGAACCGCGGGGTGAAGGTGACCCTCACCGGGGCCGAGGTCGCCGGGGCGTAGGTCGCGTCACCGGCCTTGGCGGCTTCGACGACGCACGTGCCGGGTCCGCTCGCCGAGAGTTCCACGCCCGAGATCGCACAGCCGCTCGCCGTCGCGCTCACCACGGCGTAGGAGACGGCCCCCGAGCCCGAGCCGCCCTCGGTGGAGAGGACGACCGTGCCGCCGGCGGTGGTCTGGGTCGTCGAGACGACGAGGGTCAGGGCCGCCTGGGGCGTCGCGCCGCCCGACGCCCGGGACCCGGACGCGGAGGGCCGGGCCGCGGCGGCGGCCGACGGGGCGAGCAGTGACGGCCCCGCGACGGCGAGGACGGCCACGGCCACGAGGCCACGACCCGCGCGCACGGCGCGGCGAGCGCTGACGGGTGCTCGACTCACGGTCCCTCCCCTCCCGGCGAACCTGCCGGCCCGAGGGGTGGGGGGCTGGGCGGCACGAGCGCCGGCGGCACGACGGCCGCCGGCGCTCGCCGCCGGTTCACTGGCGTACGGTGACCACGCGCACCCGGGTGGCCGCGCTCACGATCGCGACGACGCGCACGTGGAGGTGACGGTAGTGGGTGAGGAACCGGTCGACCGCCCGAGCCCGGGCGAGGGCCAGGCTCCGCGGGTCGCCCCAGGTGGTGACGGTCAGCGTCGCGCCCGGGTGGAGACGCCTCACCAGGGCGATGAGCGACCGGCGCGCCGCCGGGCTGAGGGAGGACCCGCCGGCGGCGAAGGCGACGCTCACCGGGCGGGGCACCGCGATCGGGTGGTGGCGCACCACCTTCGCGGCGACGAAGGTGACGGTCACGGGGGCCGAGGTGTCCGCCTGGTAGGTGGCGTCACCGGCCTTGGTGGCCTCGACGACGCACGTACCGGGACCCGAGGCGGTCAAGGTCGTCCCGGAGATCGCGCAGCCCGGGGCCGTGCCGCCCACGACGCTGTAGGTGACCGCGCCGCTGCCCGAGCCGCCCTCGGTGGAGAGGTCGACCGAGGAGCCGACCGTCGCCCGGGTGCTCGGCAGCGCCACCGAGAGCGTCACCTGGGGCGACGCCCCCGACGAGCCCGACCCGGACCCCCCGCCGCTCGAGGGCGGGGACAGGATCGTGAGGGAGCCGGCGACGTAGGCGGGGGCGTAGTCCGCGGGCACCCCGTTCCCGGTGACGCTGAGCGTGGCGGCCGACGGGGTCACCGAGTAGCTCCCCACCGCGGTGGGCGCCGTCGTCGAGGGGCCGTAGACGGTGCCGTGGGTCCCCGCGTAGGTGTAGGTCACGGCCGTGACGCCCAGGGTGTCGCCGTTGCGCGCCCCGGTGACGTTCGCGCTCGGGGTGTACGTCGAGCCCGCGTCGATGACGTCGTTGGGGACCCCCACCGTCGCGGTCGCGGGGTCGAGGGAGACCGTGGGTCCGACCGTGATGAACCCCGACGGCGTCACGGCCGCGTAGTTCGTGTCGCCCGTGTAGGTGTAGGCGAACTCGAGGGGGTCGATCGAGGCGGTGCGGGCGGGCAGACCGGTCGTCGAGCACGTCGCCGCCCCGCCCGACAGGGTGAGCGACGAGCACCCCGGCACGGGTGACCAGTTGAAGCCGCCGTTGGGGGAGAAGTAGAGGCTCACCGAGCCGGTGGGCGCCGTGGCGTCCGTCGTGTCCGAGAGCGAGAGGGCGACCGAGTCGCCGTAGGTGTAGGTCGAGGTGCCCGAGGTCGTGTCGGCGACCGAGAGCCCGAAGTTCGCCTGCGGCAGAACGATCGTGACCC
>JAKBNI010000113.1 GCA_021831125.1 Actinomycetes bacterium | reverse complement strand
GCGGGCCGGCCCGCGCCGGCGCGCGGGGCGCCCGAGCGCCGGGCGCGCACGACCATGGCCACTCCGCCGAGGACGAGGGCGGCCCCGAGGGCCGTCTGGAGACGGTGCTCGGCCGCGGCACTGTGCCCGAGGAGCGACAGGGTCGCCGTGCCGGCGAGGGCGGCCGGGACCGAGCCGTAGGCGAGGTAGCGCACGAGGGGGCCGTGAATGGTGCCCCGGCGCCAGTGCACGAGGACCCCGGCCGGGCGCATGAGGAGGGCGGCCACGAGGTCCGAGGTGATCGCCGAGGAGGGCGTGACCCCGAACACCAAGACGAGCATCGGGGTCATGAGGGCCCCGCCGCCCATCCCGGTGAGCCCGACGAGGAGCCCGACCGCCGCGCTGGCGAGCACCATCAGCGGGTCGAGGCCCATGATCTCCCTAACTAGATAAAACCTAGTGAAATAGTAGTACATACCGGAGGGCGGGGAGTGCGACCGGCCGGGGCCGCCCCGTCGGGGCCACGGGCCGTGGGCTGGGAGAGTGGGGGCGGCGCCCTGGGGGCGCGAGGGGAGTCCGATGACGTCCGAGTCCGAGCTGAGCTGGGAGCTCGACGAGGTCACCATGCGCGCCACGCTCTGCGCGCCCGAGGGCCCCGGCCCGTTCCCCGGGGTGGTGATGGTGGCGGGCAGTGGGCCGACCGACCGCGACTGGTGCTCGCCGCTGCTCCCGGGCACCAACGGCAGCGGCCGCCTCTTCGCCGCGGCCTTCGCCGAGGCGGGCATCGCCTCGCTGCGCTACGACAAGCGCGCCTCGGGTCCCGACGCCGCCGAGAACGCGCGGCGCCTCGCCGGGACCTTCTCCATGCGCTCGCACCTCGACGAGCTGCGCGCGGCCGTGGGGGCGCTGGTCGCCGACCCGCGCGTCGACGCGACGCGCCTCGTGGGCCTCGGCAACAGCGAGGGCACGCTGCACGTGCTCCACTACGCGACGGGCGACGAGGCGGTGCCCCTCGTCGGCGCCGTGCTGTGCGCGCCGCCGGGGCGCGCCGTGGGCGAGGTCCTGCTCGCCCAGCTGGCCCTCCAGGCGGCGTCGGTGCCCGGGGGCGAGGCGATGATCGAGAGGGTGCGCGGGGCGGCCGCGCGCTACTCGGCCGGCGGGGCGATGGACCCGGACCCGTCGCTGCCCGAGAGCGTGCGGGCCGTGCTCGCGAGCTTCGAGGCGCCGGCCAACCTCCCCCTCGCGCGCGAGCTGTGGGCGGAGGGCGCGGCGCCGCTGCTCGCCGAGGTGTCGATCCCGACGTTGGTGCTCATCGGCCGCAAGGACGTTCAGATCGACGCCGCGGCCGACGGCGGCGCGCTCGAGCGGGCCGCCGCGGGCAAGGACAACGTCACCTTCGTCTACCCGGTCAACGCCAACCACGTCTTCAAGGAGGACCCGCGCCCGTGGACCGAGGTCGCCTCGGCACCGGGGAGCGGCTACAACGAGGACGGCACGCGTCTCGACCCCGAGTCGGTCGCCACGATCCTGGGGTGGCTCCGTGGCGTCGTCGGCTGAGGGCCCGGGCCGACCACGCCGTCGACGGAGCTAGCGGACCGCGGCCACCCCGGTGATGCTCACGACCTTGCCGTCGGGGTCGGTCGCGATCGCCTCGCGACCGGCGGTGCCGACCGGCTCCGCCGACCCCGGGCGGAGGCCCCGCACCGTGAGCGCGGACAGCGTCGCGTCGAGGTCCTAGACCGCGAGGGCCGCGACCGAGTGGCCCGCGCGCGACGTCGCGCACGACGTGGAGCCGGCCGCCCTCGCTCACGCGCCCCGTCGCCTCCCCCTCGTGGGGCACGACGTCGGGTTCGCGGCCGACGAGCGCGCCGTCCCGGGCGACGACGTCGCCCCGTCGCGCACCGCGACCCCGGCGGAGCACCTCCGTCGCCACGCCCCCGTCTCGCCCAGGTCGGACCCGAGTGGTGGGCCCCTCGACGTGGCGGCCAGTCCCCTTGACCTTCCCCTTGGGGCAGGCCCCAGAATGGGTCCGAGGGGCCGACGACCGAGCGAGGAGGGCCATGGACGAGATGGGGATCGGCGAGTTCGCCCGGCGCTCGCGACTCTCGCCCAAGGCGCTGCGCCTCTACGACGAGATCGGGCTGCTAGCGCCCGCGCGGGTGGAGAGCGCCTCGGGGTATCGCCACTACACGCCCGACCAGCTCGAGCGGGCCCGACTGATCGCGTCGCTGCGCCGGCTCGACGTGCCCTTGGCGGACATCGCGGGGCTCGTCGAGCTCGACGGGGCGGCCCTCGCCGAGTGGCTCGCCGAGCACTGGCGAGTGGCCGAGGACGAGCACGCCTCCCGGCGACGGCTGGTCGGCGCACTGATCGATGAGCTCAACGGAAGGAGAAGCGACATGTACGAAGTGAAGGTCAGGGAGGTCCCGGCACGTAGCGTGCTCACCCTCAAGCGTCACGTCACCCCGGCCCAGGCGTGGGATCTCGGCAAGGAGTTCCTCGCGCGCCTGCGCGACGCGCGACTGCCCCGGGTGGAGGGGGAGGCCGGTGACGTCTTCGCCGTCTACTGGGGCGAGGTGACCGAGGACAGCGACGGGCCGGTCGAGTGGTGCCGGCCCGTCCCCGACTCCGAGGCCGAGGCCCTGGCCGCCGGGCTCAACGACCTCACGCTGCGTGTCGAGCCCGCGCACCGTGAGGCCTACGTGGAGATGGGGCCCTACGAGGACCAGCGCGCCGAGGACTGGGCCCTCGCCGACCAGGCCCTCCGGGCCTGGGCGAGCCAGGAGCACCTCGGCGACGCACCGCTGTCGATCCCCCCCGACGAGCTCGGGGTGCGCATCACCTACGCCTTCGCCCCCGAGGGTCCCGAGTGCGATTTCGCCGTGGCCTACGCCGAGTGACCCTCGGGTGGCCGAGGGTCAGGTGAAGATGATCTGGCCGCCGGCGGAGAGGGCGTAGAACTCGCCGACGGTGATGATGGACTTGACCTGGGGGACGAAGTCGGCCTCGGTGAAGCCGAAGAGGTCGGCCGAGGCCCGGCAGCCGTAGAGCCCGCACCCGGCGTCGGCGACGAGCTCGATGAACTCGGGCAGGCCCGGGATGTCGTTCTCCTCCATCTTGCGCTCCATCATGCGTGTGGCGATGGCCGACATCCCCGGCAGCACCCCGAGCAGGCTCGCCAGGTGCATCCCGGGGTTGCCCACGGCGGCCACCTTCACGTGCTCGACGCGCTTCGCGTTGATGGCGTCGAGGCCGAAGAAGGTGAAGAAGAGGTTCGCCTCCATGCCCTCGGCGCGCGCGCCGTTGGCCATGATGAGGGCGGGGTAGACGCCCTCGAGCGACCCCTTGGAGACGACGATCGAGACCTTGGCGATCGGCTCGTCCATGGTGCCTCCTAGATGCAGCCGTGGGGCTTGGGGATCCCCGCGATCTTGGCGGCGGTCTTCGCCGGGCCCTTCGGGAAGAGGGCGTAGAGCTCCTTCACCGAGATCCCCGAGGTCCTGGCGAGCAGGCGCACGTTGGGCCCCGCGCCGGAGGTCTCGTAGGCGCGGCGCATGAAGCGCACCACCTCCCAGTGGCGCTTCGTGAGCTCGATCCCCTCCTCGGCGGCGATCGCCTCGGCCATCGCCTCGCCCCAGAGCGAGGGGTCCATGAGGAAGCCCTCGGCGTCGCGCTCGACCGTGACCCCGGCCAGGGTCTGGGTGGTCATCGGGGTCCCCCGACGTAGGCGGGGTGGCGCAGCATCGAGAGACGCTTGCCGCGCCGGGGCATGGGGCTCGCGACGCCCGGGATCGAGTGGCCCGGCAGGAGGGCGTGCCAGTACAGCGACTCGAAGGCCAGCTTGCCCAGGTGGTCGATCCGGCTCGGGGCGAGCAGGGGCAGGCCGACCGGGCCGGGGTAGTGGCCGGGGACGGGCTCGACGTCGCGGTTGAAGTCGATGAGGAGGGCCTCGCCGCGACCGAGCTCGATGAAGCAGTTGGTGTGGCCGTCGAAGCGCGCGAGGGCTGGGCGCCCGTCGAAGGTGGCGACCAGGTTCTCCACCACCACCTCGCTCTCGAAGTGGGCGACCGAGCCGGCCTTGGAGGTCGCGAGCCCGGTCGCGTCGCCCAGGGCGAAGACCTCGGGGTGACCGGGCAGCTGCAGGGTGCGCTCGTCGACCGGGATGAAGCCCAGGGCGTCGCCGAGCCCCGGCGAGCGGGTGACGAAGCCCGGCCCGTTGTGGGCCGGGATCACCACCGCGAGGTCGAAGTCGACGCCGCGTCCGTCGTAGCTCTCGATCCGCCCCGCGGCGCCGTCGACCGACGCGGTGGGGAACGAGCTCACGAGCTCGACGCCGCGGTCGGCGAGCAGCCAGCCCAGGCGCTGGGCGGCGAGGGGCCGGGTGAAGGCTCCCTCCAGGGGGGTGACGTAGGAGATCTCGACCTTGTCGCGCACCCCGCGCCGGGTGAGGGCGTCGGCGGCGAGGAAGGTGAACTCGAGGGGGGCGACGGGGCACTTGATGGCGGTGTCGAGCACCGCGACGACGAGGCGGCCGCCGTTGAAGCCGGCGAAGGCGTCGGCCAGGGCCGCCGCGCCCTCGGGGGAGTAGAAGGTGAAGACCCTCTCCATCCAGCCCGGGCCGGTGAGGCCCTCGGTCTCCTCGGGGGCGAGGGTGGCGCCGGCCGCGACGACCAGGTAGTCGTACTCGAGCGTCGTGCCGTCGGCGAGGCGCACGGCGCGCGCCTCGAGGTCGACCGTGTCGACCTCGCCCAGGACAAAGTCGATGTCGTGGTGCAGCTGGGCGCGCCGCGAGCGGGTGAGAGAAGGCAGCGTGCGCCGTCCGAAGGGCACGTATAGGAGCCCCGGCTGGTACAGATGGTCGTCGTCGCGGTCCACGCACACGA
>JAKBNI010000112.1 GCA_021831125.1 Actinomycetes bacterium | reverse complement strand
GCGCGAGGCGCCGGCTGCGCTCCCACGACGCCCGGGTCTCGTCGATGGTCTGGCGCAAGGAGCGGGGCACGGGTCGCTTTCGTCGGCGGTCCACCATTCTCGCCCACCGTCCGACCAGGGCACAAATGGCCCCACCGGGGGCTCGAAGGGCTGGGTACGCTTCTCCCATGGATCTCACCTACCCCCCCGAGGCCGAGGACTACCGCGCCGAGGTGAGGGCCTGGCTCGAGCAGAACCTGCCGGCGGGCTGGTTCGAGCCGGGCTTCTCGATGACCGCCGAGGAGCGCCGCGACTTCGTCGCCGCCTGGACCGAGCGGCTCTACGCCGGGGGGTGGATCTGCGCCGGGTGGCCCACCGAGTACGGCGGCAAGGGCCTCGACCTGATGCGCCAGGTCGTGGTGAACGAGGAGTTCGCCCGCGCCGGCGCCCCCATGCGCGCCGACTTCTTCGGCGACACCCTGGTCGGCCCGACCCTCCTGCAGTGGGGCACCGAGGAGCAGAAGGCCCGCTTCATCCCGGGCATCCTGCGCGGGGAGATCGCCTGGTGCCAGGGCTTCTCCGAGCCCGACGCCGGGAGCGACCTCGCGAGCCTCGCCACCTCGGCCGTGCTCGACGGTGACGAGTGGGTCATCAACGGCCAGAAGGTCTGGACAACCCAGGCCCAGCACGCCGACTTCGTGTTCCTCCTCACCCGGACCGACCCCGCCGCCCCCAAGCACACGGGCATCAGCTACCTCCTCGTGCCTATGCACCAGCCCGGGGTCGAGGTGCGTCCGATCACCCAGGTCGACGGGACGGCCGAGTTCAACGAGGTCTTCTTCACCGACGCCCGCTGCCCCGCCGAGAACGTCGTCGGCGGGGTGAACAACGGGTGGAAGGTGGCGATGACCACCCTCGGCTTCGAACGGGGCTCCTCGGCCACGACCAGCTACCGGCGGTTCCTGCGCGAGTGGGAGGGGATCGTCGCCGAGGCTCGCCGGGTCGGGCGCAACGAGGACCGCCTGGTGCGCGACGCCCTCGTGCGCGCGTGGTCCAAGGTCAAGATCATGGAGGTCAACGGCTACCGCTCGCTCACCGACGGCCTGCGCGGGACCCACGACGCCGCCCGGCTCGGGGCCTGCAACAAGATGTTCTGGTCCGAGGCCCACCGCGAGGTGACCAACCTCGCGATCGACGTCCTGGGCATGGCCGGCCAGGTGCTCACGGGCGCGTCCGACCCCGACACCGGGGCCGCCCCGCGGCGGGGCCGCGCCGACTACCCGGTCAGCGAGCTGCAGGGGTCGTTCTTCTTCTCGCGCTCCGAGACCATCTGGGGCGGCACCGCCGAGATCCAGCGCAACATCGTCGGCGAGCGCGTCCTGGGCCTGCCCAAGGAACCCCCGGCCGCCTGACCCGGTGTACGACGTACCTCCCCAGGGCGGACGGCGCGCGGTCGTCACCGGCGCGAGCGGCGGGCTGGGCCTCGAGGTCGCCCGGCGCCTGGCTGGCGCCGGAGCCGAGGTCGTGCTCGCCGTGCGCTCGCCCGAGCGCGGCGAGCGCGCCGCCGCGGCGATCCGCGAGGACCACCCCGGGGCGCGGCTCGAGGTGCGCACGCTGGACCTGGCCGACCTCGCCTCGGTGGCGCGCGTCGCCGAGGGCCTGCTCGACGAGGGCCGGCCCCTCCACCTGCTCGCGAACAACGCCGGCGTGATGCGCCCGCGCCGGCGCACCGAGACCGTCGACGGCCTGGAGCTGCAGTTCGCCACCAACGTCGTGGGCCACTACGCGCTCAGTGCGCGCCTGGCGCCCCTCCTCACCCGGTCCGGGGGGGCGCGGGTCGCCTGGATGAGCTCGAGCGCGGCCCACGTCGGACGCCTCGACCTCGGCGACCTCCAGGCGACGCGACGCTACCGGCCCTTTCGCGCCTACGCCCAGTCCAAGCTGGCCGACCTCGTGCTCGCGCTCTTCATGGCCGAGCGCGCCGCGGCGAGCGGGGCCAACCTCGCCTCGATGGCGGCGCACCCGGGCTACGTGCGCACCAACCTCTTCAGCGCCGGGGCGAGCGTCGGGCGCTCGCGGCCCCGTCGCAGCCTGCTCGAGGCCCGGTGGCTCCCCCACCAGGAGGTCGACTGGGGCGCCGAGCCCCTGCTCGTCGCCCTCACCAGCCCCGAGGCCGCCAACGGCGCGTACTACGGCCCGGCCGGTCCCTGGGGCCTCGTCGGGCCCGCGACGCTGGTGCGCGCGCCCCGGCGCGCGACCCGCGAGGGTCTCGGCGCGCGCCTGGCCGAGGCGCTCGCCGAGCTGACCGGGGTCGAGCTCGCGCTCTAGCTGGAGCGCTCGCGGTAGCGGGGCACGTAGGCCCCGGCACCCAGCATCATCGAGTCCTCCGGGTCGATCGAGTCGTCGACGCCGCCGCGCACCTCGCTCACCCACGAGAGCCGGTCGGTGAGGATCCGGGTGACGCCGCCTTGGAGGGTGTCCGAGGAGATCGCGCAGCTCGAGCACGCGCCGCGCAGCTCCACCTCGACCACGCCGGACTCGACGTCGGCCGAGACCAGCACCAGGTCGCCCCCGTCGGCCTGGACGGCCGGACGCATCAGGTCCATCAAGGACTCGAGGGCGCGCAGGCGGCTCTGGCGTTCGGCGTCGGTGAGGCTCACCCCCCCAGTCTGCCGGGTCGGAGGCGCTGCGTGCCCCGAACCCGGCGCCTCGTTACCATGGCCCGATGGAGCCCACCGAGGTCCTCGCCCCCGAGGAGATCGACCTGTCCGACATGGAGTTCTGGCGTCGGCCCTACCCCGAGCGCGAGGGGGCCTTCGCGACGCTGCGCCGCGAGCGGCCGATCGCTCACTTCGAGGACCCGCTCCTCGAGGGCTCGGTCATCGAGATGCCCCGGGGCAACGGCTACTGGGCGCTGACCCGCCACCGCGACCTGGCCGAGGTCTCGCGCACGCCCCAGGTCTTCCTCTCGGGCCCGGGCGCGGTGAGCCTGCTCGACCTGCCCCCCGAGATGGTCGAGTACTTCTCGGGGATGATCTCGACCGACAACCCCCGCCACGCCCGGCTGCGCCGTATCGTCGCCAACGCCTTCAACCCCCGCACCGTGCGAGCCGTCGAGGACTCCATCGAGCGCCTGGCCGACGAGATCATCGAGCGGGCCCGCCGCTCGGGGACCGGCGACTTCATCACGGACCTCGCGGCGCCCTTCCCCCTCGAGATCATCTGCACCATGATGGGCGTGCCCGAGAGCGAGTACCCGACGGTGCTCGCGTGCTCCAACGTCATCCTCTCCAACGGCGACCCGGCCTTCATCCCCGAGGGGGCCGACCCGGTCCTCGCCTTCCTCGAGGCCGGGGCGACGCTCACCGCCCTGATGGAGGAGCTGGGCAAGTACCGGATCGACCAGCCCGTCGACGACCTCACGAGCGCCCTCGTGAACGCCGAGATCGAGTCCGAGAAGCTCACCCAGCAGGAGCTGGCGTCGTTCTTCGTGCTGCTGCTCGCGGCCGGCAACGAGACCACCCGCACGGCGCTCGCCCACTCCCTCGTGGCGCTCACCGACCACCCCGACCAGCGCCGCCGGCTCGTCGAGGACTTCGCCGGGCTGAGCGCGACCATGGCCGACGAGATGGTGCGCTGGGCCTCGCCGGTCATCTGGATGCGCCGCACCCTCGCCACCGACTACACGCTCTCGGGGGTCGAGCTGGCCGCCGGGGACAAGGTCGTCCTCTTCTACAACTCGGCCAACCGTGACGAGGACGTCTTCGACGACCCCTTCGTCTTCGACGTCGGGCGCACGCCCAACGACCACTACGGCTTCGGGGCGCCGGGACCCCACTTCTGCCTGGGCGCCCACCTCGCGCGCCGCGAGATCACCGTCATGTGGCGCGAGCTCTTGGCGCGCGTGCCGTCGATCCACGCCACCGCGGAGCCGGTCAAGCTCCAGTCGAGCTTCATCAACGGCGTCGTGCGCCTGGGCTACGACCTCTAGTCGGCGCGCTCGGCGAGCGCCTCGTCGAAGCTGCGCAGGGCCCGCGGCCCCCACACCGTGCCGGGCCCGCCGTTCATCATGATCACGACCCCCATCGCCTCGGCGACCTGCTCGCGGGTGGCGCCCGAGCGCGCCGCCCCACGGGCGTGCGAGCCGACGCAGCCGTCGCACTCGCGCGTCGCGGCGATGGCCAGGGCGACCAGCTCCTTCTGGGCCACGCTCAGCGCCCCGTCGCTCATGACGGCGCGGTGCATCTGGGCGTAGCCCTGGAGGACGTCGGGAATCATCTGGCGCAGGGCCCTCGCGGGCTCGCGCAGCTCGTCTCGCACCTCACTGATGTGCTCCATCTCCACCTCCTTTCGCAGCGTACCCTCGCCCCACCCCTAGGCTCGGCGCCGTGACCGCCATCGACGACGTGCTCAGTGCGAACGACGCCTACGTCTCGGCCCACGGGCATCGCCCGCTCGCCACCGAGCCCCGGCGCCGACTCGCCGTGTTGACCTGCATGGACGCGCGCCTCGACCTATTCGGGGCCTTCGGGCTCGAGCTGGGCGACGCCCACCTCATCCGCAACGCCGGCGGACTCGCCACCGAGGACGCCGTGCGCTCGCTCGTGCTGAGCCAGCAGCTCCTCGGCACCGAGGACGTCATGGTCGTCCACCACAGCCGCTGCGGCCTCGAGCACCCCGACGAGGGGGCCGTGCGCGAACGCCTCGAGTCCGCGCTCGGCGAGCCGCTGCCCTTCGCGCTCGGGGCCTTCGCCGACGTCGCGGCCGACGTGCGCGCGACGGTCGCCACGCTGCGGACCCACCCGCTGCTGCGCTCGCGCGAGGTCCGGGGCTTCGTCTTCGACGTCGACTCGGGCCGCCTCGAGGAGGTCGCGCCCTAGAGCGCCTTCTTGAAGCCGTGGTGCGTGGCCCCGTAGCCGTGGGCCTCGTAGAAGCGGTGGGCGTCG
>JAKBNI010000020.1 GCA_021831125.1 Actinomycetes bacterium | reverse complement strand
CGCGGCCCGCGCAGCTCGACCGCGACGCGCGCGCCCTCGGGGGCCGCGACCCGCCGGCCGAGGACGAAGGGCAGCGCGGCCGCGAAGCGGCCGAGGACGACCGCCTCGCCCGGCCCGTGGTCGTCACCTTCGAGGGCGAGGGCGTCGCGCACGTCGCCGAGGTGGATCCAGCCGTCCAGCACCCGGGTCTCCATGAAGCGGTGGTAGGGCCGCTCGCCCTCGGGGCTCCAGCCCACCCGCTCCCACTCCTCGCGCGAGAGGTCCCCCAGCCGCGCCAGCGAGCGGGCGGTCGTCTCGGTGAACGCCTCGCGCAGCTCGCCGAGCGGGCGGCGGCGCCAGTGGTCCACCACCGCCTCGTTGAGCTCCCCGATGGCGTTGACCACGTAGTCGGGGAACGGGCCCTCGTGCTCGGGGAGGGGCTGACCCTGGAGCATCTGCTCGAAGCCCACGAGGTGAGCCAAGACGTCGCGCACGCTCCAGCCCGGCAGAGAGGTCGGTCGGTCGAAGTCCTGCGCCGGGCGGTCGGCGAGGACGTCCTCGATCGACCCCCACGTCGCCGCCAGGGCGTCCACGACCCACTCGTACGACGTCGCCATGACACCTCCCCGCGCCTCTCCGCGTCGTGACCGTACTACTGGCCCGTCAGACCCCGTCGACCAGGGAACCGGCGTAGTAGCGTCGGCGGGCGCGGGGCGTAGCGCAGCTTGGTTAGCGCGCGTGCTTTGGGAGCACGAGGTCCCCGGTTCGAATCCGGGCGCCCCGACCAGAGGGCGTCGGTGCCGCGCACCGACGCCCCCGCACGGCTCTCAGATGCGCTTGCGGCCTATCGCCAGGCTGGAGAGCGCGAGCGCGATGCCCACCGCGAAGATGACGCTGCCAAAGACGAATACCTGCGGCGGGATCCCCACGCGCGTGGAGGCGTAGATCAGCACGGGGAAGGGCGAGCTCGTGCCGCTCACGAAGTTGGAGGTCACGAAGTCGTCGATCGAGAGCGCGAACGCCATCAGCGCGCCCGCGAGCACCCCGGGCATGATCATCGGCAGGGTCACCCGCCGGAAGGTCGTGAACGGCCCCGCCCCGAGGTCGTACGACGCCTCCTCGAGGGAGCGATCGAAGCCCGTGAGGCGCGCCCTCACGGTCACCGCCACGTAGGCGATGCAGAACATCACGTGCGCCAGCACCAGGGTGATGAAGCCGCGGCCGATGTTGAACGTGACGAAGAGCCCCAGCAGCGAGGCGCCCATCACGATCTCGGGCGCCGCGATGTTGACGAACAGGATCTGCTCGATGACGCCCTTGCCGTGGAACTGCCGGGGCCGGTAGCGCACGAGGGCCATGGCGAGCAGCGTGCCCAGCACCGTCGAGATGGCCGTGGCGATGAGCGCCAGGCGGATCGACAGCCAGAACGCCGACGTGAGCCCGGGCGCGTCGTTCCAGGTCCGGTACCACAGCGTCGTGAAGCCGTTCCACGAGAAGCTCACCTGGGGAACGCCGCCCACGGACTTGTTGAAGCTGTAGACGAACATCACGACGATGGGGAACACCAGGTAGGCGATCACCAGCCACGAGTACGCCGGCAGGGCGATCCGGCCCCAGTGGTGGGGCCGCTTGGTCGCCGGCGCGACGGGCTCGTGGGGCCGCCCACCGACCGTCGCGGCGTCGCTCACCACGCTCACAGGTACTCCTCGATCGAGCGCGAGCCCAGGACCCGCGAGTACAGCCAGATCCCGATGAGGGAGATCACCAGCACCACCACCGACAGCGCCGAGCCCGCGGCGTAGTCACCGGTGACGAGGAAGGTGTTCTGGATGACGGTCCCGATCATGGTGCTCGACGTGCCCCCCAGGATCTGCTGGTTGACGTAGTCGCCGAAGGCCGGGATGAAGGTCAGCAGGAACGCCGCGAAGATGCCCGGGACCGACAGCGGCAGGATGACCCGCATGAAGGCCTCGCGACGCGACGCGTAGAGGTCGTAGGCGGCCTCGAGGACCCGCCGGTCGATGCGCTCGAGCGCCACGTAGAGCGGTAGCGCGGTGAAGGGCAGGTAGTTGTAGGCGAGTCCCGCGATCACCGCCGACCCCGTTCCCAGCACGTGGAAGTTCGCACTGACCAGATGGGCGTGACGCAAGAAGGTGAGGAAGAACCCGCTGGGCGAGAGGATGAACTCCCACACCAGCGTGCGGATGACAAAGGACACGAAAAACGGGACGAGCAGCATCATCAAGAAGAAGTTCTTCTTGCGCCCCCCGTAGAAGGCGATCCAGTACGCGATGGGGAACGACAGGATGAGGTCCACGATCGTCGCGGCCGCCCCGTACTCGAGGCTGGTGAAGAACTCGGTGCGGTAAAGGTTCACCTGACGCGGCAGCTCGCCCCAGTTCCAGGTCATGGTGCAGGCGCCCGACGCGGGATTGCACGTCTTGAGCGACAGCGACAGCATGATCACCAGCGGAACCACGAACAGCACGACGAGCCACACCACCGCCGGCATGCTCAGGAGGTACGGAGCGAGCCGCTTCCCCCACGAGCCCCGGCGGTGGTGGACGCGCTCTACGCCCCCTGGATGATCGGCAAGAACAGGCTGGTCCACGCGTCGATCTCGGCTTGGTTCTTGAACTGGTAGTAGGTCTTGGTCAGCTTCTGCTCACGACCCGACGGGAAGACCAGCGGCGAGTTCGCGGTGGCCGTGTAGGGCAGGCCGATCTCGGGCTTGAGCGACGCCAGCGCCTGCTTGTTCCAGCTCGTCGGTCGCAGCAGCTGCTGCTTGGCCCCGGGCACCGGGCAGATGTAGTCGTTGTAGTACTCGACCACCGACTGGGTGACGGGGCTGTAGTAGTAGTCCATCAAGGTCATCGCGTCCTTGGGGTTCTGAGCGTAGAGCGGGATGCACATGTTGTCGGTCCACATCATGAGCCCCTCCTTGGGGATCATCAGAACGAGGTCCTTGTACTTCGCGCTCAGGTTCGCCTGGTAGATGTCCCCCGAGTAGGCCTGGGAGATCCACACGTCGCCGTTCTTCAGGTGCTGGATGTAGCTCTGGTCGTAGTACGCGGCCACCAGCCCGTCGCTCTTCTGCTTCTGGAGGAGCTTGGCCGCCTTGGCCCACTCCTTCTCGGTCGAGGACGCCGGCTCGATGCCGAGCGCCAGCAGGCCCACGCTGCCCAGCTCGAAGGGGTCGCTCAGCATCCCGATGCGTCCGGCGTACTTCTTGTTGAACAGCAGCTGGACGCTGTCACCGGGGTTCTTCACCTGCTTGGAGTTGTAGGCGACCGAGGTCCAGCCCGACTGCCAGGCCATCGTGTACTTGTTGCCACGGTCCCAGGCGGGGCTCTTCACGAGCGGCCCCGCGTACTTGCTGAAGTTCGGCATCATCGAGTGGTCCAGCGGGATGAGCCATCCCAGCTCGATGAGGTAGCCCAGCGGAGGGTTGTTGTTGGTCATGACGACGATGTCGTAGCCGGTGTACTGGCCGGCGGCGAGCGACGGACGGATCTTGGCGTAGAACGAGGTGTTGTCGTCGATCACCTGGAAGTAGTTCACCTTGATCTTGGTGGTCTTGGTGAAGTGGTCGAGGGTGGGGTACTTGCCCTTCAGGGTGTCGATGTAGAGGGGCCAGTTCGCGAAGTTCACCGTGTGGTGGAGCTTCTGCTTCTTCCACCACGAGGGGCTGCCCACGTTGGCGTTCGGCAGCGACGCGCCCGAGGCCGCGGCCGCGTCGAAGAGCAGCCCCGCGGCGAGCCCTCCACCGGCCACCCCCAGTGCCTGGCGGCGGCTCAGACGCGGCTGGGTGAGCCCGCGCCACAGCGCGGGGTCGATGCCACCGCTCGTCGCGTCGTTTCTGGTGTTGTCACTCATCATTATCCCCTGTGTTGGTTTCGTCTTCCGTCGATCCCGAGGCCATCGGGCGCACGGCGAAGGTGTGCTCGATCGGCCAGGTGAGGACGACCTCTTCCCCGCTGCGCGGCGCGGTGGCCTCCCCGATGTTCTGGGCGTAGACCGTGACGTCGGTGCCCCAGGGCATCTCGACGAGGTACTGGTTCCCCACGCCGGTGAACGTCGAGACCTTCACCCGGCCGCGCAGGCTGTTGTGGTCGGAGCCGGGCGCAGCGGCGCCGGTCCCCAGGCTGATCTTCTCCGGGCGCACGCCGACCTTGACCGGCGTGCCCACGCGGGCCTCGGGCAGGCGGCCCACCCCGACGCGCACCGACCAGCCGTGGGTCAGGGTCACCGTCGCGATCGATCCCTCCACGCCGGTCACGTTGCCCGCCAGGAGGTTCGAGGCGCCGAGGAACGTCGCCACGAACTCCGTCGTCGGCGAGTCGTAGATCTCCTGAGGGGAGCCGATGCCCTCGATCCGTCCGTGGCGCATCACGGCGAGGCGGTCCGACATAGTCATGGCCTCCTCCTGGTCGTGGGTGACGTAGAGGAACGTGATGCCCACGCGGGTCTGGATCCGCTTGAGCTCGACCTGCATCTGGCGACGGAGTTTCGCGTCGAGGGCCGACATCGGCTCGTCGAGCAGCAGGAGCGACGGCTCGTTCACCAGGGCTCGGGCGAGCGCCACACGCTGCTGCTGGCCGCCCGAAAGCTGGTTGGGCCGGCGCCGCTCGAAGTTCGGCAGGTCCACGATCTCGAGGATCTCGCCCACCCGCCGCTTGACGTCGGCCTTGGAGGTGCGCCGGCGGCGCAGTCCGAAGGCGACGTTCTCGAAGACGTCGAGGTGGGGGAAGAGGGCGTAGGACTGGAAGACGGTGTTCACGTCGCGGGTGTAGGGCGCCTGGAAGGTCACGTCCTTGCCGGCGAGGAAGATGCGCCCGCGGGTCGGCTCCTCGAACCCCCCGAGCATGCGCAGCGACGTGGTCTTGCCGCACCCCGAAGGCCCCAGCAGGCTGAAGAACTCGCCCTCGTAGATGTCGAGGCTCAGGTCGTCGACGGCGGTGTTTCCCTCGAAGACCATGGACACGTGGTCGAATCGCGCGACCACCGGGCGGCTCGTCGCCGAAGCCTCGGGTGTCGCGCTGGCCTCGTCGACCGTCCCCGTGCCCCCCGTCACGCGGCCAGCCTATAGCCGGCCCGAGGCCCTCCCGGGTCGGCCCGGCCCGGGTCGGGCCTCAGGGCTCACCCAGGGCGAGCCCGACGGCCTCGAGGAGCTCGGCGGTCGTGAAGGGCTTGGTGAGGAATCCCGCCACCACCTCGGCGCTCGTCCGGTCGCCGACCCCGCTCATGAGGACGACCGGCGCGAGGGTCCCCGCCTCGCTCAGGCGCCCCAGCAGCTCGTGACCGCCCATGCGGGGCATGTTGAGGTCGGTCAGCACCAGGTCGTAGCGCCCACCCGTCGCCTCCAAGGTGGCCAGCGCCGCCACCCCGTCCTGGGCGACGTCGACGACGAAGCCGTGGGCGCGCAGCACCTCGTCGACGGCCATGAGGATCGGGGGCTCGTCGTCGACGACGAGGACGCGCCGCCCCCGACCCGCGACGTCGGGGGCGGAGAGGGTCTCGAGCGGGGGTGTCGCCACGTCCTCCAGAGCCGGCAGGACGACCCGGAAGGTTGAACCGTGGCCGGGCTCGGAGCTCACCTCGAGGCGCCCGCCGTGGTCGAGGACGATCCCCCGCGACGTTGCGAGCCCGAGACCCGTCCCCTGGCCGACGGCCTTGGTGGTGAAGAACGGCTCGAAGGCGCGCCCGAGGACCTCCCCGGACATCCCCGAGCCGGTGTCGGACACCTCGACGACCACGCTGACCCCCCGTGACGGGTCCGAATCGGCCGCGGGCGGCGCGTTGTAGGCGCGCACCTCGAGGCGCCCTCCCCCGGGCATCGCGTCGCGGGCGTTGGTCGCCAGGTTGACCAGCACCTGGAGGAGCTGGGTGGCGTCCCCGACCACCGTGTGCAGGTCGTCGGGGACCCTCTCCACCAGGTCGATCGACGCCGGCAGGGAGTCGCGACAGAACTGGAGGAACTCGAAGAGCACGACCGACATCGACAGGTGCTGGCGCTGCCCGGTGGCGCCGCGCGCGAAGGAGAGCACCTGGCGAATCATCTCCGCGCCGCGGTGCACGCCCGACTCCATCCCCGCGAGGATCCGTCGACGCCCGGGGTCGGGCTCATCGCGCTCCAGCAGCTCGATCGACATCAGGACCGGGGCGAGGACGTTGTTCAGGTCGTGGGCGATGCCCCCGGCGAGGGTGCCAATGCTCTCCATGCGCTGAGAGCGGATCCGCCGGTCGCGCTCGCGCGCCAGGGCCGTGACGTCGGTGTTCGCGCCGAACAGCCCGACCGGGGTCCCGTCGTCGCCGTAGACGAGCTGCAGGCGGCAGTCCACGATGACCTCGCGACCGTCGCGGGTGCGGTGGCGCATCTCGCCACGCCACGCGCCGTCGCTCATCGCCGCGTCGAAAGTGCGCCGCGCGTCCGCCGGGTCGAAGAAGAGCACGTCGGCGGTAGAGCGGCCCTTCACCTCGTCGAAAGTCCACCCGTAGAGGTCCTCGGCGGCCCGGTTCCAGTAGGTGATGCCCCGCTCGAAGTCGCGCACGATCATGGCGTCGCGCGACAGGTCGAGCAGGCTCGACAGGAACGACGCGCGCTGGACGTACTCGCGGGCCTGAGCCTGGGCGGCGTGCTCGGCCGTCACATCGCGCGCCGAGACGACGATGCCCTCGGCCGCCGGCAGGACGGTCTGGTCGAACCAGCGGCCGAAGAAGTCCACGTACTCCACGAAATGGCCGGTACGGCCCTCGTGCATGGCCGCCTCGTACATCGCACGCGTCCGGCGGTTGGCGATGTCGGGGAAGAGGTTCCAGATCGTGTCACTCGTCAAGAAGGCGGCGTCGACTCCCAGCATGTCGAGTCCGGCCCGGTTGGTGAAGGCGATCCTCCAGTCGGGGCCGATGATGAACAGGGGCACGGCCATCTCGTCGAGGGTCTCGACCACGCGCCGCTCCATCGCCTCGCGGTGCAGCGCTCGTCGGCGCTCCTCGCTCACGTCGATCAGGGCCCCCTGGATCTGCACGACGGCGCCCGCGTCGTCGAGGACCGGCTCGCCCGTGAGTCGACCCACGAAGGACCTGCCCGCGGCGTCCACGAGGTCGAGCTCGAGGTCGAAGGCCACACCCGAGCTGACGCAGGCTGCGAAGGCCCGCTCGAGGGTCGGGTGGTAGCGCGCGTCGAGGAAGCGAGCCGTGGCCGAGCGGCGGTCGGCGAACTCCTCGGGGGCCGCTCCCAGCACCGTCGTCACCTCTTCGCTCCAGCGGGTGCGGTTGGTCGCGACGTCGTGGCGCCAGCCGGCGAAACGGGCGATCTCCCCGGCGATGCGGTTCAGGCCCTCGTTCGCGTCGAGCGCGTTCGAGAGCTCCGCCGACTCGGTCACGTCGCGCAAGACGGCGAGCACGCCGGCCACGGCGCCGTCGGCCCCGCGAGTGGGGATGAGCGAGACGTCGAGCAGGCTCGGGCTGTCCTCGGCCGAGACGACGCGCACCACGAATCGAGTGCGTGTCCCCGACGTCGCCGCGGCCAGCCGCTCGAGGCGCTGGGGGCGCGGCGGGCTCGAGATCGGCAGAGAGAGCGGGTTGCCCACGATGTCGCGTCGAGAACGGCGCAGCATTCGCACCGCGGTGTCGTTGCAGCCCACCACCCGACCTGCGGGGTCGAGCACCACCACACCGTCGGTGTGGCTCGCGAAGAGGGCGTCGAACCCGCGCTCGCGCAACGTCTCACGCAGCCCTAGCGACACACCCCCCCCGAGCGGTCGACGGCCCGACCGGGCCTAGCGGGACATGCTAACGCCGGGCGCTCAGCGTCCCACGGCCCGGCGCACCCCCGCCAGGAGCTCGTCGGTGGTGAAGGGCTTGTCGAGGTGGAAGCCGGACTCGTCAGACCCCGGTCGCGCCGCCCCTACCCCGCTCATGAAGAGGAACCGGGTGGGCACTCGAAGCTCGCCGGCGAGCGCGGCCAGTCGATCGCCCCCCATCTGGGGCATGTTCAGGTCGGTGACAACCAGGTCGTAGGGCGGGGTGGCCGCCGTGAGGGCCTCGAGCGCCTCGTATCCGTTGGCGGCGGAATCGACGACGAGGCCCTCGGCGGCCAGGACCTGGGCGAGCATGACCCGTATCGGCTCCTCGTCGTCGACCACGAGCACGCGCAGTCCCTCCAGCCCCGCGCGCGCCGTCGGCTCGACCACGGTCTCGAGGCTACGCGGCGAGGCGTCGACGGCCGGGAGCACCACGTCGAAGCGCGTCCCGCGGCCGGGCTCGCTCACCACCTCGATGCGCCCCCCGTGGCTCTTGACGATGGCGGTGGAGGTCGACAGGCCGAGCCCGGTGCCGACCCCGAACTCCTTGGTGGTGAAGAACGGCTCGAAGACGCGTGCGACCACCGCGGGCTCCATGCCGACGCCCGTGTCGGAGACCTGGACGACGACACAGCGGGTCGGACCGGCTCCGGGGTCCTCGGTGAGCGCGTTGTGGGCCCGCACTCTCAGGCGCCCGCCCTCGGGCATCGCGTCGCGGGCGTTGGTCACCAGGTTCACCAGGACCTGCATCAGCTGGGTGGCGTCGCCGACGACGACGCCGAGGTCGTCGGCGGCGTCGAAGTCGAACTCGATGCTGCGCGGCATCGTGTCGCGGCAGAACTGCTGGACCTCCGCGAGGAGCCCCCGCACGTCGAGCGCCTCGCGTTCCCCCTCGACCCCCCGGGCGAAGGAGAGCACCTGACGGATCATGTCGGCGCCCCGACGCACGCTCGCCTGCATAGAGCTCAGGAGTTGGCGTCGCCTCTCGTCCTGCTCCCCACGCGTCAGGAGGTCGATCGACATCAGGATCGGCGCGAGGACGTTGTTGAGGTCGTGGGCGATCCCGCCCGCGAGGGTCCCCAGGCTCTCCATGCGCTGGGCCCGGACCCGGGCCTCCTTCTCCCGGCGCGTGGCGGTGATGTCGGTGTTGACCCCGAAGATGCCGATCGCCCGGCCCTCCGCGTCGCGGATCAGCTGGCGCCGGCAGTCGACCCAGATGCGCCGCCCGTCCTTCGTCTGGTGCTCGACCTCACCCATCCAGAAGCCGTTCTCCATGATCGCGGCGTAGGCCTCGGCGCCGTCAGAGGGGTCGAGGTAGAAGAGGTCCTGGCTGGTGCGCCCCCGCACCTCCTCGAAGGTCCACCCGTAGATCTCCTCCGCCGAGCGATTCCAGTAGGTGATGCCCTGGTCGAAGTCGCGGACGATCATCGCGTCCTTCGCGAGGTCGAGCATCTGGGCGAGGAAGGTGACTCGGCTCGTGTACTCCTCGATCGTCTGGTTCGTCTCGACTTGGGCGGTGACGTCGCGAGCGGTGATCACGATGCCCTCCGACGCGGGGTAGACGGTCGCCTCGTAGTAGCGACCGAAGCCCTCGGCGAAGGCGACCTCGGTGCCGACTTCCCCGTCGTCCATCGCCCGTCGGTACAGGGCTCCGAAGGCGCCGTTGATCGCCTCGGGGAAGACCTCCCAGATGGTGCCGGTGGTGAGCCGCTCGACCGAGAGGCCGGTCAGGCGGGTCGCCGCCTCGTTGGCGAAGGTGATCCGCCAGTCGCGGTCGACGAAGGCGAGTGGCGTGTCGAGCTCGTTGAGGGTCCGTGCGACCCGGCCCTCGAGCTCCTCGAGGTCGGCGCGCTGGCGCTCGATAGAGGTCACGTCGTGGAACGCGCCGTCGACGCGCACGATGCGTCCGTCCTGGTCGCGCGCCGCCTCGGCGATGACCCGCACGTCGAGGCTCTGTCCCCTCGCGTCGCGCATCACGGTCTGGGTGCTGAAGCCGACCCCTTCCTCCAAGCAGCGCCGGACGAGGACCTCGAGCTCGCCCCGACGCGCTGGGTCGAGGATCCGCTCGACGAGCCCGGCGTCGTCGGGAGACTCGCCCGGCCGGAGCCCGAGTATCTCGTAGAGCTCGTCGCTCCAGTGGACTCGTCCCGTCGCGGCGTCGATCGACCAGCCGGCGAAGCGCGCGATCCGCCCGGCGATGCGGTTGATGGTGTGGCTCTCCTCGACCTCCTCGACGAGCCGGCGCAGGGCGCTCACGTCCCGGGCGACCCCGATCACCCCGACCACCCGCCCCTCACCGTCGCGCAGGGGGATCTTCGTGACGTCGACCACGAAGGAGTGGCCGTCCCGGGCCACGCACGCCGTGCGGTACCGCACGGTGTCGCCTCGGGCGGCCTGGTCGAACATCTCCCGAGAGAGGTCACGGTACGCGGGGTCGATGAGGGGCTCGAAGGTCATCGCGAGCAGCTCCTCACGGGAGTACCCCGTGAGCGCGCACAACGCGTCGTTGCAGTCGATGAAGGCGCCCGAGAGGTCGTAGGCGTAGATCGCGTCGGGGTGCGCGTGGAAGAGCGCGTCGAAGCCCCCCTCGCCCACGACCGCGCTGATCTCTTCGTCCATGCGGTCCCCTCCCCAGCTCACCTGCGACCTCGGTGCCGACGCGGACCGGACTGACGTGGCCACAGTACCCGGGCGAGCGCCCGCTTTTGCCCTCGTGGCCAGGACTTCCAGGGTCCCTCTCAGGTTGCCTGGTCAACCGGGCGGCCGCCACCGCGGATAGCCCCGGTCCCTCGCCCGACCGGGGGCCGACGCCTTCGCGACGGGGCGCCGCCGAGCGGCTCGCGGTGCCCCCGGCAGGAGTCGAACCCGCAACCTGACGGGTAGAAGCCGTCCGCTCTATCCAGTTGAGCTACAGGGGCGTTCCCCCAGCGTACCGAGCGCACGGGCCCGGCGCGGGACCCGGTAGGGGGTCCCGACCACTCGGGCGCCGGCGGGTCCGGGCGACACGGGCCCCTCGCCTCCGAGAGCCTCCCGCGCGCCGTCGAAGGTCCGCACCCGAGCCTCGGCGAGCGCGGTCGTCGAGAGCGGATCGAGCGTCATCGTCCCGGCCGGAGGGCCGACGGGGGGGCCTGTGCCATACTGGAATCGCTTGGTGGGCGTAGCTCAGTTGGTTAGAGCGCCAGGTTGTGGTCCTGGAGGTCGCGGGTTCGACCCCCGTCGCTCACCCCATGCGCCGCCCGGGGCCGACTCGCGCGGGCCCCGAGTAGAGTCCGCCTGAGGGCCGGACGGCCCACCCGAGGGGGTGCCCATGACGGTGATCCGCGACGCGTTCTACATCGGCGGCGAGTGGGTCGCCCCGTCCTCCGCCGAGGTCCTCGAGGTGACCTCCTCGGGCACCGGCGAGCTCTACGCCACGGTCCCGGCCGGCACGGCCGACGACGCCGCCCGCGCCGTCGCCGCGGCCGCGGCCGCCTTCCCGTCCTGGTCGGTGACGAGCCCCAAGGAGCGCGGGGAGTTCCTTCAGCGCGTCTCGGAGAAGCTGGCCGAGCGGGCCGACGACATCGCCCTCACCATCGCTCACGAGGTCGGCATGCCGCTGATGCTGGCCAAGGGCATCCAGGTCGGGCTCCCGACGATGACCTTCGCCGACCAGGCCCAGCGCATCCAGTCGTACGTCTGGGAGGAGGAGATCGGCAACTCGGTGGTCGTGCGTGAGCCGGTGGGCGTCGTGGTCGCGATAACCCCGTGGAACTACCCGCTCCACCAGATCGCCCTCAAAGTCGCCCCGGCCCTCGCGGCCGGCTGCACGGTCGTCCTCAAGCCGAGCGAGGTGGCCCCCATCAACGCCTTCGCCCTGGCCGACATCTTCCACGAGCTCGGCCTGCCCAAGGGGGTTTTCAACCTCGTGACCGGCGTCGGCCCGGTCGTCGGCGAGGCCCTGGCCGGCGACGCCCGGGTGGACATGGTCTCTTTCACGGGCTCGACGCGCGCCGGCAAGCGGGTGATGCACCTGGCGGCCGACGGCGTGAAGCGCGTCGCCCTCGAGCTCGGCGGCAAGTCCGCCAACGTCATCCTCGAGGACGCCGACGTCGCCCGGGCCGTGGCCGACGGGGTCTTCAAGTGCTACCTGAACTCGGGCCAGACCTGCTCGGCGCTGACCCGCATGGTCGTGCCGCGCTCGCGCCTGGCCGAGGTGGAAGACGTCGCCGTGGCCACCGCCGTGGGCTTCGCCCCCGGTGACCCCGTCACCGGCTCGAGCCTGCTCGGCCCCCTCGTCAGCGCCGCCCAGCTCGAGCGGGTCCGCGGCTACATCCGACGCGGCGTCGAAGAGGGCGCCCGACTGCTGTGCGGCGGGGTCGAGCCCGTCGAGGGTCTCGACGCCGGCTACTACGTCGCCCCCACGGTCTTCTCCGACGTGCGCAACGACATGACGATCGCCCAGGAGGAGATCTTCGGGCCGGTGCTCTCGATCATCCCCTACGACTCCGAGGACGAGGCCATCGAGATCGCCAACGACTCCGCCTACGGCTTGGCCGGGGGCGTGTGGGCGGGCACCGACGAGCGGGCCTTCGAGTTCGCCCGCAAGATCCGCGCCGGCCAGATCGAGATCAACGGCGGCGCCTTCAACGTGCTCGCGCCCTTTGGCGGCTACAAGCAGTCCGGCGTCGGCCGAGAGGTCGGCACCTTCGGGCTCGAGGAGTTCCTCGAGGTCAAGGCCATCCAACGACCCTGACCGGCGCCGACGCGCGGCGGGTCGGTGTAGACTCCTCGTGCGCCGGTAGCTCAATTGGCAGAGCATTTGACTCTTAATCAACAGGTTCCGGGTTCAAGTCCCGGCCGGCGCACCAGGCGGGGCCTCGCTCGTCGGGCCCGGCGCGTCGCCAAGTTCGGACTACGTCTCCGAGGCTCCCACCAGGGACGACACGGACCCGCGACCACCACGGGCCCGGCGGGACGTGGTTGGCGCCCGGTTGGGGTGCCGTTGTCTCGGCCGACCTAGGGTTCCGCCTCGTCCTACCCGAACGCAGGACCCGGTCAGAGGTCACCCGCATGCACCCGCTCGACATCGCCGACGTGTCACCCTCACTCACCGAGCGGCGCAGCGGGTCGCGGGCGCGCGCGGGAGACACCCCGCGCGACCTCGTGCCCGCGCGCGCGCCCCTCGGCCGTGACCGCCGGGCGGCGACGCACGCCTCGAGCGCCGCGCCGAGCGCGCCGGCCTCCACGAAGCCGCTGCTCATCCTCTGGGGCCTCGGGATTCTCCTCGCGACCTACGTCGTGACCGCCTTGTTGCGCTCGAGCGGGCAGGTCTACCCGTGGCTCGACCGGTACGCGGTGGCCGTGTTCGGCTTCACCGCCGCCGCGGTGTGCCTGTGGCGGGCCCACACCCACGCGGTGAACCGGATCGCGGTCACCTTCCTCGGGCTCGCGCTGGTCTCGTGGTCGACCGGCGAGCTGCTCGCCTCGATCCTCTCCATCCAGGGCGCCGAGACCGCGACGACGTCGATCGCCGACGTCTTCTTCCTGCTCTTCTACCCCCTGACCTACGTGGCCCTCACCCTCTTGATCCAGTCGAGGGTCGGCCGCCTCGGTCGGCCCAACTGGCTCGACGGCGTCGTCTCGGGACTGGGCGCCGCGGCCCTGTGCGCGACGTTCGCCTTCCGCAACCTCGAGCAGATGACGAGCGGCAGTCACCTCCAGTCCGTCGTCAACCTGGCCTACCCGGTGGGCGACCTCTTGTTGTTCCTGCTCGTGATCGGTGGGACCGTCCTGCTCGGGGCCCAGGCGAGCGCCGGGTGGTACGTCGCGGCCACGGGCCTCGTCGCCATCGTCGGGGGCGACACCGCCAACCTCCTCGTGAGCGCGCGCGCCCAGGGCCCCCTGGGCGGAACGCTGTCCATGGTGGCCTGGCCGGCGGCGGTCTACCTGCTCTCGCTCTCGATGTGGACCTCGTCGCGGCCCTCGGACCCGCTGCGCGTCTCGCGCGCCCCGGGCTTCCTCGCCCCGGGGCTCGCCGCGATCGCGGCCCTGGTGATCCTCATCTCGGGCAACGTCGGCCGGGTGACCGACGTGGCGGTGGCCCTCGCAGTCGTGACCCTGGTGGCCGTCGGGGTGCGAGTCGGGCTGTCGGCCCAGGAGCTGCGCCGGCTCACCGAGGAGCGCCACCGCCAGGCCAACACCGACGAGCTGACCGGGCTCGCCAACCGGCGCCACCTCGCTCACATCCTCGACGCCTTCTTCGCCGAAGAGGCCGACGGCGACGGGTCGGCGCGACGACTCGCCTTCCTCTTCGTCGACCTCAACCACTTCAAGGAGATCAACGACTCACTCGGCCACCCCGCCGGAGACGAGCTCCTGCGCCAGCTCGGACCGCGCCTGAGCGAGACGGTCGGCTCGGGTGGCACCGTGGTGCGCCTGGGCGGCGACGAGCTGGCGATCCTCCTGCTCGACGCCGGCCCCGACTCCGCCGCCGAGGTCGCCGAACGGGTCACCGCGGCCATCGCCGCCCCCTTCGCGCTGCGCTCGGTCGAGACCAGCGTCTCGGCCTCGATCGGCATCGCCCTCTACCCCGACGACGCCACCGACGGGGCCGTGCTGATGTGGTCGGCCGACGTCGCGATGTACCGGGCGAAGCTCGGGGGCGATCCCTTCGTCTTCTACGACCCGTCCCTCGACGGGCTGAACAACCACATCCACCTGCTCGACGACCTCTCCGACGCGGTGCGCAACGGCGAGCTCGTCTTGCACTTCCAGCCCCAGATGGACCTGGCGACGGGCGCCGTCTCGGGCGTGGAGGCGCTGGTGCGCTGGCCCCACCCCCACCTCGGGCTCGTGCCGCCGGTCAAGTTCCTCCCCCTGGCCGAGGAGGCCGGGCTGATGGCGCCGCTCACCGCGTGGGTGATGGAGGCGGCCCTGCGCCAGTGCGCGCTGTGGTGCCGGGAGGGGCGCGACCTCACGGTCTCGGTGAACGTCTCGGCCTCGAACCTGCTCGACGACGGCCTGGTCGAGCTGGTCGAGCGCCTCCTCGAGCGCTACGGCCTGGCCAGCCGCTCGCTCGTGGTGGAGGTGACCGAGTCGGTCATCATCAAGGAGTTCGACCGCGCGGGCGCCGTCATCCGCCGGTTGCGCGACCGGGGGGTCCTCGTGTCGATCGACGACTTCGGGGCGGGGGTCACCTCCCTCGCCTACCTGAGCAGCCTGTCGGTGAGCGAGCTCAAGCTCGACCGCGCCTTCCTCACCGGGGTCACCGACGCCGAGGGGCCGCGCACCCTCGAACTCGTGCGCGCGACGATCAACCTCGGCCACGAGATGGGCCTGCGCGTGGTCGCCGAGGGGATCGAGGACGCCGCGACACTCGCCCGGTTGACCGAGCTCGGCTGCGACCTCGCCCAGGGCGACTACATCGCCCGACCGGTCCCGGCCCACGAGCTCGGGCCGCTCGAGCAGCCGGCCGCCCCTCTGCCCTAGCCCATCAGGGCGCTCGAGGCCAGCTCCTGGTCGCCGGGCATCACCGCCGGCACGCGGATCATCACCAGCGAGACCACGAGGCCCACGAGGGCGATCGCCGAGCCCCAGACGAAGGCCGTCGTGTAGCCGTGGGTCGTCGCGACCGCCTGGGCCGCGGGGGCCAGGGAGTGCAGCGAGGCCAGCTTCGACTTCATCGCGTCGATGGCGACCGTCGCGAGCACCGCGAGCCCGAGCGCCCCACCCACCTGCTGGGTCGTGTTGAGCAGCGCCGAGGCCAGCCCGGCCTCGTGGTGCTCGACGCCCGACACGGCGACGAGGGTGAGCGGCACGAACGTGGTGCCCATGCCCAGGGCGAGCAGGAGGAGCGGCGCGAAGACCTGCCAGTAGCTCGAGTGGACCGTGATCACGCTCGACATCCAGGCGAGCCCGCCGACCGCCACCGCCGGCCCGACGATCAGCGGGATGCGCACGCCGATCCTCGAGACGAAGCGCGAGGAGAGGCCCGCGGCGACGACGATGCCGAAGGTCATCGGCAAGAAGCCGACCCCCGTGCGCACCGGGCTCCAGCCCAGGATGTTCTGGAGGTACTGGGTCAAGAAGTAGAACATCGAGAAGAGCGCGATGCCGATGAACAGCATGATCAGGTAGGCGCCCGAGCGGTTGCGGTTCTTGAAGATCGCGAGCGGCATGAGCGGCTCGGCGCTGCGCGACTCGATGACGAGGAACAGTCCGAGCATCACGACCGCCACGCCCAGCGCCACGAGGGTCGAGACGCTCGTCCAGGCGTGGCTCGCCGTGTTCGAGAGGCCGTAGACGAGGGCGAGCATGCCGGCCGTCGCGGTGACGGCCCCCGGGACGTCCAGGCGCCCCTCGCCGCGGTCGGACTCGTTGAGCGCCCGGGGCGCCAGGGCCAGGACGACGAGGGCGATCGGCACGTTCACGAAGAAGATCCACCGCCACGAGACGTAGCTCGTGAGCAGCCCCCCGAGCAGGAGGCCCACGGCGCCGCCGACCCCCGACATCGCGGCGTAGACGCCCATCGCCCGGTTGCGCGACGGGCCCTCGGGGAAGTTGGTGGTCACGAGCGAGAGCGCGGTCGGCGAGGCGATCGCCCCGCCCACGCCCTGGAGGCCGCGGGTCACGATGAGCCAGACGTCGGAGGTGGCGAGCCCCCCGAGCAGGGAGGCCAGGGCGAAGACCCCGATGCCGACCATGAACATCCGACGCTTGCCGAAGAGGTCGCCCGTGCGCCCCCCGAAGAGCAAGAGGCCGCCGAAGGTCAGCGAGTAGGCCGTGATCACCCACTCGAGGTTGTCGAGCGAGAAGTGCAGCGCGGTGCGGATGGTGGGCAGGGCCACGTTCACGATCGTCGCGTCGAGGACGATCATCAGCTGGGCGCACGAGATGACGAGCAGCGCCAGGCCGAGGTGCTTGCCCGCGGTGGTGGAGTGGCGTGCGGGCGCGACGTCGGAGGTGGTCACAGGGGGCCTTTCTCTAAGGGGTCGGGGTGGGGTGCAGGGATACGGGTCCCGCCAGGACGAGGGGCAGGATCACGCCCTCGATCACCGACTCGACAAAGCTCGGGTCGACCTCCTGGGTCTGGACGAGGAGCCGGTAGAGCGTGAGCGCCGGGATCAGCGAGACCACGAGGTCGAGGTTGGCGACCGGCGCTATCTCCCCGCGAGCGACGGCCCGCTCGAAGACGGCCGCCAGCACCTGGCGGTGGGGCTCGACGAGTCGCGCCTCGAACGCCGCGCGCAGGTCGGGGTCGCGCGGCAGGGCGCTGGCGAGCCCGACCATCACCGAGGTGTCGAGGGGCTCGCCGTCGTGGACGCTCGCGCGCCGGGCCAGCTCGCGCAGGTCGCCGCGCAGCGAGCCCGTGTCGGGTGCCGTGAGTCGGGGCTTGTGGCTGAGCAGGGCGTCGACCACGAGCTCGGCCTTGCCCGACCAGCGCCGGTAGATCGTCGCCTTGCCCGCCCCGGCACTCGTGGCGATGGCGTCGACGGTCAGCCGGTCGTAGCCGATCTGGGCGAGGAGGCGCAGGGCCGCGTCGCGCAGGGCCGCGTCGCGCGACGCGTCGAGGTGGCGCCCGCCGTGGCGGTCGGCGTCGCTCCTCTCGTCTCGCTCCTCGGTGGTCGTCACGGGCATAACGATACCAGAAAGTTCCGTAACTGAACCGTTCCGTATCCGAGGCCGAGAGGGCTCCGACCAGGGAGGAGCCGTCTAGCCGAACACCTTGGCGTAGGCGATCGTCGCCGAGGGCCGGGCGAAGTGGACGGCCTCGCCCCAGTGGGAGAAGATCGTCAGGCTCGTCGCACCCGCGGCGGCCACCTCCTCGCGCAGCGGCAGGGCGTGGGACCCGGAGGCGATGACGAGGGTCGTCGTCGACGACGACGCCGTCGAGGACTTGGGGGTGGTCCAGCGAAGCTGGTAGCCGCCGGTGGTCGCGTCGCGGGTCCCGAGCAGCGCGGTCCCCTTGGCGCTCGGCAAGATGGCGGCGAAGCCCGTCGCGGTCAGGTTGAGCCAGAACTCCTTGTACTGGGTCGAGCCCTTCTTCATCACGATCCACTTCGTGCCGACCTTGGCGGCCTGGATGGCGCTCAGGCCCATGAGCGCGCGGAGCCCGCTCGGCGAGCCCGAGAGGTACGCCGCCTTGGTGTTGACCGCCACGTCGAAGCGCTCGGCTCCCGAGACGTAGGACTCGTGACCCGCCGAGCGCCCGATGTCCGCGACGGCCGCGCTGCGCACCCCCTTGCGGTCGGTCGTGACGACGAGGTGGACGCCGTGCTCGCCCTTGAGCGCGTGGCCCGACGCGGCCAGCAGCGAGGACGCGGTCGGCGCGCCGGCGGCGCCGGCGGCGCTGGCGACGGCCCCCGCGAGGGGGGCCACGAGGAGGGCCGAGAGGGCGGCCGAGGTCACGAGGCGGGTACGGGGCATCAGTCCACCCTAGGCCCCGGCGGTCCGCCCTCGGCCTACAGGACCTTCGCCAGCTCGAAGAGGAGGGCCTGGAGGGTCTGGACGTGCTCGACGAGCGACCCACCCCGGGCGTTCCACGCGTCGTCGTCGAGCAGTCCGTTCGCCACGGCGATCGAGCGCAGCGCCACCTGGAGCGTGCAGAACCACGCCCAGGCCTCGGCGTCGGAGAGGGTTGCCTCCGCGAGGGTCGCGAGCACCAGCTCGGCGTTCGAGGCGAGGTCGCTCTGACGGCTGAGAATCGCCAGGGGGTCGTCCGCGTCGCGGCCGGGATCGATCGGCGCGTGCAGCCCGGCCCCCCAGGCGTGTCCGGGGTCGCCCTCGGCCGCGGCCACCTCGCGCGCGGTCGCCGCGACGAAGGCGCGACCCTCGTCGCTCAGTCGGACCTCGACCCGGCCGTCCCGACGCCGGGCGAAGAGCCGCGCCGCCACTAGGCGTCCTGCTCCAGCGTCGACTGCAACCCCGCCACCTGGAGCTTCACGCAGTAGGACTGGGCGCGCTCGCGCCCCCCGGACCACACGACGGCGCGCCCCTCGTGGTGAACGGTGAGCATGAGGTGGGTGCACTTGGCCTCGGGGTAGCCGAAGATCCGCCGAAAGACCACCACCACCACGGCCATGGGCGTGACCGGGTCGTTCCAGACGACCACGTTCCACGGCCGCTCGGTGGCGACCGCCCCGCTCTCGGAGGGCTCGCGCTCGGTCGGGGCCCGTCGCTCGCTCACCGGGCCAGTCTTCCAGCCAGGGGGTCGCGGGTCACGGCTCGACCCTAGGGTGGGTCCGACATGACGACGCCCCCCCGGGTCCTCGCCGAGCGCGCGCGCACCCTCGCCGGACAGGCCGTCCGACGGGCGGCCGGCCTCGTGGAGGACCCCCCTCCGCGCTGTGAGGACCCCGCGGCCGCCTACACGCCGGTGGACGGCGTCGCCCGGGTCGTGCACGGCGACCTCGGCTCGATGCTGGTGGGCGGGGTCGCCTCGCTGTTCGTCCAGATGCTCCACCCCCTCGCGATGGCCGGGGTCGCCGACCACTCGCGCTACCGGGAGGACCCCTTCGGGAGGCTCCTGCAAACGGCCCACTTCATCAGCGCCACGACCTACGGGTCGCGAGAGACCGCCGAGGCAGCCCTCGAGCGCGTGCGCTTCGTGCACGGCTTTGTCCACGGCATCGCCGAGGACGGTCGGCCCTACGACGCGCGCGACCCTCACCTGCTCGACTTCGTCCACTGCGCCGAGGTGTCGATGTTCCTCGCCGCCTACCGACGCCTGGGTCGCCACCCGATCAGCGACGTCGACGCCGACCGCTACGTGGCCGAGGTCGCCCACGCGGCGCGCGACCTCGGCGTGGTCGACCCGCCCACCACGGCCGCCGAGCTCTCGGCCCGGCTCGCGTCGTTTCGTCCCGAGCTGGCGCTCTCGGGCCCGGCGCGCGAGGCCCGCGACTTCCTCGCACGCGGGGTCAGCCTCGGTCCCCTCGCCCGCCTCGCCTACCGCGTGATCGTGCGCGCCGCGCTGGCGCTGCTCGGGCGGCCCGAGCGCCGCCTCCTCCGGGTTCCGGACCCGTCGTGGCACGATCGCGTGGCGCTGCTCACGGCGCGGCTGTTCGCCGCCGCGGTGCGCGCCGTGCTGCCCCCGGCGGCACCTCAGGTCGTCGAGAGCCCGCCGTCGACCGCGAGCACCTGACCGGTGACGTAGGGCGCGTCCACCAGGGCGAGGATCGCGCCGGCGACGTCGTCGGGGGTGGCCACCCGTCTGAGGGGCGCGTGCCGCTCGACGTACTCGCGCGCCGCGTCCCAGTCGGCGGTCCACGGCGTCTCGGTGAAACCCGGCGCGACCGCGTTCACCCGGACCTCGGGCCCGACCACGCGCGCGAGCAGGCGCGTCACGTGGTTGAGTGCCGCCTTCGAGGCGGCGTAGGGAATCGACGAGCCGGCGGTGCGCTCGCCGGCGTGCGACGAGACGTTCACCACCGCCCCACCGCCCACCCGCAGCAGCTCCATCGCCGCCGTCGTGAGCTCGAAGGTGGCGAAGACGTTGAGCTCGAAGATCTCGCGCCACACGGCGCGGTCCGCGGCGGCGAAGTCCCGGTGGTCGATGCGCCGGGTGGTGGCCGCGTTGTTGACGAGCACGTCGAGGCGACCGTGGCGCTCGCGCACGGCCCCGAGGAGGTCGCGGACGCCCTCTTCGCTCACGAGGTCGGCCTGGACGTAGCTGGCCCCGGGCAGCTCGGCCGCGAGCCGCTCGCCGGCCGCGCGGCTGCGCGCCGAGTTGAGCACCACGAGGTCGCCGCGGGCCGCGAAGCGGCGCGCGGTCGCCTCGCCGATGCCGCTCGTCGAGCCGGTGACCAGGACGACGCTCACCGGAGCCGCCGGAGGCGCCACGAGCCCGCCCAGTGCTGGCCCGGCTCGAGGACCACCACGTCCTTGCCCGAGCGCAGCGCGTCGGGGGGGCAGGTCATCGGCTCGATCGCCACGGCCGTGCGCCGCCGGCCGCGCTCCAGGGTGTCGCCGGTGAAGACCTGGAGGTAGGGGAAGGTGCGGTCCACGCTCAGCTCGACCGCGCCCCCCGTCGCGTCCTCGAGCACCGCGACCGCGAGTCCCGAGTCGTCGCGCACCAGCTCGGTGTAGGTGACGTCGAGCTCGTGGCCGCTCACCGACTTGCGCCGTCCGAAGTCGAGCGAGTGGCCGGCGACGGGCAGGATCTCGCCCGTCGGCAGTCGGCGGTCGTTCACCGCCACGTAGGCCCGCGCGGGCACCTCGAGCTGGGCCCCCTCGATCGTCGGGGTCGTCACGGCCAGGTACGGATGGAAGCCCACACCGAAGGGCACGGGCACCTCGTCGCGGTTGGTCACCGTCGTGGTCACGGTGAGCCCGAGCGAGCCGAGGTGGTAGGCGACGGTCAGCTCGGAGGCGAAGGGGTAGGCCGGCGTGGGGTGCAGGGTGAGGGTGAGCACGCAGCGGTTCTGGTTCACCGCCTCGATCCGAAAGGGCCGGAAGCGCACGAGCCCGTGGGAGGCGGTGGCGTGGGGGACGTCATCCACCGCGGCGCGCGCGGCGCGCCCCGAGAAGGTCCACTCGCCGTCGCCCATGCGATTCGGCCACGGGTAGAGCACCTGGCCCCGGGCACCGGTGGCGACCTCGTCGGCGGCGAAGCCCTCCACCACGGGCACCCCGCCCTGGAGGTAGGCCCTGAGGGTGGCCCCCACCTCGGCCACGACCGCGCGCTGGTCGCCGTGGGCGATCGCTATCTGTTCTCCCGTCGGCAGCATCACGCCCTTCCCACGTCCCACACCGGCTCGTAACTTACGACAGTTAGGGTCGGAGGGATGCGACTCCTGCTCACCAACGACGACGGGGTCGGGGCCCGGGGCCTGGCGGTGCTGGCCCGCGCGGTCGAGGACTGGGTCGCGGCGGCGCCCACGGGCGAGGAGCGCTCCGCCATCGTCGTCGCCCCGGACCGGAACCACTCGGGCATGTCGGCCGCCGTGGGCGACGTCTTCGCCCGGCCCAGCGTGTCCTATCGCCGTTACCACGTCGAGGGGGCGCCGAGCCTCCCGGCCTACGGCCTCGACGCCCCGCCGGCCCTGTGCGCGATCATGGGCGCCCTGGGGGCCTTCGACCTCGTCCCGGACGTCATCGTCTCGGGGATCAACGCGGGGGCCAACGTCGGGCGCAGCGTCCTGCACTCGGGGACCGTGGGCGCCGTCCTCACCGGGGCACAACTCGGCCTCTCGGGGATCGCCGTGTCGGTCCAGTGGGGCGAGCGCGTCCACTACGACACGGCCGCCGCGGTGTGCGTGGAGGTGCTCGACGAGCTCGTCGCGGCTCCGGTGCGCACCGTGTTGAACCTGAACGTGCCCAACCTCGCGGCCGCGGACCTCAAGGGTGTGCGACGCGCGCGGGTGTCGACGGCGGGGATCGTCAAGGCCGCCGGGCCGCGCGCGGGGGGGCCGCCCCTCGCCGACGAGGGGGAGCTCCCGCTGCGCCTGGGCGCGGCGACACCCTCCTTGGGCGACGTCTCGGACGAGGAGCCCGACGAGGACGGCGCCCTGCTCGTCGCGGGCTACGCCACGCTGACCCCGCTGCGCGGGCCCCACGAGGACACCGACCCCGGCCTCGACGCGACCGTCGAGGCGGCCCTGCGGGTCATCGACACGCACCTGCGCCGGCTCTAGTCCCCCGGGTCGGGGAGGTGCCGGGCGGACTTGGTCCGTGCGCGGGCGCGCTTATCCTCGAGTCGGCGCTCGACCGAGGCGCGCGTCGGGCGGGTCGTGCGCCGGGGCGCGCGCGGGGTGATCGCCGCGAGCAGTCGCTCGCCCAGCTGGACCAGCGCGGCCTCGTGGTTCTGCGCCCGACTGCGGAAGCGGCTCGCGCTCGCGCGCACCACCGGGCCGAGCGTGGCCTGCGCCCGGGCCCGCGAGGCGGCGTCGAGCGAGGACTCGGCCAGTCGCAGGCTCACCACGACCTTGGTCAGCGAGCGGTTGGCGTGCTGGCCGCCCGGGCCGCCCGAGGTCGTCGCGCGCACCTCGATCTCCTCGGCCGGGATCACCGCGCGGTCCCCCAGGACGAGGTCGCCCGCGGCGTCGACCCTCGCGCGGGGTCGGGGGTCGCCAGAGTCGCCGCGCCGGGGCCCCATCGCCTCACCCTACCGGGGCCCCCGAGGGCGACCGGTAGATTTGCTCCGAGAAACGAGGTCCCATGCGCACGATCCCCCACGTCGTCAACGGCCAGCGGCTCGAGGAGCCCGGCCGCTCCCCGGTCTTCAACCCCGCCACCGGCGAACAGACCGGCGCGGTGCCCGTCCCCGAGCCCGCGACCATCGACCGGACCGTCGAGGTGGCGCGCGCGGGGGCGGAGCGCTGGGCCGCCACCTCCTTGTCGCGGCGCACCAACGTGCTGTTCTCCCTGCGCGAACTGCTCGTGCGCCACACCGACGAGCTGGCCGCGATCGTCACCGCCGAGCACGGCAAGACCCTGGCCGACGCGCGGGGCGAGATCGCCCGGGGCATCGAGAACGTCGAGTACGCCTGCGGGCTGATCGAGCACCTCAAGGGCGACTTCTCCGACCAGGTCGCCGACGGCGTCGACGTCCACAGTCTGCGCCAGCCCCTCGGGGTGGTCGCGGCGATCACGCCGTTCAACTTCCCCGTGATGGTGCCGCTCTGGATGGCCGCCAACGCCCTCGCGAGCGGCAACGCCGTCGTGCTCAAGCCCTCCGAGCGCGACCCCTCCCCCGCGGTGCGTCTGGCCGAGCTCATGGTCGAGGCCGGTCTGCCCGAGGGGGTCTTCAACGTCCTCCAAGGCGACGCCACGACGGTTGGCGCCCTGCTCGAGCACCCCGGGATCGACGGGGTCAGCTTCGTGGGCTCGACCCCCGTCGCCCGGCTCGTCCACGAGACCGCCAGCCGCGCGGGCAAGCCCGTCCAGGCCCTCGGCGGGGCGAAGAACCACATGGTCGTCCTACCCGACGCCGACCTCGACGTGGCCGCCGACGCGGCCGTCTCGGCCGGGTTCGGTTCGGCCGGGGAGCGGTGCATGGCGATCAGCGTGGTCGTCGCCGTGGGCGAGATCGCCGACGCGCTGGTCGAGCGCATCGCCGCGCGCGTCGACGCCCTGCGCGTGGGACCCGGCGACGACCCCGCGAGCGACTTCGGGCCCCTCATCACCGCCGCCCACCGGGACCGCGTGCTCGCCTACGTCGAGGGCGCGCCCGGCGAGGGGGCCCGCGTGGTGCGCGACGGGCGCGCGAGGGCCTCGGGACCGGGCTTCTTCGCCGGGCCCACCGTCCTCGACGGGGTCGCCCCGGGGATGCGCTGCTACGACGACGAGATCTTCGGCCCGGTCCTCGGGGTGGCGCGCGCGTCGAGCTTCGACGAGGCGGTCGCCCTCGTGAACGCCAACCCCTACGGCAACGGCGTGGCGATCTTCACCCGCGACGGCAACGCCGCGCGCCTGTTCACCCGCGCGGTCCACGTCGGCATGATCGGGGTGAACGTGCCCATCCCGGTGCCGATCTCCTCGTACTCCTTCGGGGGGTGGAAGGGCTCGCTCTTCGGCCACGCCCACATCTACGGCCCCGAGGGGTTCGCCTTCTACACCCGCGCCAAGGTCGTCACCACGCGCTGGCCCCAGCCCTCGGAGTCCCAGGTCGACCTCGGGTTCCCCCGGACGCGCTGAGTGGCCGGACCGTTCGAGGCGCCCCGGCGGGTCCGATGAGCCGCCCCCCCACCACCGTGCGGGCCTACGGCGTGGCTCGACGCGACGACCTCGTCCTGCTCGTGCGCTCCTCGAGCCCCCTGATCGACCCGCCCCTGTGGTGGCTGCCGGGCGGCGGGCTCGCCTTCGCCGAGAGCCCGGTCGAGGCGCTCGTGCGCGAGTTCGAGGAGGAGACGGGGCTCGCGGCCCACGACCCGGTCCTGCTCGACGTCCTCTCGGACGTGCGCCGGCGGCCCAACGGCGACCGGGTCCACGCGGTGCGCATCATCTACCGCGTGCGCGCCGGGGAGGGCGAGCTGCGCCACGAGGTCGACGGCACCACCGACCGCGCCGAGTGGTTCCCCCTCGCCGAGCTCGGCGGGCTCAACCTGGCCGACTTCGCCCGCCGGGCCCTTCACTCGCTCGCGTCGAAGTAGCGCGCGCGCATCTCGCGCTTGACGAACTTGCCCGCCGGGTTGCGCGGCAGGGGCTCGCGGGTGATGGCGATGCGGGTGGGCACCATGAAGGGAGCGAGGCGCTGGGTCAGGAAGTCGCGCAGGCCCGCGGCGTCGAGGTCGTCACCGTCGCGCACCATCACGACCGCCCCCACCTCCTCGCCGAGGCGCTCGTGGGCGAGGCCGACCACGGCGGCCTCGTAGACGGCCGGGTGCTCGTAGATGGCCGCCTCGACCTCGGCCGAGTAGACGTTCTCCCCCCCGCGCAAGATCATGTCCTTCGCGCGGTCCTCCACGTAGAGGAAGCCCTCCTCGTCGACGCGCCCGAGGTCGCCGGTGCGCAGCCAGCCGTGGCGGATCGCCTCCTCGGTCGCCGCCGGGTTGCGCCAGTAGCCGCTGATCAGCGTCGGCGAGCGCAGCCAGATCTCCCCGCGCTGGCCCGGCGCGAGCGCGTGACCGGCCTCGTCGCGGATCTCGACGTCGGTGACGATCGTGGGGACCCGACCCGTCGAGGCCGGGTGCGTGACGTACTCCTCGCCGTAGTTGCCCGGCCCGTAGGCGTTCGTCTCGGTCATGCCGTAGCCCAGGTTGGGCCGGCCCCGGAAGGTGCGGTCGACCCGCTCGACCAGGGTCGGCGGGGCCGGCGCCCCCCCGCCGCCGATCGAGCGCAGCGACGAGGTGTCGTAGCGCGAGAAGGCCGGGGACTCCATGAGGTCCCACGACTGGGTGGGCACGCCGACAAAGGACGTGACCCGGTGACGCTCGATCAGCTCCAGGGCGCGCTCGGCGTCCCACTTGTACATCATCACGAGCTTGAAGTGCCAGAGGAAGCACGAGAGCATCACCGGCACGCACCCGGTGACGTGGAAGAGGGGCACGATCAGGATGAAGCACTGCGGGCCCGCGGGCTCGCCACCGGTCGCGGGAACGTCGCGGCGCGCCTCTTGCACCGAGCCCCCCGAGGCGAAGGCCATCAGGGCCTGGCAGATGGCCCGGTGCGAGGAGACCGCGCCCTTGGGGAAGCCCGTCGTGCCCGAGGTGTACAGGATCGTCGCGTCGTCGTCGGGCTCGAGGGGCACCTCGGGCATCGTCCGACCGGGCACGACCACGTCCTCGTAGCGCTCGACCCCGGCGGGCGTCTCGGCCCCGAGACGCACCCCGAGGAGGGCGACCCCCTCGCGCTCGGCCGGGCCGCGCGCCCGCTCGACCCGCTCGGCGTCGGCGATGAGGACCGACGGGCCCGCGTCGGCGAGCGCGAAGGCCAGCTCGCGCTCTGTCCACCACGCGTTGAGCGAGACCGAGATCGCCCCGATCGAGGTGATCGCCGCGAAGGACACGACCCACTCGGGGTAGTTGCGCATCGCGATCGCCACCCGGTCGCCCTTGGCGACCCCGTAGTGGTGCACGAGCGCGTGGGCCAGCCCGTCGACCTGGTCCATGACCTGGGCGAAGCTCCACTCCTCGTCCTCGAAGACGAGGAAGGTCTCGGCGAGGCCCCGGGCCGGGGCGAAGACGTCGCGCAGGGTGGGCGGGGCGTTCACGAAGCGGCGCACCGGGCCGCCGACGAGGCCGACCTCGGTCGTCTCGAAGGGCTGGCCGGGCGCGGTGACCGCGGCGAGCGCCTCAGCCAGACTCCGCACGCGACCTCCCCATGATGCGCTCATCCTAGTGAGCGCGTACCCCCGGGTAAGTCCTAGTGGGCGGGGGCGGTGCGCGCGGCCAGCTGGGCGGCCCGGTCGGCCATGCGCTCCACCGCCGCGCCGAGTCGGGCCCGCACGCTCACCAACTCCTCGCGCGCGGCCTCGGCCTCGCGCGAGAGGCCCTCGACGTGCTCGACGTCCAAGAGCCCGAGCACCGGGGTCAGCACGTCCGAGAGGAACTGGCCCAGGCCGTAGATGCCCTCTTTGGCGATGCGCACCGCGTGGCGGGTGAAGCTCGGGATGCCCGTGCCGGGCATGGCGAACGTGCTGACCTGGCGGGTCAGGGCGATCATCAGCGTCGAGGGGTCGATCGCGAAGGCCGCCCGGGTCAGGTCGCGGTAGAAGAGGTAGTGCTTGGTCTCGTCTCCGGCGATGAGCCCGAGCACGGTGCGGCCCATCTTGTCCTCCTTGGGCAGCTTCGAGCCAGTGTTGCGGTGGGCGATCTGGGTGGCGCGCTCTTGGAGGGCGACGTAGACGATGAGGTCGGCGAAGGTCGCCGGGCGCGGCGCCTCACCCTTGGCCATCTGGACGCGCCGGCCGTCCTCGAGCGCGGTCGGGTCGAGGCACCGGCTGACGTGCACCCAGTCGCGCATCACCATAGAGTGGCGGGCCTCTTCCATCGTCCACTGGTAGCTCCACTCCCTAAAGGGGTGGTCCATCGGCGCGTGGTTCAAGATCGCGTCGGTGTAGTAGGGCAGGTTGTCCTCGGTGAGCAGGTTCACGTAGATCGAGCTGCGCACCCCCTCGCCGACCGGGTAGTCGCCGGGCGACCACGGGTACTCGACGAAGTCGCGGGCCTCGCCCCACTCGATCTGCTCGTGGGGGTACCAGTCACGAGGCGACTCGAGGTGGCGCTCGTAGAGGCGCACGACGTCCGGCGCGATTTCGCTTAGCAAGTCGACACGACTCGTGGGGGCACGGCCCATCTCGCCTCCCGTGGACGACCTCTCAACAGTATGGCCCGGGGGCGGTGCGCCAACCGTCCTTGTGCGGGTTCGCACGAGCGGGGCCCCGGTAGGCTGGTCCGCTCGTGAGCCTCGTCGACGCGGTCATCCCGAGGCAGTACCGGGAGACCGTGCGTGGGCCGGTGCGCCGGCTCTACCTGGCCACCTTCATCTCGTGCGTGGGGCTGGGGCTCACGCTCTCGCTCTTCGTCGTCTACCTCCACGACGTGCGGGGCTTCTCCACCGGCTTCGCGACGGCGCTGCTCGCCCTCTCGGCGCTGGTGTCGCTGGCGGTGTCCCCGCTCTGGGGGACGGTGACCGACCGCCTCGGCCCGCTCTGGGCGATCGTGGTGGGCTCGTCGGGCAACGCCGTCGCGATCGCGATCTTCGCCTTCGCCCGGACCGAGCCCGTGGCGCTGGTGGCCGTGGCCCTGCTCGCGATCTTCGGCGGTGCGGGCTGGGGACCGAGCTCGACGATCCTCGGCCGCCTGGTCGACGCCGAGCACCGTCAGTTCGCCTTCGGGCTCAACTTCATGCTCGTCAACCTCGGCATCGGCGTGGGCACGCTGGTGTCGGCCGTGGTCGTGGACCTGGCGCGTCCGGTCACCTTCAGCGTCCTCTACCTTGTCAACGCCGCGGTCACCCTGGCGGCCATCGCACCCTACGCGCGACTGCGCGCGCACGCCGGGCCCTCGCTCGAGCACCACGACCCCGAGCGACGGGCCGAGGGCTGGCGGGTCGTGCTGTCCGACCGGCTCCTCGTGCGTCTGGTGGTGGCGACGGTCGTGCTCATGGTCGGCGGCTACGGGTCCCAGGAGGCGGGCTTCAGCCTCTTCGTCGTGAACGACCTGCACGTCAGCGTCCACGCCCTCGGGGTCATCTTCTTCTTCAACACCACGACGATCGTCGTCGCCCAGATCGCCGTCCTCGCGCGCATCGCCGGGCGCAGCCGCACCCGGGTGCTCGGGGTGGTCTCGCTCTTCTGGAGCACCTTCTGGCTGATCCTCGAGCTCTGCCTGCGCCTCCCGGCGGCGGCCTCGGTCGCCCTGTTGTGCGCGGCGATGGTCGTCTTCGCCCTGGGCGAGACGATGCTCTCGCCGGTGTCGTCGGCCATCGTCAACGACATCGCCCCCGAGCACCTGCGCGGGCGCTACAACGCCGCCTCTGGTCTCGCCTGGAGTGTGTCCGGGACCCTCGCGCCCCTCGTCACGGGCCTCTACTTCACCTTCCACGCCAGCGGGTGGTGGCCGCTCGGCACGGCCGGCGCGGCTCTCGTGGGCGGAGCGATGATGCTCTCGTTGCGCCACCACATCTCGCCCGCGGCCGACGGGCGCGTCGGTTCGCCGTGAGCGGCGTCACCCGGGTCGAGGTCGACGACACCGACGACTTCGCCGCCTGGTTCGCCCTCTTCGACCGGGCCCAGCGCCTGGCCGCGGGCGACGACGAGGGCTGGCTCGCCGAGGAGTGGCGTGCCCGCGCCGGCGACGAGGGGGTACCGGTCCACGACCGCCTCTACCGTCTCGGTCCGCGAGGGGCCCCGCTCGCCGTCGCCCACGCCGCCTTCAACGCGCTGGACAACCGCCATCTCGCCGACGCCGGGCTCTTCGTCGACCCCGCGCACCGCCGCGGCGGCCTCGGCACCGAGCTCCTCGCGGGTCTCTCCGACGTCGTGCGCGCCCGGGGCGTGACGACCCTCGTGGTGCGCGTTCTCGTCGCGCCCGGGAGCGCCGCGGACGCGGCGGCGCGCGGCTTCGCTCGCGCGCGCGGGCTGCGCCACACGACGACCGCGGTGCGGC
>JAKBNI010000111.1 GCA_021831125.1 Actinomycetes bacterium | reverse complement strand
GTGACTAGCCGCGCCCGCAGTTCGGCTTCTTGCCGTGGTTGGCCTTCTTCTTCGCGCGCAGCTTGCGCTTCACCGTCCGCTTAGACATAGGTGACAATGGTAGTCGGCCGCGTCGGACGCGAGCCACTCGAAGGAGGCCCGTGGACGCCACCCCCGCCGACGGCCGGCTCGTCGTGGTCGCGACCCCGCTCGGGAACCTGGGCGACCTGAGCGAGCGGGCCCTCGCGGTGCTCGCGGGCGCCGACGCCCTCTACTGCGAGGACACCCGGCGCACCCGCCAGTTGCTGGCGGCGCGCCACATCGAGGCGGCCGGCCGGCTCGAGTCGCTCCACGAGCACAACGAGGCCGAGCGCACCGCGGAGGTGGTCGCGCGCGTCGCCCGGGGTGAGACCGTCGCCCTGGTGAGCGACGCGGGGACGCCCCTCGTCTCGGACCCCGGAGCCCGGGTCGTCGCCGCGGTGGCCGCGGCCGGTCTCGTCGTCACGACCGCGCCCGGGCCCTCGGCCGTGGTGGCGGCGCTGAGCGTCAGCGGGCTCGCCGCGGAGCGCTTCTGCTTCGAGGGCTTCTTCCCGCGCCGGGGGGCCGAGCAGCGCGCGCGGATGGACGAGTGGGCCCGCGAGGGTCGCACGGTCGTCTTCTACGAGTCGCCCCGTCGCCTGCCCGCGACGCTCGCGAGCCTCGCCGCGCGCTTTCCCGATCGCCCCGCGGCGGTCGCGCGCGAGCTCACGAAGCTCTTCGAGGAGGTGACTCGTGGCACCCTCACCGAGCTCGCCGCGCGCTACGCCGGCGAGGTTCGTGGCGAGGTCGTGGTCGTGCTCGCCGGCGCGCGACCGGCCGAGGCGCCGAGCCGCGCGGTGCTCGAAGGGGCGGTGGCCTCGGCGCTGGCGCGCGGGTCGAGTACGCGAGAGGCCGTCGAGGAGGTGGCGAGCGCCCTCGGCGTCGCGCGCCGCGAGGTCTACGACGTCGCGCTCTCGCTCAAGGAGCCGCCCGAGGGGGCTCAGTAACCTCTACCCATGGGCCGCTTCTACCTGACCACCCCCATCTACTACGTCAACGACGCCCCCCACGTGGGCACGGCCTACACGACGGTCAACGCCGACGCGATCGCGCGCTGGCACCGGCTCTGCGGGGACGACACGCTGCTGCTCACCGGCACCGACGAGCACGGCCAGAAGATGGCCGAGGCGGCCGAGCGCCACGGCGTGACCCCCCAGGTCTGGACCGACCGGACCTCGGCGCGGTTCAAGGAGGCCTGGGCGGCGCTCGACGTCGCCTACGACGACTTCCTGCGCACGACCGAGCCCCGCCACTACCGGACCGTCCAGACGTTCCTGACGCGCATCTACGACAACGGGTACATCTACAAGGACGTCTACAAGGGGCTCTACTGCATCAGCTGCGAGGACTACTACACCCTCGAGGCGAGCGACGCAGGGGCCTGCCCCGTGCACCACCGGGCGCTCGTCGAGATGGAGGAGGAGAACTGGTTCTTCCGCCTGTCGGCCTTCGAGGAGCGCCTGCTCGAGTACTACGACCTCCACCCCGGGTTCGTCACCCCCGAGACCAAGCGCAACGAGGCCCGTGCCTTCATCAAGGGCGGCCTCAGGGACATCTCGATCACCCGGACCTCGATCAGCTGGGGCGTCCCGGTGCCCTGGGACGAGGGCCACGTCTTCTACGTCTGGTACGACGCGCTCATCAACTACCTCACGGCGATCGGCTACGGCCGCGAGGACGACGTGGTCGAGCACTGGTGGCCCCACGTCCACCACCTGATCGGCAAGGAGATCCTGCGCTTCCACTGCGTCTGGTGGCCGGCCATGCTCATGGCCGCCGGCCTGGAGCCGCCCCACCACGTCCACGTCCACGGCTGGCTGCTGGTGGGCGGGGAGAAGCTCAGCAAGTCGCTCGTCGCCGAGGGCGGGGTGCGCATCCAGGACATCTCGCCCGTCGAGCTCGCCGCCCAGTTCGGCGTCGACCCGGTGCGCTACTACCTCGTGCGCGAGACGGCCCTCGGCAACGACGGGGACTTCTCGATCGAGGGCATCGTCGCGCGCTACAACGCCGACCTCGCGAACAACCTGGGCAACCTGGTCGCCCGCGTGGCCGCGGTGATCGGCTCGAAGTGCGACGGCCTCGGACCGGCTCCCCGGGCCGACGCCCCCCTCGCCGGGGCCGCCGCCGCGGCCGTCGCGGCCAACCGCGAGGCCTGGGCCCGCTTCGCCCCCCACCGCGGGCTCGAGGCGACCTTCGAGCTGGTGGGGGCGACCAACGCCCACCTCGAGGCCCACGAGCCCTGGAAGATGGCCCCGGGCCCCGGGGTCGAGGCCGTGCTGGGCGACGCCCTCGAGGCGATCCGGGTGGTCGCGATCCTGGTCTCACCGGTCATGCCCTCGGTCGCGGCCGAGATATGGCGGCGCCTCGGCCTCCCGGGCCGGCCCGACGAGGGGCCCCTCGAGGCGAGCGCGCGCTGGGGCGCGGCGCCGGCGCCGCGCCCGGTCGCGCGCGGCGAGGCCCTCTTCCCGCGGATCCGGGACGACGCGTGAGCGGCTGGACCGACGCCCACTGCCACCTCCAGGACACCTTCCTCGACGAGGGCGCCGACGGGCTCGACGCGGTGGTGGCGCGCGCGGCCGCGGCCGGGGTCGAGCGGGTGGTGGTCATCGGCACCGACGCCGCCACCTCGGCCGGGGCGCTCGAGGTGGCCGGGCGCGTGACGGCGCTCTCGGCCTACGCCACGGTGGGGCTCCACCCCCACCAGGCCACGGAGGACCTCGCCCCGGTCGCCGACCTCGCCCGCTCGGGGTCGTCGCGCCTGGTCGGGATCGGTGAGTGCGGACTCGACTACTACTACGAGCACAGTGGCCGCTCCGAGCAGCGCCGGACCTTCGCCGCCCAGGTCCGCCTCGCCCACGAGCTCGACCTGGCTCTGGTGGTGCACGCGCGCGACGCCTTCGACGACCTCTTCGACGTCCTCGAGAGCGAGGGCGTGCCGGCGCGCACCGTCATCCACTGCTTCACCGGCACCCCCGAGGACGCCGAGGGGTGCCTCGAGCGCGGCTGCGACGTGTCGATCTCGGGCATCGTCACCTTCAAGAACGCCGAGGCGCTGCGCGCGGCCGCTCGGCTGGTGCCCCTCGAGCGGCTCCACGTGGAGACCGACAGCCCCTTCCTCGCCCCGGTGCCCCACCGCGGACGGCCCAACGAGCCCGCCTTCGTCGCGGTGGTGGGCGAGTTCCTCGCCGAGCTGCGCGGCGAGGACGTCGCGGCCCTGCGCGCGGCGACGGCCGCCAACACCGCCCGCCTCTTCCGCCTGCCCCCTCCGTAGTTCCTCGTCAGAGTGGAATTCGTGACCACGCTTGCCTCAGGGCGCCCCCTCTCCTAGCGTTGAGCGGGGCCCCCGGGCCCCCTGATCCAGGCGGAGGACGGGTCTGAGGACACTACGAGGGGGGGCGGGGGTCCGCCCCCGTCTTTCACGCATCGCCGGGGCCGCGCTCGCGGTCGCCGTGCTCGTGGCGTCCGGGGTCACCGGCGCCGGGGCGAGCACCGCGCGCGTGCGCGTGCCCGACCTCGTGGGACTGAGCCGGGTCCAGGTCTATCGCGTGATGCGCACCGACCATCTCTACTTCACGACGCGTGGCCCGGGCGCCTCGAGCGACCGCTGGCGCAGCGTCGAGGCCCAGTCGCCGGCCCCGGGCACCGTGGTGGCCCGGCTGAGCCAGGTCGTGGTGCACGTGTGGATGGTCCCCGCGCGGGGTCCACGCCGGGTCCCCGACCTCGTCGGGCGCTCCCGTGCCCAGGTGTTCCGCCTGATGAGAGCGTATCAGCTCTACTTCACCGTCCGGGGTGCGGCCCCCGGGCGCTGGGCCTTCGCGACGTCCCAGTCGCCCCGGCCGGGCACCCTCGTGCCCTGGCACGGCCAGGTGACCCTGGCCGTCGCCCTGGGGCGGCCGACCCACCCGCGCCCGACGAACGCGACCGTGACCGCGACCGTCTCGCCCCCCGTGAGCGTCACCCCGACCGCGGCCAACAGCCGGGTCGGCATCGCGACCTGGTACAACTACATCCCCGGCCAGTGCGCCACCTCCTACCTCCCGAAGGGCACCACCATCACCGTCACCGACCTCGCCACGGGCAAGTCCGTCACGTGCGTCGTCACCGACCGCGAGCAGCCCGGCGACAACCACGTGGTCGACCTCAACCAGACGCAGTTCGCCGAGCTGGCCCCGCTGGGCCAGGGGGTCATCCAGGTCCGAGTGGTCTGGTGACCCACACCCGCGCCGAGCTGTCCAAGATCCTCTCCGACCAGGGACTCTCCCCGTCGCGGGCGCTGGGCCAGAACTTCGTCGTCGACCCCAACACGGTGCGGCGCATCGCCCGCCTCGCCGGGGTCGGCCCGGGCGACCTCGTTCTCGAGGTGGGGGCGGGCCTGGGGTCGCTCACCCTGGCCCTCGCCGAGACCGGGGCCGAGGTCGTCGCCCTCGAGGTCGACCGACACCTCATCGCCCCGCTGCGCGCGGCGGTCGAGCCGGCGGGCGTGCGCGTCGTGCACGCCAACGCCCTCGAGGTCGACCTCGAGGAGGTCCTCGCCGGGCGCGCGGCCGTGGTGGTCGCGAACCTGCCCTACAACGTGGCGACCCCGGTCGTGGTGACCCTGCTCGAGCGCGCGCCCTCGGTCGGTCGGCTCCTCGTGATGGTCCAGCGCGAGGTCGCCGAGCGACTCGCCGCGGGCCCGGGCGAGCCGGCCTACGGCGCGGTGTCGGTGCGCGTCGCCTACTTCGCCGAGGCCCGGGTGGTCGGGCGGGTGAGCGCGTCGGTCTTCCTGCCCCGGCCCCGGGTGGAGTCCTCGCTCGTGGAGATCGTGCGCCGGGCGCGCGTCGCGGTGGACCCGGCGCGCGTGGGCGAGGCCGAGCTGTTCGAGGTGGTGCGCACGGCCTTCGGCCAGCGGCGCAAGATGCTGCGCCGCTCGCTCGCCGCCTGGGCCAGCGAGGGCGTCTTCGAGCG
>JAKBNI010000019.1 GCA_021831125.1 Actinomycetes bacterium | reverse complement strand
CTTCTCCTACTCCTCGGGCACCTCGAACATCGTGAGCCGTATCGTCGCCGACCAGGTCGGCCACGGCGAGGCCTACCGCCGCTTCATCGACGAGCGGCTCTGCGCCCCCCTGGGCATGCGCGCGCGCCCGGAGTTCGACGGGCGCGGGGTCTTCGTCGCCTCGAGCTTCCTGCACGCCACGGCGCTCGACTTCGCGCGCTTCGGCCTGCTCTACCTGCGCGGCGGCGTGGTGGAGGGCCGGCGCGTCCTCAGCGAGGAGTGGGTCGCCACCGCCCAGCGGCCGACCGCGCGCGACGAGGAGTCCAGCGAGTACTACGCGTGGCACTGGTGGCTCACCGGCGACGCCCACGGCTCGTACTTCGCGAGCGGCTACGAGGGTCAGATGATCGTCGTCGCCCCGGCGCTCGACGCGCTGGTGCTGCGCTTCGGCCACACCCCCGAAGCGGCCTACCCGCAGCTCGCGGCGTGGCGGGCCCGGGTCCTCGACGCGCTGGCCTACGCGCCCTCGTAGTCGAAGCCGAGGTCGGGGGCGCCAAAGAGCGCGCGGAACTCGATGCCCTCGGCCGCGCACATCGCCCCGGCCGTCCCGCCCCGGTCCACGAGGGCGACCACCATCGCCACCTCGGCGCCCGCCTCGCGTACGACCCGCGCGGCCTCGAGCAGGCTGGTGCCCCGGGTGACCGTGTCCTCGGTCACGACGACGAGGTCCCCGGGGGCCAGGCAGCCGGCGACCCTCCCACCGGCGCCGTGGTCCTTCACCTCCTTGCGCACGCTGAAGGCCCGCAGTTCGCGGCCCATGGTCGCGGCCACGCCCGCGGTGATGAAGCTGAGCCCGTCCGCGCCCATCGTGAGACCGCCGATGGCCGTCGCGTCGGCGGGCATCGTGCCCAGCACCAGCAGGGCCACGTCCATCATCGACTCCCCCGCGCAGATCGTCTGCTTCGAGTCGATGAACCAGCTCGAGCGCCGGCCCGACTTCAAGACGAAGTCACCCCGACGCACCGAGTGGGCCAGCAGGTGCTCGAGGACCCGGTCGCGCGCGTCGCTCATCGGAGCATCACCCCCCGCTCGCCCGCAACGACCTCGCCGACGACCGACGCCGGGTAGCCGGCGGCGCGCAGCGTGGTGACGGCTGCCTCGGCGGCCGACGGCTCGAGCGCGAGGACCATCCCGAGCCCGCAGTTGAAGACGCGCACCATCTCCTCGGGGCCGACCGGGCCGCGGCGCTGGATCTCGAAGAAGACCTCGGGGGTCGGGAAGGCCTCGAGGTCGATCGCGGCGCGCAGCCCCTCGGGCAAGAGGCGCACGACGTTGCCCACGATGCCCCCGCCGGTCACGTGGGCGGCGGCGTGCAACGCCGGGCCGAGGCCCTCGCGCAGGGCGAGCACCCCGCGGGCGTAGACGACCGAGGGCGCGAGGAGCACCTCGGCCAGGGTCTCGGTGGACCCGGGGTAGGCCGGGCGCTCGAGCGCCCCGGGCTCGGCGAGGAGGACCTCGCGCGCGAGGGTGAAGCCGTTGGAGCGCAGGTTGGGCGAGTGCAGGCCGATCAGCGCGTCGCCGGCGCGCACGCGCTCGGCCCCGAGGCGCTCGTCGCGCTCGACCGTCCCGACGGCGAAGCCCGCGAGGTCGAGGTCGTCGGGCTTCATGACCCCGCCGTGCTCGGCCGTCTCGCCGCCGAGCAGCGCCGCCCCGGCGAGCCGGCAGCCCTCGGCGACGCCGGCGACGACCTCGGCGACCCGGGCCGGGTCGAGCACGCCTACGGCCACGTAGTCGAGCACGAAGAGCGGCTCGGCCCCCGCGCAGACGAGGTCGTCGACGAGCATCGCGACGAGGTCGATCCCCACCGTGTCGAAGCGCCCGACGAGCCGGGCGACCTCCAGCTTGGTGCCGACCCCGTCGGCCGAGGCCACGAGCACGGGGTCGCGGTAGCGCGCGGGCATCGCGAAGAGTCCGGCGAAGCCCCCGAGCCCCCCCATCACCTCGGGACGCGTGGCGGCGGCGGCGGCGGGCGCGAAGCGCGTGACGGCCTCGTCCCCGGCCACGATCGAGACGCCGGCCTCGGCGTAGGTGCGCCGGCCCTCGAGCGCGAGGAGCCGGCTCACGTGCGCACCACGCCCAAGGTCACCGGGATCGGCGCGGGGTAGCGGCCGGTGAGGCAGGCGTCACAGCACTCCTCGCCCACCCCGATCGCGGCGCGCAGGTTCTCCAGGGTGATGAACTCGAGGCTGTCCGAGCCGAGGTAGTCGTTCATCTCGGCGACGCTGTGGTGGCTCGCGAGCAGCTCGTCGCGCGTGGGGGTGTCGATGCCGTAGTAGCAGGGCCAGAGGAACGGCGGCGAGCTGATCCGCAGGTGCACCTCACGCGCGCCGGCGTCGCGCAGCATGCGCACGAGCGCGCGGGTCGTGGTGCCGCGCACGATCGAGTCGTCGACCACGACGAGGCGCTGGCCACGGATCGTCTCGCGCAGCGGGTTGAGCTTGCGACGCACGCCCTCGGCGCGCGCGTCCTGGCCCGGGGCGATGAAGGTGCGCCCGATGTAGCGGTTCTTCACCAGCCCGTGGGCGAAGGGCGTCCCCGAGGCCGCGGCGTAGCCCTCGGCCGCCGGCACGCCCGAGTCGGGCACGCCCATCACGAGGTCGGCCTCGACCGGGGCCTGGCGCGCCAGGCGCTCGCCCATGCGCCGGCGCGCGGTGTGGACCTCGTGGCCGAGGAGGTAGGCGTCGGGCCGGGCGAAGTAGACGAACTCGAAGAGGCACAGCCGCTCGGCACCGGCGGCCGGCTCGAGCAGCTGGCGGGCCTCGACGCCGGTCTCGTCGAGCGACACCATCTCGCCCGGGCGCACCTCGCGCACGAGGGTCGCCCCGACCGTGTCGAGCGCCGGCGTCTCGGAGGCCACGACCCAGCCCTCGGGCGCCTCGGGCGGCCCGAGTCGGCCGAGGCACAGCGGCCGAAAGCCGTAGGGGTCGCGCACCGCGTGGACCCGCCCGGCCTCGAGCACCACGAGCGAGAAGGCGCCCTCGGCCTTGGCGAGGACGACCCCGAGCGCCTCGTCGAGGGGCACGCCGGCGTCGACCTCGCGCGCGAGCAGCTCGGCGACGAGGTCCGAGTCCGAGAGCATCGAGGCGACGAGCACCCCGGCCCCCTCCGCGAGGGCGGCCGTGTTGGTGAGGTTGCCGTTGTGCGCGAGGGCGAAGCCCGACGGCCCGGCCGAGCGGTAGACCGGCTGGGCGGCCGTCCAGTTGGCCGAGCCCGAGGTCGAGTAGCGGGTGTGGCCGATGACGATCGACCCGCTGAGCGCGCGCAGCGTCGACTCGGTGAAGACATGGCTCACCAGACCGTTGTCCTTCACGACGGTGATCTGGTGGTCGCTGAAGCACGCCATCCCGGCCGACTCCTGACCGCGGTGCTGCAGGGCGTAGAGCGCGTCGTAGCACAGGGGGGCCGCCGCCGTGCCCGGGGCCACGATGGCGACGACGCCGCAGGCTTCCTTCATGCGCCCCCCAGCCTACGGGCATCTCGACCCGCGATTCCCCAGTCAACCACGGGGCTCTCGCCGGGGCTGGCTATCGTACGTCAATGCTGGACCTGCACACCCACTCGACCTACTCGGACGGCTCCGACACGCCCGACGAGCTGGCCGCCCGGGCGGCCGAGGTCGGGCTTCGCGCGATCGCCCTGACCGACCACGACACCACGGCCAGCCACGAGGCGATGCGCGTCGCCTGCGCGCGCGTGGGCGTCGAGCACGTGGGCGGCCTCGAGGTGTCCCTGCGCGACAACGAGTTCCCCAAGGAGCGTGGTGGCCACCTCGGCGCGCGCAACGTCCACCTGCTCGCCTACTTCCCGCCCCTCGAGCCGGACCACCCGCTCCAGCGCGAGCTCGCGGCCCTGCGCGGGGACCGCGAGACCCGCAACGCCGAGCTCTTGGCGCTGCTGCGCGCGAACGGCTTCACCCGGCTCACCCTCGACTACCTCGTCGGGCTGTCGGGGCGGGCCGAGTCGATCGGCCGACCCCACTTCGCGCGCGCCATGGCCGAGCTGCACCCCGAGATCGTCGGCGAGCCGAGCGACGCCACCACCCAGCGGATCTTCACCGAGTGGCTCGGCGCGTCGGGCCGGGCCTACATCCCCAAGACCTCGATCGCGATCGAGCGCTTTGTCGAGGCCGGACGGGGCTCGGGGGTGGTCTTTGCGATCGCCCACCCCCTCGACAACTATCTCGACGGCCCCGCAGACCTCGAGCGCACGATGCCGCGCGTGCTCGCGTCGCTGCGCGAGCGCGGCGTCGCCGGCGTCGAGGCCTACTACGGCTCGACGCCGGCCCCCACGCGCGAGGCCATGGTGCGCCTCACCCGCGCGGCCGGGATGGTCCCGACGGGCGGCTCGGACTACCACGGGACCTATAAGGAGGGCGTCGCCCTCGGACGGGGCCTCACCGGCGACCTCGAGGTCCCCGACGGAGTCCTCGAGGAGCTGAAGGCGGCCCGCTAGAGCCCGAGCGCCGCGGGCAGCGCGCTCGCGCACCGCTCGGCGAGGGCGGCCACCGCGAGGTCGCACGTCTCGCCGAGAACGAGCCGGTCCCCACCGGCGACCCCGAGGGTCGTCACCTCGACGCCGGCCGCCGTGGCCGACGCGACCAGCGCCGCGGGGTCGCGCGTGGCCACGACGAAGCGGCCCGGCGCCTCGGTGAAAAGCTCGGCGTGCCCGCGCGGGTCCCCCCAGGCGAGGCCGACCCCGCTGGCGGCGCTCATCTCGGCGAGCGCCGAGGCGAGCCCCCCGGCTCCCACGTCGTGGACGGCCGCGACGCTCGTCGCCTCCCCGGCGCAGGCCCGCGCGACCTCGCCCGCGACGAATCGACAGGCCGATAGGGCCTGCTCGTCGAACTGAGGGAGCCGTCCCCCGGTCCGGCCCCGGCGACGAGCGAAGAGCGAGCCCGCGAGGGGGAAGGGGTCGGGGCGCGCCTCGCGCGGGCCGAGGAGCACGATCGTGTCGTCGGCTCGCCAGGTCCAGCCCGGCGGCGGCGCGACGAGGCGCTCGAGCAGTCCCAGCACCCCGAGCACCGGGGTGGGGTCGATGTCGCGCCCGGCCGACTCGTTGTAGAGCGAGACGTTCCCCCCGATCACCGGCAGCCCGGTCGCCCGGCAGGCTTCGGCGAGGCCGTCGACGGCCTCGCTCAGCTGCCACATCACCTCGGGGTGCTCGGGGTTGCCGAAGTTGAGGCAGTTCACCACGGCCGCGGGCGTCGCCCCCACGCAGGCCAGGTTGGCGATCGCCTCGAGGAGGGTGAGGGCCGTGCCGGCGCGCGGGTCGATCGCGCACCAGCGGGGGTTGGAGTCGGTCGTGAGGGCGAAGCCGCGCTCGCTCTCGGGCAGGCCCGGCCCGGCCAGGCGCAACAAGGAGGCGTCGCGTCCCGGGCCGACCACGGTGTTCAAGAACAGCTGGCTGTCGTACTGGCGGTACACCCAGGCCGGGTCGACGAGGGTGGCGAGGACCTCGGCGGCGAGGTCGCCGGCCGGCTCGTCGGCGGGGTCGTCGGCGAGTCGCGCCTCGAGGTCGGCGGGGCGGGCCCGCGGCCGGTCGTAGAGGGGGGCCTCGTCGGCGAGGGCCGCCGCCGGCGCCTCGGCGAGCACCGGGCCGTCGAGGCCCGCGCGCACCCGCAGCATCCCGACGGGCGCGCCCGCGGTGTCCAGGACCGGGGCCGTCACCCGCCCGACGACGGCGCTGCGCACCTCCCAGCGCCGACAGAGCGCCTCCACCGCGGCGAGGTCCTCGGGGCGCACGATGGCGAGCATCCGCTCCTGGCTCTCGCTCGTCATGACCTCCCAGGGGGCCATCCCGGCCTCGCGCAGGGGGACGGCCGTGACGTCGACGTCCATGCCCACGCCCCCGCGCGCCGCCGTCTCGCTGGCCGCGCAGGTGAGCCCGGCCCCGCCGAGGTCCTGGATCCCCACGACGAGGCCCTCGTCGAGCAGGGCCAGGCAGGCCTCGATGAGCCGCTTCTCCTCGTAGGGGTCGCCGACCTGGACGCTCGGGCGCTTCTGCTCGTCGAGCGCGGCCGCGCCGTCGGCGCCCGACAAGCCGGCCGAGGCCAGCACCGAGACCCCACCGATCCCGTCGCGCCCGGTACGGCTGCCGAGCAGGACCGCGAGGTTGCCCTCGCCGCTCGCGCGCCCGAGCACCAGGCGCTCGCGCGGCAGCGCCCCCACGCAGAGCACGTTCACGAGCGGGTTCTGGGCGTAGCCCTCGTCGAAGGTCAGCTCGCCGCCGATGGTTGGCACCCCGACCGAGTTGCCGTAGCCCGAGATGCCCGAGACCACGCCCTCGACGAGCCAGCGGGCGCGCGCGTCGTCGGGCGGGCCGAAGAAGAGGGGGTCCATCACCGCGAGGGGGCGCGCGCCCATCGTGAAGATGTCGCGCAGGATCCCCCCGACGCCGGTGGCCGCCCCCTGGTAGGGCTCGATCGCCGAGGGGTGGTTGTGGCTCTCGATGCGCAGCGCGATCGCCACCCCGTCGCCGGCGTCGATCACCCCGGCGTTCTCGCCCGGGCCCACCAAGACCTGGGGGGCGCTCGTGGGCAGGCGGCGCAGGTGGAGCCGCGAGCTCTTGTAGGAGCAGTGCTCGCTCCACATGACGGCGAACATCGCGAGCTCGAGGTGGTTGGGCGCTCGGGCGAGCACCCCCTCGACGAGGGCGTACTCGTCGTCGGTGAGCCCGAGCGCGCGGTGCAGCGCCTCGTCGCTCACGGCGCGGCGACGAGGTCGGCGCGCGCCGCGGCGTCGTCGGCCGCGGCGAGGAACCCCTCGAGCAGGACCCGGCCGTCGGCGCTGCCGAGCAGGGTGTCGAGAGCCCGCTCGGGATGGGGCATCAGGCCCACCACGTTGCCGGCCTCGTTGGCGATCCCGGCGATGTCCCCGCGACTGCCGTTGGGGTTGTCGCGATAGCGCAGCACGATCTGGTCGTGCTCGACGAGGGACAGGTACGTCGCGTCGTCGCAGACGTAGCTGCCCGAGAAGTGGTTGATCGGCACCACGAGCTCGTCGCCCACGTGCGCCGCGCGGGTCAGCGCCGAGTGGGTCGAGGCGACGACGAGGGTTGCCGGCTGACAGAGGAAGGTGAGGCCCCGGTTCTTCTGCAGGGCGCCGGGCAGCAGGCCGGCCTCGGTGAGGACCTGGAAGCCGTTGCAGATCCCGAGCACCGGTCCGCCGGCCTCGGCGAAGGCGGCGACGGCGCCCATGACCGGGCTGAAGCGCGCGAGGGCCCCGGGGCGCAGGTAGTCCCCGTGGGCGAAGCCCCCCGGCAGGACGATCGCGTCGACGCCCGAGAGGTCGGTCTCGGCGTGCCAGACGAGCTCGGCCCGGCCCCCGAGGGCGCCGAGCGCCCTCACGACGTCGTGCTCGCAGTTCGACCCCGGGAAGACGACGACCCCGACGAGGCTCACGCGACCCCCGCCACGCTCACCGCGGCGTCCTCGATGACCGGGTTGGAGAGGAGCCGCGTGGCGAGCGAGCCGGCGACCTCGCGGGCGCCCTCCTCGGAGTCGGCCTCGACGACCAGGGAGAAGGCCTTGCCGGTGCGCACCGAGTGGACGCTGTCGAAGCCGAGGGCCGGCAGGGCCCGCTCGATCGTGGCGCCCTCGGGATCGGCGATGCCGCGCTTGAGGGTCACGTCGACCCGCACCGCGTACTCCACTCAGCCACCGTACCAGTCGCTCAACGCACGCCCGGTCACGCGCTCGTAGGCCCGCGCGTAGCGCTCGGCCGTCGCGTCGACGACCTCGAGGGGCACCGGCGGCGGCGGCGGGGTGTGGTCCCAGCCGATGGCGTCGAGCCAGTCGCGGAAGGGCTGCTTGTCGAGCGAGGGCGGCGCCGCCCCGGCGACCACGGCCTCGGCCGGCCAGAGGCGCGAGGAGTCCGGGGTCATCACCTCGTCACAGACCACGAGGCGTCCGTCCACGTAGCCGAACTCGAACTTGGTGTCGGCGAGCACGACCCCGACCTCGGCGAGGCGGGCCGCGCCGAGCGCGAAGAGGGCGAGGGAGGCCTCGCGCACCGCGAGAAAGGTCCGCTCCCCCACCAGGTCGATGGCGGTGGCGTGGTCGATGTTCTCGTCGTGGCCGCTCGGGGCCTTGGTCGAGGGGGTGAAGAGCGGCTCGGGGAAGGGGTCGCACATCGCGAGCCCTGACGGGGCGGGCATGTGGTGGACCGTGCCCGCGCGCCGGTACTCCTCGTAGGCCTGGCCGAAGAGCCGGCCGCGCACGATGCACTCGAGGGGCACCATCTCGGCCGCGCGCACGAACATCGTGCGCCCGGCGAGCTCCTCCTCGGCGGCGAAGCCCGGCACCGCTGCGTCGATCTCGGCCGGGTCGCACGTGACGAGGGCCGCCTCGCCGAGACCGACCTCTCGCGCGAGGCGCACCCAGTAGTCGGTGATCCCGGTGAGGACCCGGCCCTTTTGCTGGATGGTCTCGCCCATCACCACGTCGAAGGCGCTCAGCCGGTCCGAGGCGACCATGAGGAGCCGCTCGTCGTCGATCGCGTAGACGTCGCGGACCTTGCCCGAGTAGACGTGGCGAAGCGTGAGGGTCACGGGGCCTCCCAGGTGAGGGCGTCGAGGAAGCGCTGGCGGTGGGCGAGGAGGCGCTCTAAGTCGAAGGCCCGGGTCACCTGGGCCCCGTCGAGGTGGACCTCGGGGTCGTCGGAGAGCACCTCGCGCAGGGTGCGGTCCTCCTCGAGGGCGCGCCGGGCCAGGCGCTGGGTCAGCCGGTAGGCATCCTCGCGGGCGAGGCCCGACTCGACGAGGGCGAGCAGCACCGACTGGGAGAAGACGAGGCCGTGGGAGCCCTCGGTGAGCGTCGCGAGGGCGCGCTCGGGGTGCAGCACCAGCCCCTCGGCGAGGCGGGTCGCCTGGCGCAGCACGTAGACGCACAGGGTCAGCGCGTCGGGCAGCACCACCCGCTCGACCGAGGAGTGGCTGATGTCGCGCTCGTGCCAGAGGGCGACGTCCTCGAGGCCGGCGACGAGGTAGCCCCGCAGGACCCGCGCGAGCCCGCAGAGCCGCTCGGCCGCCACGGGGTTGCGCTTGTGGGGCATCGCCGAGGAGCCCTTCTGGCCGGGGCGGAAGGGCTCCTCGGCCTCGCCGACCTCGGTGCGCGCGAGGTGGCGGACCTCGAGGGCGAACTGCTCGACGGTCGTGCCGATCGCGGCGCAGGCGTAGAGGACCTGGGCGTGGCGGTCGCGGGCGACGACCTGGGTGGCCGGGGTCGGGGTGAGCCCGAGCCGCTCGCACACGTACCCCTCGACGAAGGGGTCGACGTTGGAGTAGGTGCCCACGGCCCCCGAGAGCTTGCCCACGGCGATCGCCTCGCGCGCGGCGAGCGCCCGGACGCGGTCGCGCTCGGCCATGAGGGCGAACAGCGCGAACTTCGCCCCGTAGGTCGTCGGCTCGGCGTGCATGCCGTGGGTGCGACCGGTGATCGGCAGGTCGATCGTCTCTCTCGCGCGCGCGCCGAGCGCGTCGCGAAGCTCCACCGCCGCCGCGAGCACCAGGTCCATCGCAACAGCGAGCGTGTGACAGAGCGCCGTGTCCACCACGTCGCTCGAGGTCAGCCCGTAGTGGACCCAGGCGGCCTCGGGCCCGCCGACGCGCTCTTGGACGACGTCGACGAAGGCGGCGGTGTCGTGGTTGGTCACCTCCTCGCGCGCGGCGACGGCCGCGACGAAGTCGGCGTCGACGCGCGGCGCGCGCTCGCGCAGCGCGGCGACCGCCTCGCGGGGGGCGACCCCGAGCTCGGCCATCGCCTCGGCGGCGAGCAGCTCGACCTCGAGCATCGAGGCGAAGCGCGCCTCGTCGCTGAAGAGGGCCGCGACGTCAGCGGGCGCGTAGCGGCCGATCACGCGGCCCCCCGCGCGACGTCGGGGCGCCGCTGGCAGCCATCGAAGTCGATCCGCGCCGCGCCCTCGTAGGCGCGCGCGCGCGCCGTGGCGAGGTCGCCGCCGGTCCCGGTCACGGCGAGCACCCGACCGCCCGCCGTGACGAAGCGGCCCGACGGGTCGCGCGTCGTGCCCGCGTGGAAGAGGACGACGCCCTCGAGCGGCTCGGCCAGCTGGCCGTCGTCGCCCAGGCCCTCGATGGGGTCGCCCGAGCGCGGACCCTCGGGGTAGCCGGCCGCGGCCAGCACTACGGTGACGGCGGCGCCCGCGGGCCGCGGCACCGGCCCGAGCCGACCGGCCGCCACCGAGCCGAGCAGGTCGGCCAGTCCCTCGCGGTAGAGGGGGGCGAGGACCTCGGCCTCGGGGTCGCCGAAGCGCACGTTGTACTCGATGAGCTTGGGTCCGTCGACCGTGAGCATCATGCCGGCGTAGAGCACGCCGCGGTAGTCGACCCCCCGGCGGCGCAGCTCGGCGAGCGTCGGGGCGACGACCGCGTCCTCGATCCCGGCGACCGTCGCCGCGTCGAGGCGACCGACCGGCGCGTAGGCCCCCATGCCCCCGGTGTTGGGTCCGCGGTCGCCCTCACCGAGGCGCTTGTAGTCCTGGGCGACGGCGAGGGTCGCGAAGCGCTCGCCGTCGCAGAGCACGTGGACCGAGCACTCCTCGCCCACCAGGCCCTCTTCGATCACCAGGCGGCGCCCGGCCTCGCCGAAGGCCCGTCCCGAGAGCTTCTCGCGCGCGTCGGCGATCGCCTCTTCGAACGAGTCGGTCACGAGCACGCCCTTGCCGGCGGCGAGGCCGTCGGTCTTCACGACGTAGGGCGGGCGCGCCGCGCGCAGGCGCGCCTCGGCCGCCTCGGGGGTGTCGACGGTCGCGTAGTCGGCGCTCGGCACGCCGGCCGCCGCGAGGAACTCCTTCAGGTGGGCCTTGGACCCCTCGAGGCGGGCCCCGTCGGCCCCGGGGCCACACACGGCGACGCCCGCGGCGCGCAGCTCGTCGGCCAGCCCCGCGACGAGGGGTGCCTCGGGGCCGATCACCACGAGGTCGGCGTCGAGCTCTGCGGCCGGTCGGTCGCTGACGGCGAGGCCGTGGGCGGCGATCCCGGCGTTGCCCGGGGTCACGACCACCTCGGCGGAGTCCGCGAGGGCCCAGGCCAGGGCGTGCTCGCGCGCGCCGGCCCCCACCACGACACAGCGGGTCACTCGTTCACCACGAACTGCTCGCGCTCGGGCCCCACCCCGACGAGTCGGATCGGCACGCCGACCTCGGCCTCGAGGAAGGCAACGTACTCGAGCGCCGCCGCGGGCATCGACTCGCGGCTCGTCACGCCCGAGAGCTCGCTGCGCCACCCCTCGAGCGTCTCGTAGATGGGGACGGCGTCGTGCAGGACCGACTGGTGGAAGGGCATGTGGTCGTAGCGCACGCCGTCGACCTCGTAGGCGACGCAGACCTTGATCTCGTCGAACTTGTCGAGCACGTCGAGCTTGGTGAGGGCGATCTCGGTGAGCGAGTTGAGGCGCACGGCCTGGCGGGCCATCACCGCGTCGAACCAGCCGACCCGGCGCCGGCGCCCGGTGTTGGTGCCGTACTCGTGGCCCGTCTCGACGAGGTAGTCGCCCGCCTCCCCCCCGATCTCAGTCGGGAAGGGGCCGGCGCCCACGCGCGTGACGTAGGCCTTGGCGATGCCCACGATCGAGGTGAGGTCGCGCGGGCCGAGGCCCGAGCCGACGCACGCGCCCCCGGCGACCGGGTTCGACGAGGTGACGAAGGGGTAGGTCCCGTGGTCGAGGTCGAGGAAGGTGGCCTGGGCGCCCTCGAGCAGGATGCGCTGGCCCGCCGCGAGGGCGTCGTGCACGAGGCCGACCGAGTCGCCGATCATCGGGGCGAGACGGGGCGCGAACTCCTCGAGGTAGCGCGCGGCGATCTCCTCGGCCTTCAGGGCCGGCCGGTTGTAGACCTTGGTGAGGACGGGGTTCTTCTCGCTGAGGGCCACCTCGAGCTTCTGGCGGAAGATCTTCTCGTCGAGCAGGTCCTGGACGCGCAGGCCCACGCGGGCGGCCTTGTCGGCGTAGGCCGGGCCGATGCCGCGCTTGGTCGTGCCCAACGCGTTCTTGCCCAGGTAGCGCTCGGTCAGCCGGTCGAGCTCTTGGTGGTAGGGCATGATCAGGTGGGCGTTGCCGCTCAGCACCAGCCGCGAGACGTCGACGCCCTTTCCCGCGAGTCGGTCGAGCTCCTCCAAGAGCACGGCCGGGTCGACGACGACCCCGTTGCCGATGACCGTCGTGATGTGGGGGTAGAGGATGCCCGAGGGCACGAGCTGGAGGGCGTACTCCTCGCCCTCGACGACGATGCGGTGCCCGGCGTTGTGGCCGCCCTGGTAGCGCACGACCAGGTCCATCTCCCGGGCCAGGAGGTCCGTCAGCTTGCCCTTGCCCTCGTCACCCCACTGGATGCCGACTACCACGGTTGCGGGCACGGCCTCTCCCTCGGTCGCTGTCCCTCTACGGGTGCAGCCTACCGGGCGCGCTCGAGGCGAGGAGAAGGTGAGCACCCCCTCGAGGGCGTCGACGGTGATCGTGTCGCCCTCGGTGTAGACGCCCTCCTCGACCGCGAGGGCGAGGGGGTCCTCGAGCCGGCGCTGGATCACCCGCTTAAGAGGTCGCGCGCGAAAGTCGGGGACGTAGCCCTTGCCGGCAAGGAGGCGGCGCTGTGGGACCCATCCAAGCAGGGCATGACGTGGTTCAGCCCGGCGAGTCCGAAAGCGCCTGGGCCGAAGTCGTTACCTCTTAACAACTCAGTCGAAGTGAACCGCAAGGACTGCTAGGAGTACTGGGCGGGCTCCGTCGACGTCGCGAAAGCTGGACGACGTGTTCGCTGCCCGGATTCGTCGACGAAGCCAACCCTCACCCGTTCGGTGAAACGAACTCTGGGGCAGGTGCCGAGCGAGCTGGCTAGAACGCCGAACACGCATCCCCCAAGTTGGTCCATGCGGATCCCGTGCCCTTCCAGTCGTTCCCATTCCACACGTTCGAAACGTTGACCAGCATGCCCACGACGTACGTGTTCGCCTGAATTTGATCCTGATTGACACCGTTGAGGCCCGAGGGGCCCACCGAGTACGTCTGGGCTCCAGCCCCGTCCGAACTCAACTCGACGTGCCCGTAGAACGCCGCGGACGAGTTGTAGAAGGACGTGCATGCCCCACCCGAGCCGTTGATCGTGCACGGGTACGTGCACTGAGTGCCGTAGGATGATCCGCCTCCAACCGACCCCCAGGTGGTACCGGCGCCCGGAGAACCCATCGGGTTGACCGAGTCCGTCGACGCCGTCTACGCGGACCCTGCGCCCGCGGAGCCAATCGGACACCGCAGGGCCATGGAGAAGCCGTCGATCGCAGACGACCCGTCGCCCGCAGCCTGTGCCAGAGAACTGGGAACGGCCAGAGCCTGGAACGACACCACGGGGCACGCCGAACCATCCCAGGTCACGCTCTTCACGCCCCCCTGGAGGGCGCCATTCCACAGCGAGGCGTACTGACTCCACTGCGACGTCGAGGCCGATCCACTGGGAGGTGGGGGCGTCGCCTGCACCAACGTGATCGCGAGAGGCGCGCTCGCCGGGACTTGAGCCCCGACCGGAAGGGCGCCCGTCCCCATAGCGCTCACGACACCCACGAGTACCAGTAGTGGGCCGATTGCCCTCGTCCGCGAGTTTCGGAATCTGAGTTTCATGATGGGGTTGTCCTTCCTGAGCCCGCCGGCGCGCCGTCTCACCGGCGATCCGAGAGGGCAACTAATCGGTTTTTGATATATCGAAACCGTAGTAGTGACGGTGTACGATGTCAAGGGCGCGGGCGTCAGAATCCTTGGGAAATGGCCCAGAGGGAACCGGAGTGACGAAGCAAATCTTTCTGGACCGCAAGTTGCTCGTCCTGCTCAGCCTCTTGACGGGCCCCAAGCACGGATATGGCCTGATGAAGGACATTGAGGCGTCATTCGGGATCCGACTGGGACCGGGCACCCTGTACGCGTGTATCGGTTCGCTCCAGAAGGAAGGGCTCGTAGAGGCCCTTCCCTCGGTCGAACGGCGGCAACCGTATCGGGTGACACCAGCGGGAGAGGTGGAGGTGCGCCGGGCGGTGGACGAAGTGGCCCGTGTCACGTCGGTCGCCCTCACACGAGTGTCGGCAATCTGACGACATCACCGTGACGGACGCCTCCTCTCGCCTCCGAGTCCGGGTCATCCGTGCGCTCGTCGCCGCTCTCCCCGGGAAGGTAGGACACACGTACCGACGGAACGTCGTCCAACTCGCGATCGAGCTCGAGCGCGAACACGAGCTGCGCTGGAGGGACGTGGCAAACTGCGCCGCGGGAGGCCTCCGCCTGTATCCACGCTCCATGGTCAACCTCACCATTGCCCTGGGTATCACCGTGGTATCGATGACGACCCTGGCCAGGTTGACGCCGTCGCCCTCGTCGACATCGTCCCGGCCTACGTATCATTCGTCCCCGTCGGTCATCGCCTACTCGATTCCCGTCTCGCGACTGGGATCTCCGGGCACGACCCGTGGCTGCCACGCGGTCAACGGCTCGACGACAGTCGTGTTCTCCACCGTCACGACGTCGTCACGTCGCCCGTTCACTTCTGCCATGCGGGGTGCGTGCGAACCCCAGTTGGACGAGGCCGGGCGGTCGACAGGCTAAGAGGGCGCCACGACTTAGGAGAAGGTCAAGACGCCCTCGAGGGCGTCGACGGTGATCGTGTCGCCCTCGGTGTAGACGGCCTCGAGCACCGCGAGGGCGAGGGGGTCCTCGAGCCGGCGCTGGATCACCCGCTTGAGGGGTCGCGCGCCGAAGTCGGGGTCGTAGCCCTCCTCGGCGAGCACCGCGCGCGCGGCGTCGGTGACGACGATGGCGAGGCGACGCTCGGCGAGCCTCGCGCGCAGCCGCTCGAGCTGGATGCCCACGATCACCGCGAGGTCCTCGCGGCCGAGCGCGCGGAACCGGACGATCTCGTCGATGCGGTTCACGAACTCGGGCCGAAAGACGCTCAGGGGGTCGCCCGAGAGGTTGCTCGTCATGATGAGCACGGCGTTCGTGAAGTCCACCGTGCGGCCCTGGCCGTCGGTCAGCCGGCCGTCGTCGAGGACCTGCAAGAGCAGGTTGAAGACGTCCGGGTGGGCCTTCTCGACCTCGTCGAGGAGCACGACGGCGTAGGGGCGCCGGCGCAGCGCCTCGGTGAGCTGGCCCCCCTCCTCGTAGCCGACGTAGCCCGGGGGTGCCCCGACGAGCCGGCTGACGGCGAACTTCTCCATGTACTCGCTCATGTCGATGCGCACCATGGCGTGCTCGTCGTCGAAGAGGAACTCCGCGAGGGCCCGCGCCAGCTCGGTCTTGCCCACCCCGGTCGGGCCGAGGAAGAGGAACGAGCCGATCGGCCGGTTCGGGTCGGCGAGGCCGGCGCGGCTGCGCCGGATGGCGTTGGCGACGGCCGCGACGGCCTCGTCCTGGCCGACGACCCGGCTGTGGAGGAGCTCTTCCATGCGCAAGAGCTTGTCCACCTCGCCCTCGAGGAGCTTCGCGACGGGCACGCCCGTCCAGCGGCTCACGACCTCGGCGACGTCCTCGGCGTCGACCTCCTCTTTCAAGAAGGCGCCCGAGCGCTGGAGGTCGGCGAGCTCGGCGGTGGCGCGCTCGATCGAGCGCTCGAGCTCGGGCACGACCCCGTAGCGCAGCTTCGCCGCGCCCTCGAGGTCGCCCTGACGCTCGAGGCGCTCGGCCTCGGCCCGGCGGTCCTCGAGGTCCTGCTTGGCCGTGCGGATGCGCTCGATGGCCGCCTTCTCGGCCTGCCAGCGCGCGGCGATCTCGTCGCTGCGCTCTTTCAGCTCGGCGTACTCGGCCTCGAGCCGGCCGAGGCGCTCGCGGCTGGCCTCGTCGGTCTCCTTGGCGAGGGCCAGGCGCTCGATGTCGAGCTGGCGCAGCCGGCGCACGACGACGTCGAGCTCGGTCGGCATCGAGTCGATCTCGATGCGCAGGCGCGAGGCGGCCTCGTCCATGAGGTCGATGGCCTTGTCGGGCAGGAATCGGTTGGTCACGTAGCGGTGGCTCAGGGTCGCCGCCGCGACGAGGGCGGCGTCTTGGATGCGCACGCCGTGGTGCACCTCGTAGCGCTCCTTCAGCCCGCGCAGGATGGCGATGGTGTCGGCGACGGTGGGCTCGCCCACCACGACCGGCTGGAACCGCCGCTCGAGGGCCGCGTCCTTCTCCACGTACTGGCGGTACTCGTCGAGGGTCGTCGCCCCGATGAGGCGCAGCTCGCCGCGCGCGAGCAGGGGCTTGATCATGTTCGAGGCGTCCATTGCGCCCTCGCTGGCGCCGGCCCCGACGATGGTGTGCAGCTCGTCGACGAAGGTGATGACCTGGCCCTCGGCCTCGCGGATCTCGGCGAGCACCGCCTTCAGGCGCTCCTCGAACTCCCCGCGGTACTTCGCCCCGGCGATCATCGAGCCGAGGTCGAGGGCCACGAGGCGCCGGTCGCGCAGGCTCTCGGGCACGTCGCCCTCCACGATGCGCAGCGCCAGCCCCTCCACGATGGCGGTCTTGCCCACGCCCGGCTCGCCGATGAGGACGGGGTTGTTCTTGGTGCGTCGGCTCAGCACCTGGACGACCCGGCGGATCTCCTCGTCGCGACCGATGACCGGGTCGAGCTTGCCGGCCCGGGCGAGGGCCGTGAGGTCCCGGCCGTACTTCTCGAGGCTCTGGAAGGTCCCCTCGGGGTTCTCGCTGGTGATCCGGGCCGAGCCGCGGATCTGGCGCAGGGCGCCGAGCAGCGCCTCGCGGCTCGAGCCGAGCTCGCCCGCCGCCGCGACGATCACGTGGTCGACCGAGAGGTACTCGTCGCCCATCTCCGCGCGCAGGGCGTCGGCCGCCTCGAGGAGCTGTCGGCTCTCGGCCGAGAGGCCCGGCTGGGTGCCCCCCACGGCGCGCGGCTCGCGCGCCACGCGCTCGTTGAGCTGGGCCGCCACGGCGACCGGGTCGAGGGCGGCCGCCACCAGCAGGGGTCGGGCCACGCCGTCGGCCTGGTTGAGGAGGGCGAGCAGCAGGTGGGCGGGGGTGACGTAGGGATGGCCGGCCGCGGCGGCCTGAGTCGTCGCGGCCTGGAAGGCCTCGCGGGTCTTCACGGTCCAGCGCTGGGGGTCGAGGGTCACGGTCGTTCCTTGGTGGTGCGGTTCTTGGCGCGGTCGACGAAGACCGCGAGGGCGTTGGTGACCGGCACGAGGTCGCGCCGGTACTGGCGATGGGTCGCCTCGACGAGGCGCTCGGCCTCGGCCGCGAGGCGCTCGAGCTCGCGTCGGGTCGCCTCGAGCTCGGCCTCGAGGGCCATCACGCGCCGCACGCCCTCTAAGTTCACGCCCTCGGCGGTGAGCTGTTGGATGCGCCGCAGTGCGGCGAGGTCCTCGTCGGAGAAGCGCCGCGACCCGCCCGAGGTGCGCCGGGGGCGCAGCAGGCCGCTCCTCTCGTAGTTGCGCAGCGTCTGGGGGTGCACGCCGGCGAGCTCGGCGAAGACCGAGATCACGTAGACCGGTCGCTCGCTCACGCGTCGGTCTCCTCAGACTCGCCGAGGGCCTCGGCGAGCTGCTCGACCAGCTGGCGCTGGCGTCGGGTGAGCTTCGTGGGCACGCTCACCACGACGGTCACGAGCAGGTCGCCGGCGCCGTGGTGGCCGCTCGCGGGCACACCCCGCCCCTTCACCCGCATGGTCGTGCCGGGCTGGGTGCCGGCGGGGACCTTCACCGAGACGGGCTCGTCCAGGGTCGGGACCTCGACGGTCGTGCCGAGCAGGGCCTGGGTGAGAGGGACGCGCACACTCGTCGTCACGTGGCGGCCCCGCCGCTCGAAGCGGGCGTCGGGGGTGACGTGCACGTCGACGAAGAGGTCGCCGGGCGCCCCGCCGTTGGCGCCGGGGGCGCCCTTGCCCTTCAGGCGGATCCGCTGGCCGTCGGTCACCCCGGGCGGGATGCGCACGGTCACCCGCCGCGCGCTCGGCTCACGACCCGACCCGTGGCAGGTCGGGCACGGGGTGGAAAAGCGCCCCCCGCGGCCCTGGCAGACCGCACAGACGCTCGACATGGCGAAGGGTCCCTGGTCGTCGTTGATCACCCCGCGGCCGTGGCAGTGCTCGCAGGGCACGAAGGGCGCGCCGGGCGCGCCGCCGGTCCCCTTGCACGTGGCGCACGCCGCGTCGCTCGGCACGCTCACGTTCGTCGTGACGCCCTTTACCGCGTCGCGGAACGACAGGTGCAGCGCGGTCTCTAAGTCCGCGCCGCGCTGGGTGCGCTGGCGCCGCCCCCCGAAGAGGCCCCCGAAGAGGTCGCCGAGGTCGGAGAAGTCGCCGGTGGTGAAGTTGAAGCCGCCCGGCCCGCCGCCGAAGCCGCCCGCGACCGGGCCCATCCGGCGGACCTCGTCGTACTCCTTGCGCTTGGCGGCGTCGCCCAGCACGTCGTAGGCGGCCGAGATCTCCTTGAACTTCTCCTCGCTGCCGGGGTTGGTGTCGGGGTGGTACTCCTTGGCGAGCCTGCGGTAGGCGCGGGTGATCTCCTTCTCGGTCGCGCTCGTGGTCAGTCCGAGGACCTTGTAGTAGTCCTTGTCGAACCACTCCCGCTCGGCCATCGGCCTAGCCCCTCACCTGCACCATCGCCGGGCGCAGCACCGAGCCGCGCCAGCGGTAGCCGGCGCGCAGCACCTCGGTGACCTCGTGGGTCCCGTCGCCCTCGCCCTCGGCGGGCACGTGGGCGACGGCGTCGTGGATCGTGGGATCGAACTCGACGCCGGCCGCGTCGACGCGCTCGAGGCCGGCCTTCTCCAGGGTGTCGAGCAGCAGCGCCCGGCTCTGGGTCAGGGCCGCCGCCTCGTCGGCGCTCGAGTCGGCGAAGTGGGCCCGGGCGAGGTCGAGGGCGTCGAGCACCGGCAGCAGCTTGCCCGCCAGCTCGCCCGCGGCGCGCGCGGCCGCCTCCTCGGCGGTTCGCGCGACGCGCTTGCGGTAGTTCTCGAAGTCGGCCTGGAGGCGCTGGAGGGCGTCGAGGTACTCGTCGCGCTGGCGCTCGGCGTCGCTGCGCGGGTCCTCGACGACCTCCTCGTCCGGGGCCGACGACTCGCGATCGGCCACGGCCGAGGCGTCGACGCCCGCCTCGGGGACGGTGGGCTCGGCCATCACTTCTCGTCGACGATCTCGGCGTCGACGATCTCGTCCTCGTCGCCGGCCGGGGCCGCGGGCTCGGAGGCGTTGGCCTTGGCGGCCTCCTCGTAGAGGCGCTGGCTGAAGCCCTGGCTCGCGCTGAGCAGCTTCTCGGTGGCCGCCGAGATCGCCTCGACGTCGGTGCCCGCGAGGGCCTCCTTGAGGCTGGAGAGCGCCTTCTCGACGTCCTCGCGCTCGCTGCCCTGGAACGACTCGGCCTGGTCCTTGAGGAGCTTCTCGGTCGAGTACACCAGGCCGTCGGCGTTGTTGCGCACCTCGGCCTCGGCCCGGCGCTTGCGGTCGTCCTCGGCGTGGGCCTCGGCGTCGCGGACCATCCGGTCGATCTCCTCCTTCCCGAGCGAGGAGCCGCCCGTGATGGTCATCGACTGGTTGTTGCCCGTGGCGAGGTCCTTCGCCGAGACGTGGACGATGCCGTTGGCGTCGATGTCGAAGGTGACCTCGATCTGGGGCACGCCGCGCGGCGCCGGCGGGATGCCCACGAGCTGGAACTTGCCCAGGGTCTGGTTGTAGCTGGCCATCTCGCGCTCGCCCTGGAGGACGTGGACCTCGACGCTCGGCTGGTTGTCGTCGGCCGTGGTGAAGGTCTGGGACTTCTTGGTGGGGATCGTCGTGTTGCGCTCGATGATCTTGGTCATCACGCCGCCCTTGGTCTCGATCCCGAGGCTGAGGGGCGTCACGTCGAGGAGCAGGATGTCCTTCACGTCGCCCTTCAAGACGCCGGCCTGGATGGCGGCGCCGACGGCGACGACCTCGTCGGGGTTGACGCTCTTGTTGGGCTCCTTGCCGGTGAGCCGGGTCACCAGCTCCTGGACGGCCGGGATGCGGGTCGAGCCGCCCACGAGGATCACGTGGTCGATCGCCCCCAGGGTGAGCCCGGCGTCCTTGATGGCCTGGTCGAAGGGGCCCCGGAGCCGCTCGACGAGGTCGGCGGTGAGCTCGTTGAACTTGGCCCGGGTGAGCTTGAGGTCGAGGTGCTTGGGACCCTCGTTGGTCGCGGTGATGAAGGGCAGGTTGACCTGGGTCTCCTGGACGGCCGAGAGCTCGATCTTCGCCTTCTCGGCCGCCTCCTTCAGGCGCTGGACCGCCATCTTGTCGCCCGCGAGGTCGACGCCCTCGGTGTCCTTGAAGGACTTGACGAGCCACGCCATCACGGCGTCGTCCCAGTCGTCGCCGCCCAGGTGGGTGTCGCCGTGGGTGGACTTCACCTCGAAGACGCCCTCGGCGATCTCGAGGACCGAGACGTCGAAGGTGCCCCCGCCGAGGTCGAAGACGAGGACCGTCTGCTCGGCCGGACCCTTGTCGAGTCCGTAGGCGAGGGCGGCGGCGGTGGGCTCGTTGACGATGCGCAGCACCTCGAGCCCGGCGATCTGGCCCGCCTCCTTGGTCGCGGTGCGCTGGGCGTCGTTGAAGTAGGCCGGCACGGTGATGACGGCCTGGGTCACGGTGTCGCCCAGGTAGGCCTCGGCGTCGCGCTTGAGCTTCATGAGGATGCGCGCGCTGATCTCCTGGGGGGTGTAGGCGGTGCCGTCGATGTCGACGGTCCACTTCTCGCCCATGTGGCGCTTCACCGAGCGGATCGTGCGGTCGGGGTTGGTGATCGCCTGGCGCTTGGCGACCTCGCCCACGAGCACCTCCCCGGTCTTGGAGAAGCCCACGACCGAGGGGGTCGTGCGGCTGCCCTCCGCGTTGGGGATGACGGCGGGCTCGCCCGCCTCGAGGACCGAGACCACCGAGTTCGTGGTGCCCAGGTCGATACCGACTGCCTTGGCCATGAGGACTCCTTCGTGCGCCCACCGTCCGGCGGGTCCGACCCCCAGAGTCTACAGACTTGAGTCCCTACTTGTCAAGAAAGATATAACAATCCATTACATATATGGGAAATACCCTCCCGGCCTTGGCGACTCGACCGCCCGGAAGGCGGTCGGCAACCGGCCCGCCGGTCCCGCGCGGGGGGCCCGCCGTTACGATTGCGCCGTGCCTGACCTCGTCCTGCTGCGCCACGGGCGCTCGACGTGGAACGACGCCAACCTCTTCACCGGCTGGCAGGACGTCGACCTCTCCCCCGAGGGGGAGGCCGAGGCCGCCCAGGCGGGGCGGCTCCTGCGCGAGGTCGGGGTGGACCTGCGAATCGTGCACACCTCGGTCCTCACCCGGGCGATCCGTACCGCCGAGATCGCCCTGCACGAGGCCGGCCGGTCCTGGGTCGGCGTGCGGCGCAGCTGGCGGCTCAACGAGCGCCACTACGGGGCGCTCACCGGAGAGGACAAGAAGACGACGGCCGAGCGCTACGGCCTCGACCAGGTGAGGGTCTGGCGGCGCTCCTACGACGTGCCGCCCCCCTCGCTGGCCCCCGACGACCCCCGCTCGGTCGCCTCCGACCCCCGCTACCGCGACGTGCCGGCTGAGATGATCCCCTTGGCCGAGTGCCTGAAGGACGTCGTCGCGCGCGCCACGCCCTACCTGCGCGACGTGATCGCCGACGACCTGCGCGCCGAGGGCGTGAAGGGCGGCGCCGTGCTCGTCGTCGCCCACGGCAACTCGATCCGGGCCCTGCGCATGGTGCTCGAGGCCATCGCCGAGGGCGAGATCTCCGAGCTCGAGATCCCCACGGGCATCCCCTACCGGCTGCGCCTCGACGACGGCCTCGAGGTGATCGAGGCCGGGTACCTCGGGGACCCCGAGGCGGCGGCGCGGGCCGCCGAGGCCGTCGCCCGCCAGGCCGGCTGACGCGAGACGTCGGGCCGGGCCCGCCGCGGTGGGGTTCGGCGAGCCCGGCCCAGTGAGCTAGAGGGCGTCAGCCCCCCGGTCGTTGGTGCGGATGCGCACCACGTGTGCGACGTCGGTGACCCAGGCCATCCCGTCGCCCACGGTGTCGGTGCGCGCCGCCTGGACGATGGCATCGAGCAGAGCCTCGACGTGGTCGTCGTCACAGACCACCTCGCAGCGGACCTTGTCGACGAAGTCGAACTCGTACTCGCGACCCCGGTAGATCTCGATGTGGCTGCCGGTCCTACCGAAGCCGCGCGACTGGGTGACGGTCATGCCCGAGAGGCCGGCCGACTTGACGGCCTCTTTGACCTCGTCGAGCTTGAAGGGCTTGATGACGGCGGTGACGAGCTTCACGGTCTCTCCAATCAGACGTTGTCGGGGTGCAGGTGGCTCGGCGAGGCCACGGGCTCGCCGAAGGTCGGCTCGGGGAAGGCCTCCTCCTCGTGGATGGCGAGATCGCCCTCGCGCAGCGTGAGGTCGTCCTCGCGCAGCCCCACGAGCACCTTCACCACGTAGAAGATGATGGCCGTCCCGGCGGCCGTGAAGCCGATCACCCACAGGGCCGCGAGGAACTGCTCCCAGAGCTGGTGGAACGAGTGGGTGTAGAACCACCCCCCGACGCTGAACGAGCCCGCCCCCTTGTAGTGGGCGCCCGTGACCCCGTACTCGACCATCTTGGGGTCGGCGAGCAGGCCCACCAGCAGCCCGCCGGTCAGCCCGGCGAAGCCGTGGGTGTAGACGACCCCGAGGGCGTCGTCGACCTTGGAGAAGGGCCGCAGTCGCGACACGTAGTTCCAGGCCACCCACACCACGCTCGAGGCGATGACCCCGACGAGCAGTGCGCCCACCCCGTTCACCCAGCCGGCCGAGGGCGTGATCGCCACGAGCCCGCAGATCATCCCGTTGATGGCCCCGAGGAAGGTCGGCTTCTTCTGGCGCGAGGCGAACATGTCCCAGAAGAGCCAGGTGAGCAGGGCCGCCGCGGTCGCGACGTTGGTGTTGAGCACGGCCGAGGCGGCGTCGGTGCCGGCGTAGAAGGGGTCGCCGCCATTGAAGCCGTTCCAGCCGAGCCAGAGGATCCCCGCCCCGATGGCCACCATCATCAGGTTCGAGGGGAAGGCGTTCTCGCGGTCCTGCCAGCGGCGCGGGCCGACGATCGCCGCACCGACGAAGGCCGCGACCCCGGCCGAGAGGTGGATGACGTAGCCGCCGGAGTAGTCGACCGCGCCCTTCTGGGCGAAGAAGCCCCCGCCCCAGAGCAGCGCGGCGTTCACCGTGTAGATGAGCGTGATCCACAGCGGCACGATGAGGAGCCACGCCTTGAACTTGAGCCGGCCGACGAGGCCCCCGAGGAAGAGCAGCGGGGTGATCGCGGCGAAGACGAACTGGAAGTAGGCGAGCGTCGCGGTCGAGAAGTGGAAGGGGATAAGGCTGTTCGCCCCCGAGACGGCCTGGCCCTGCTCGCTCCCGGCGGTCGAGAGGGGGGTGAAGTGGCCGATGAACCCGCTCCAGAACGAGCCCGTGGGCCCGAAGTGGCTGAGCGGTCCGAAGGCCAGGTTGTAGCCCCAGAGCATCCACACCACGAGGGTCAAGGAGAAGCCCGAGAAGACCATGAGCATGGTGTTCACGATCCACTTCTTGCGCATCAGGCCGCCGTAGAGCACGGCGATGCCCGGCAGGCTCATCAGCCCGACCAGGGTCGCCGCCACCAGCTGCCAGGTGTTGTCCCCGGGGTTCAGCCAACTCGGGTACGGGATGTTCGTAGCCCAGAGCACGGTCTCCTCCTCCTATCCGGGAGGACGACGCTGGCCTCGACGTGGCCCCAGGCTCCCAGTCGGGGGTTTCGGTCCCGTTAGCGACGTGTTTCGCCGGTGTGAACGCTCCCGCGCCTGAGGAGACGCCCAGGGACCGTCACGTTGATAGGTCCGAAGGTCCCGGGGCGGCCGCCACCGACGCGACGTACCCTCGGCGCGTGAGCGACCTGCCGCGCGAGGAGGTGGAGCGGATTCGCGACTACTGCGACCAGCGCGTCCCGGGAGAGCTCGCCGACCAGGTGAGGGTGGAGGCGCGCCCCAAGGGACAGGCGATCACCATCATCGAGTCGCGCCCCCCGTGGCGCGGCGAACGCGGGCCGGCGTGGCGAGAGGTGCGCATCGCCCAGTTGCGCTTCGAGCCAGCGCTCGACGAGTGGACCCTCTACTGGTCCGACCGCGACGAGCGCTGGCACCGCTTCGAGGAGGCCCACCCGGGGCCCCTCGAGGAGGTGCTCGACGTCCTCGAACGCGACCCCACCGGCGTCTTCTGGGGCTAGCGCGAGGGGCGACGCCCCTAGGACACCGAGCCCGCCGACCTCGCCTCGAGGGAGCGCTCGACCACCTGGCTGACGTCGAGCACGGCGACGTCATCGCCTCGCCCGGAGGCCTTCACGGCGTCGTCGAGCATGATCATGCAGAACGGACAGGCCGTCGAGATCACGTCGGCGCCGGTGGAGAGGGCCTCTTCGGTCCGCTCGAGGTTCACGCGCTTGCCGATCGACTCCTCCATCCACATCCGCGCGCCACCGGCGCCACAGCAGAACCCGCGCTCGCGGTGGCGGCGCATCTCGACCGTCGTGGCCCCGGGCACCGCGCTCAGGATGGAGCGCGGCTCGTCGAAGACCCGGTTGTGACGACCGAGGTAGCAGGGGTCGTGGTAGGTGACCGTGCCGGTGAAGCTGACCCCGGGGGTGAGCCGGCCCGTGGCAACGAGGTGGCCGAGCAGCTCGGCGTGGTGGATCACCTCGAACTCCCCGCCGAGGGCCGGGTACTCGTTCTTGATCGTGTTGAAGCAGTGCGGGCAGCTCGCGACGACCTTGCGGACCTTCGCCGCGGTGAGGGTCTCGATGTTGGCCTTGGCCATCTCCTGGAAGAGGTACTCGTTGCCCATGCGTCGGGCGGGGTCGCCGGTGCAGGACTCGCGCGGGCCGAGGATCCCGAAGGCGACGCCGGCCCGGTGGAGCATGCGCGCCGTGGAGACGACCTGGGCGCGTCCGCGCTCATCGAGCGCCCCCGCACAGCCCACCCAGTAGAGGTACTCGAGGTCGTCGGGGATCTCGCCCTCGACGACCGGGACCTCGAAGTCGAGGGCGGCGAGCCACTCGGTGCGCTTCGCCGCCCCGAGCCCCCACGGGTCGCCCTGGTTCTCCATGTTGCGCAACAAGAGCGCCGCCTCGCTGGGGAAGCGGCTCTCCATCAGCACCTCGTAGCGGCGCATGTCGATGATCGCGTCCACGTGCTCGATGTCGACCGGGCACTGCTCGACGCAACTGCCGCACGTGGTGCACGACCAGAGCACGTCGGGGTCGATCGTCGTGGGCACGAGGGTCGCGACCTCGCCCTCGGCGCCGGTGAGCAGTCGGTCGGCCGAGGCGAACATCGTGTCGCGCAGTCCCATCACCAACAGCTTGGGGCTCAGGGGCTTTCCGGTCGTCCACGCGGGGCACACGCTCTGGCACCGCCCGCACTCGGTGCAGGTCGCCAGATCCAGCAGCTGCTTCCAGGTGAAGTCCTCGATCTTGCCCGCGCCGAAGACGGTGTCCTCGGTGACGTGCTCCATGTCCATGTCGGGGGTCTTGTCGAGCCCGCCCAGGGCCCGGGGCCGGCGCGAGAAGGCGACGTTCACCGGCGCCATGAAGATGTGCAGGTGCTTGGAGTACGAGACGAAGACGAGGAAGCCCGCGATCACCGCGATGTTCGCGAGCACGAAGACCGCCTCGAGGACCGAGTTCACCCCGACCCCCAGGGGGGCGAGCCAGCCCGCGACAACCTTGCTCGCGAAGGCCCACGGCGAGGCCAGCGCGGCGAAGCCCCGGGAGGCCTGGGCCGGGGCGTAGCCCACCCAGCCCGAGCGCATGAAGGGGAAGTGGCCGGTGTCGATCTGGGCGCCCCGGTAGAGCAGGAGGGTCACGATGACGAGCCCGATGAGCAGCAGCGTGAGCCAGGCCGCCCCGGTGTGGCTGCCGTAGAACCGGCTCTGGCGCTCCTTGCGCGCGGGGGCGTTCACGAGCCGGATGATCGAGAAGACCACGAGCGCGAGGAGCACGGCCGTCGCGAAGAAGTCCTCCAAGAAGGCGAGCCAGTTGTCCGTCCCGATGAGCGGGATGTGGAAGTCGCGGCTGAAGAGGGCCCCGTACGCCTCGACGATGGTGGCGAGCAGGATGGTGAAGCCCCACATCGTGAAGAAGTGCGCCACCCCCGGGATGGTCCAGCGCAGGAGCTTGCGCTGGCCGGCGACCTCGACGACCTCGGCCTCGGTCGCGCGCGCGAGGCTCGGACGGCGCTCGGGCGCGGGCTTGCCTGAGCGGATGAGGCGGCTCAGCCAGTAGAAGCGCCGGCCCGCGACCGCGAAGCAGAGCGCGGTGATCGCGAGTCCGATGATGATCCGTGCGAGCACTCAGCCCTCCTCTCGCAGCGCGAAGTTCTCCGAGTAGCGGCTCGGGGTGGGGCCGCGCTGGCCCTTGTACTTCGAACCCAGTCCGCGAGCCCCGTAGGGGCGCTCGGCGGCCGTCGTCATCTGGAAGAAGGAGATCTGGCCGATCTTCATCCCCGGGTAGAGCGTGATGGGCAGGTTGGCCACGTTGGAGAGCTCGAGGGTGATGTGGCCGTCCCAGCCGGCGTCGATGAACCCGGCCGTCGAGTGGATGACGAGCCCGAGGCGCCCGAGCGAGGACTTGCCGTCGAGGCGTCCCACCAGGTCGTCGGGCAGTCCGATCCGTTCGGTGGTCGAGCCCAGCATGAACTCGCCGGGGTGCAGGATCATCGGCTCGTCCTCGCCCACGTCGATCAGCTCGGTGAGGTCCTCTTGGGCCTCGCGCACGTCGATCACCCGCTGGGTGTGGTTGCGAAAGACCCGGAAGTAGCGGTCGACGTGCACGTCGACCGAGCTCGGCTGGATGCAGTCGTCGCTCGTGGGCTCGACGATCAGGCGCCCGCTCGCCAGGGCCTCTTTGATGGACCGGTCCGAGAGCACCATCGGACCGACGATACTCGCTGGTAGGAGGGTCTCTCGGGGCTAGGAGAGGACCCGGCGGCGGAAGTTGCGCAGTCCGATCGAGAGGAACAGCGCGGCAAATCCTACGAGCACCGGGTAGATCACGTAGAGGTGCATATGGGGCGCGTCGGTGAAGGCCGCCCGCATCCCCTCGTTCACGTAGATCAGGGGGTTCAACAAGACGAGCGTCTGGAGCCAGTGGAAGTGGCCGATCGTCACCGGGGCGAGATGGGTCCAGGGGTAGTACGTCCCCCCGAGGAAGGTGATCGGCAGGACGACGAAGCCGAACATCAGGCCGATGTTGCGCGGCTCGAAGGAGGTGCCGAGCACCAGGCCCAGGCTCGCCATGGCCACGCACGCGAGGGGCACCAGGGTCACGATCTCGAGCCAGTGGAGGTTCACCGTGGCCGTGACCCCGGCCGCGTGGACGACCGCCGCGATCGGGAAGACGATGGCCGCGGCGATCACCCCCTGGACACTGCCCGAGAGGACCTTGGACACGGCCACCAGCCAGATGGGACACGGCGCCTGGACGCGGTCCTCGATCTCGCGGGTGAAGCCGAACTCCTGGGCCATCGCGAGGGCGATCGACTGGACGCCCTGGAACATGATCGAGATCCCGACGACCCCGGGCACGAGGATGGTGGCGAAGCCCGCCGCCCCGGCCCCCGATCCCCCCACCGCCTGGCCGATCTTGGGGAAGACGTAGAGGAAGACGAAACACAGCAAGAAGGGCTGGATGAGCGTGCGTAGCACGAACTCGCCGAAGGTCTTCTTGAGCACCGTCAGGTCGCGCAGGACGAGCCCGCCCAGGGCGGCGCGACTCGCCGCCGTGGCCGAGCGCGTGGGGTGGGCCTCGATGCGTAGCGTCGTCATTCGCGCAGCTCCTTACCGGTCAGGTTGATGAAGACGGTCTCGAGCGAGGGCTCGGCGACCGCCAGGTCGAGCACCGCGACCCCCGCCGCCTCGGCGACCTCGACGGTCCGCGGCACGAGCCGCTCGCCCCCGCGCACCTGGGCCGTCACGACGTCACCCGCGACGCGGGTCGAGACGACCCCGCCGAGGCCGCCCGCGAGGGCCGTCGCGAGCTTCTCCCCGTCACGGTCGACCTTCACGGTCAAGATCGTGTCGGCCCCCGTCGAGCGCTTGAGCGCGTCGGGCGTGTCGAGGGCCAGCACGTGGCCGTGGTCCATGATGGCCACCCGGTCACAGAGCTGGTCGGCCTCTTCCATGTAGTGGGTCGTGAGCACGACGGTCTGGCCCGCCCCGTTGAGCTCGGCGAGCAGGTCCCACAGCGCGAGGCGGCTCTGGGGGTCGAGTCCGGCCGTGGGCTCGTCGAGGAAGAGGACGGCCGGACGGTGGAAGATCGCTCGAGCGACCATGAGGCGCTGGGCCATGCCGCCCGAGAGCGCGTACACCGACGCCTGCGCCCACTTGGAGAGCGAGAACGTCTCGAGCAGCTCGTCGGCCCTCGCCCGGCTGTCGCGGCCGCCCATGCCGAAGAGACGCCCGTGGAAGTAGAGGTTCTCCCACACCGAGAGCTGGCGGTCGAGGGTGTTCTGCTGCGAGACGATCCCCGAGACCTGCTTCACGAGCGCCGGGTGTGCCACCACGTCGATCCCCGCCACGAGGGCGCGCCCCGACGTCGGCACGACGCGCGTCGTGAGGATGCCGGCCGTCGTGGTCTTGCCGGCCCCGTTGGGACCGAGGAGGCCGAAGACCTCGCCCGCGCGCACCGCCAGGTCCAGGTGGTCGACGGCGGGCACGTCCATCCCCGGGTAGACCTTGGTCAGAGCCTCGGTCACGATGACGTCGTCGGCCACGGTGCCTCCCTCGTTCGCCGGCCCACCCTACGGGCCCGCCCCCGGCTCCGTGACGGGCTCTCGGCGCGCGGGGAGCGGTTCGTACACTGGAGCGGTGAGCCGCCGCGACCCGCTCAACCTGCGCCACAGCGTGGCTCACGAATGGGTGGTGGGCTTCGCCGCCCTCGCCGTCACAATCGCCGCCATCGCGGTGGGAGCCTCGCTCGGGCGGATCGGCCACGCCCCTATCCACAAGCAGCTCATCGCCTGGGCGGGGGCGGTCGTCGTGGTGCTCGTGGGCTTCTACGCCGTGCGTCACCTGGCCACGGCCCTCGGACGAGTCGTCGCGAACGGTCGCAACCTCGGCGCCGGCGCCTCGATCCGGCTCGTGGCGAGCGGATTCGGCTATCTCATCATCATCTTCTCCTTTTTCGGGACGCTCGGGCTTTCGCTCACCCACCTCCTCGTCGGGGCGGGCCTCGTGGGCGTCGTCCTCGGCATCGCCGCCCAGCAGAGCCTGGCGAACGTCTTCGCGGCGGTGGTCTTGCTCTTCGCCCGACCCTTCGTCGTGGGCGACGTCATCCGAATCCGATCGGGCGTGGTCGGGACGATGGACGTGACCGTCCTCGGTATCGGGCTCACCTACGTGACGGTGAAGACCGAAGACGGCGTCCTCAAGATCCCTAACTCGATCGTGCTGGGCTCGGGGATCGGCCGTGCCATCGACATCGGGGGTATGACCCGCCACCCCGAGCCGGCCTCGGAGGCCGACGACCCCGCCGGAGAGTAGGCCCGTCGACGCCTCCAGCGGGGCTTGGTACCATGGTGCGCCGTGCGGGTGTAGTTCAGCGGCAGAACATCAGCTTCCCAAGCTGAGAACGCGGGTTCGATTCCCGTCGCCCGCTCCACTGTCTTGCCGAGTCATGGTCTCCA
>JAKBNI010000110.1 GCA_021831125.1 Actinomycetes bacterium | reverse complement strand
CTCGAGGTGGCTCAGGTAGAGGGCGCCGGTGCGCGGGAGGTCGCCGAAGCCGGCGGCCGCGAGCTCGGTGCGCACGGCACGCACCAGGGCGCGCCGGGCCCGCAGGACCGCGGCGACGAGCGACGGGGCGGGGACGTCCACGGGCCGACGGTATCAGTCATGAGACATTACTGTCAATACAATTGACTAAATGACCGGGCTCACGCCCCGACCGCGGGGGCCGTCGCGGCGCTGAGGGCCGGGCCCACGCGCTGGGCGACGAGGGCCGCCACCGCCATCGCGGCGGCGAAGACCCCGAGGGCCCAGTTGGCCGAGAGGCGCGCGGTCACCACGCCCGCCACGACCGGGGCCAGGGCGGCCAGGGCGGTCGCGAGCTGCATGAGGGTGTTGGTGACCCGACCGCGAAGCTCCTCGGGGGTGGCGCGGAACAGGGCGGCGAAGAGCACGGCGTTGGTCGTCGGCGCGATGAGCAGCGGCAGCGCGAGGGGCGCGGCCACGAGGGGCGAGGGCATCACGAGCGCGGCCAGCGCGAGCACGATCGTTCCGCCCACCGTGAGCAGGTTGACCGCCCGGGTGAGGGTGAGGTGGGGCTGGATCCGCGACGAGAGGACGGCCCCCACGAGCCCCCCGGTCATGGCCAGGGCCTCGGTGAGCCCGACGACCCCGGCCGAGGCGCCGTGGAGACGCAACCCCAGGATCACCGTGAAGAGCGCCCCGTTGATCGCGAAGTTGATGAGTGGCGCCTGGATCACGACGGCGCGCAGGAGAGGGTTGCCCAGGGTGAAGCGGACCCCCTCCATCGTCTCGCGCCACAGATTCTCACGCGGCGTGTCGCGTACGGGAGTGAAGCGGCCCCGCAGGGCGCCCGAGGTCGCGACCGAGACCCCGTAGGAGACGGCGTCGGCGACGAAGGGCAGGGTGCGGGCGATCCCGTAGAGGACGCCGCCGAGCGCCGGCCCGAGCAGGCTCGCCCCGTACTGGCGTCCCTCGGACGCGGCCCACGCCGCCTCCAGCTGGCTGTCGTGGACGATCGCCGGCAGCGCCGCGTTCGAGGCGGGGGTGAAGAGCGTGTCGCCGACGCGGTCCACCGTGGCCACCACCAGCACGATCCACCAGGTGACGTGACGGGTCGCGACCAGCACCGCGAGCGTCGCCAGGGTCACGGTGCGCACGAGGTCGCACCCGATCATCGTGGCCCGGCGGTCCCACCGGTCCGCCAGCGCGCCGGCCGGGAGGCGCACGAGGAACGCGACGACCGAGGTGATGGTGGCGACGGCGCCCGCGAGCACCGCCGAGCCCGTGAGGGCGAGGATGAGCAGGGGGTAGGCGAGGTAGCCGAACTCGGTGCCGAGCCCCGAGAGGACCTGGCCGATCCACACGAGGCGGAAGTTGCGGTTCGCCGAGAGCGGCGACGGGCCCGCGACCGGCGGCGGCGTGCCGAGGACGTCGCCGGGATCGCTCACAGGTGAGCGACGCTACTACGCCCGGTCCGTGACGAAGGGGGGCCGACCGACCATGCCGGCGGCGACCGTGGCGTGGGTCGTCTCGTCGACGAGCACGAAGCTGCCCGTCACCCGGTCCTCGTGGTAGTCGTCGACCACGAGCGGCTCGGCCGTCGCGAGCCGCACGAGCCCGATCTCGTTGGTCGCGAGCGCCTCGGCGCCGGTGAGCTCGAGCGAGCCCACGTCGAGACGCCCGTCGATCGCGCGCACTCGCACCGGGGTGGTGCGGCTCGTGTGCTTCAGGCGCAGTCGCCGGCCCGAGAGCTCGAGGGGGTCGTCGCCGAACCAGCAGACCGTGGCCTCGAGCTCGCGGGTCACCCGCGGCAGGGGAGCGGTCGCGATCAGGTCGCCGCGACCGGCGTCGGTCTCGTGGGCGAGCTCGACGTCGGCCGCGAGGCCGACGGCCGCCTCGTCGAGCGCCCGCCCCCCGTAGCGGATGGCGCGGATCGTGGTCTCGACCCCGGCCGGGAGCAGGGTCACGGCGTCACCGACGCGCAGCGCCTCGCCCGAGACGAGCCCGGCGTAGGTGCGCCCGCCGCCGGGCTGGCGCAGGACCCACTGGACGGGCAGGCGCGAGCCGCGGCTGCGCTCCCAGGCGCCGGCGTCACTCGCCTCGAGCGCCTCGAGCACGGTGGGGCCCGCGTACCACGGGGCCCGGGCGGAGCGCTCCACGACGTTGTCACCGAAGAGGGCCGACGTGGGCACCGTCACCACCGACGTGGCCCCGAGCACCGCCGCGAACGCCTCGACCTCGCCGACGACCCGCTCGTAGGCCGTGCGCGACCACTCGAGCGTGTCCATCTTGTTCGCCGCCACGACGAGGGCCCGCACCCCGAGCAGGGCGGCGATCACGAGGTGGCGGCGGGTCTGCTCCTTGAGCCCGGCCGCCACGTCGACCGCGACGAGGGCCAGGTCCGCCGTGGAGGACCCGGTCGCCATGTTGCGGGTGTACTGGACGTGGCCCGGGCAGTCGGCGATCACCAGCTTGCGCGTGGGCGTCGTCGCGTAGCGGTAGGCGACGTCGATGGTGATCCCCTGCTCGCGCTCGGCCCGCAGGCCGTCGGTGACGAAGCTGAGGTCGAGGTCGCCGACGCCGCGCCGCTCCGAGGCCGCGGCCACGGCGTCGAGGTGGTCGTCGGCCACCAGGCGGGTGTCGACGAGGAGCCGGCCGATGAGAGTGGACTTGCCGTCGTCCACCGAGCCGACGGTGGCGAGGCGCAGGACGTCCTTGGTGGCGACGGGCATCTAGAAGTAGCCCTCGCGCTTGCGGTCCTCCATCGAGGTCTCGGAGAACCGGTCGTCGCCGCGGGTGGCGCCACGCTCGGAGACCGTGGCCGCGGCCACCTCGGCCACGACCTCGTCGATGGTGCGCGCGCTCGAGAGCACCGCGCCGGTCCCGGTGGCGTCGCCGACGGTGCGAAAGCGCACCGTGCGCTCCTCGACCCGCTCGCCGTCACGAGGTCGGACGAACTCCCCGACGGCGAGCCACATGCCGTCGCGCGCCACGACGGGACGCTCGTGGGCGAAGTAGATCGAGGGCAGGTCGATCCCCTCACGGGCCACGTACTGCCAGACGTCGAGCTCGGTCCAGTCCGAGAGGGGGAAGGCGCGCACGTGCTCGCCGGGGTTGACCCGGCCCTGGTAGAGGCGCCAGAGCTCGGGCCGCTGGCGGCGCGGGTCCCACTGGCCGAACTCGTCGCGGAAGCTGAGGACGCGCTCCTTGGCCCGGGCCTTGTCCTCGTCACGTCGGGCCCCGCCGAAGGCGGCGTCGAAGCCGTTCTCGGCGATGGCGTCGAGCAGGGTGACCGACTGGAGCCGGTTGCGCGAGGCGAGGGCTCCGGGGTCCACGACGCGCCCGCGCTCGATCGAGTCCTGGACCCGCGCGACGATGAGACGGGCCCCCACGCGCTCGGCGGCCCGGTCCCGGAAGTCGAGGACCTCGGGGAAGTTGTGGCCGGTGTCGACGTGCAGCACCGGGAAGGGCAGGCCCTGGGGGGCGAAGGCCTTGGCCGCGAGGTGCAAGAGCACGGCCGAGTCCTTGCCCCCCGAGAAGAGCAGGACGGGCCGCTCGCACTCGGCGACGACCTCGCGCAGGATGAACAGGGCGTGGGACTCGAGCGCGTCGAGGTGGTCGAGTCCGGGCGTGGTGAGGGGGGCGAGGGCGGTCATGGGCTGTCTGCCAGTGTATTCTACAAATACACTAGAGAAAGTAAGGCATTAGTACCCATGTCCGAGAGCGCACCCGACCCCGGCCTCCTCGAGGAGCTCGAGCGCGAGGGCGCGCGACTCGAGTCGGCCCCTCCGCTCGCCGTTCTTGGCTGGGCCCTCCGCCGCTTCGGCTCCGGGGCCGTCCTCGCGTGCTCCTTCGAGGACGTGGCCCTGTTGCACATGGCCCGCTCCCTCCGACCCTCGATCGAGGTCGTCTTCCTCGACACCGGTGGTCACTTCCCCGAGACCCTCGCCTTCGCCGAGCGCCTCGAGAAGGAGTGGTCGCTGCGCGTGACGCGTACGTCGCCCCCGCCCGAGGCCGAGGCGTGGCCCTGCGGCACCGCGCGGTGCTGCGAGCTGCGAAAGGTCGAGCCCCTCTCGGCGGTCCTGCGCGGGCGCAGCGCCTGGATAACCTCGCTGAAGAGGGTCGACGCGCCCACGCGCGACGCCGCCCCGGTCGTCGGCTGGGACCGGCGCTTCGCCCTGGTGAAGGTGAACCCGCTCGCCACCTGGACCGACGACGACGTCGCGTACTACCTCGCGAGTCACGCCCTGCCCGAGCACCCCCTCTGGTCCGAGGGCTACGGGTCGATCGGGTGCGCCGCGATGACCGAGCGCCCGCGACCCGGCGAGGGCCGTCGCTCGGGTCGCTGGGTCGGCCTCGAGAAGGACGAGTGCGGCCTCCACGAGGCCTGACATCCACCAATTTTCCCGGTCTCACCGGTACATTTGGCGCAATGTCGGTGGACCGGAGGATGAGGCGACGCTCGTGCTGCTGATCTTCCTCGCCCTCCTCTGGTTGGCGCTCTTGACCCCGATCGTCGTGCGCAAGGTCCGAGAGGTGCGCTCCGATCGATCGATCGAGAGCTTCCACGCTGAGCACGAGATCCTCAGTCGACAGGGCTACGCCGTCGCGCCGGTGCACCGCCTCGACGAGTACGAGGAGCCGCCGGCCCCGGTCGTGACGCAACGACCGCGCGCGTACACGACGCGTCGTCCCCGACTCACGCTCGTTCACCCCGATGACACGTACCGCTCACTCGAGTCGCGCGGCACGTGGGAGGAGTGGAGCGACGACTACGACTTCGACCACGACGAGCGCGCCGCGGTCGGCCGCTACGGCGCCGCGGGCCCGGTCGCACGCGCGACGAGCGCGAGCCACTACGCGCGGGCGTACTCGGCGTTCCCCACCGAGTCGTCCCTCGTCGGGAACGAGCCCCCGCTGCGCGCCTCGACGCGTGTCCAGCGTCGGCGCATCACGGTGGGGCTCCTGGGCTCGGCGGTGTTCTTCAGCGCCCTCGCCTACGTGAGCTCGATCTCTCTCGTCACCGACCTCGCCTACCTGGCCTGGTTGCTCGTCGTCGCCTACGTCGCGCTCGCCCTGTACGCC